>JABBZI010000260.1 GCA_012955965.1 Clostridioides difficile
GCTACTGATCGTCGCCTTGGTAAGCCGTTACCTTACCAACTAGCTAATCAGACGCGGGTCCATCCTGTACTGGCTCACCTTTGATATTTAAGAGATGCCTCTCAAATATATTATCCCGTATTAGCATCCCTTTCGGTATGTTATCCGTGTGTACAGGGTAGGTTACCCACGCGTTACTCACCCGTCCGCCGCTCTTTACCGAAGTAAATCGCTCAACTTGCATGTGTTAGGCACGCC
>JABBZI010000261.1 GCA_012955965.1 Clostridioides difficile
ACCCTGCTACAGGTCAGGCTGTTTACACAGGAGCTGCATATGAAGGAATAAAATTATTACCTGCTATTGGTGATAAAATTAGCTTCATAATAGAGCCATTATTTGGATTCACATCACCAGAAGCAATAGCTTTCCCTATAACTTCATTGGGAGCTGTTGGAGCAGCAATGTCTTTAGTTCCAGAATTTATAAAATCAGGAGCTATAACTCCTAATGATATAGCAGTGTTTACAGCTA
>JABBZI010000262.1 GCA_012955965.1 Clostridioides difficile
GCTACTGATCGTCGCCTTGGTAAGCCGTTACCTTACCAACTAGCTAATCAGACGCGGGTCCATCCTGTACTGGCTCACCTTTGATATTTAAGAGATGCCTCTCAAATATGTTATCCCGTATTAGCATCCCTTTCGGTATGTTATCCGTGTGTACAGGGTAGGTTACC
Organism: Clostridioides difficile; assembly: GCA_012955965.1. Lineage (GTDB taxonomy): Bacteria > Bacillota > Clostridia > Peptostreptococcales > Peptostreptococcaceae > Clostridioides > Clostridioides difficile_G. Next base: position 168 of record JABBZI010000262.1, read on the forward strand.
CACGCGTTACTCACCCGTCCGCCGCTCTTTACCGAAGTAAATCGCTCAACTTGCATGTGTTAGGCACGCC
>JABBZI010000263.1 GCA_012955965.1 Clostridioides difficile
TGGGAGCGACAGGCGCAACAGGGAATACAGGATTAGAAGGACCAACCGGAGCAATAGGTCCAACCGGGAATACAGGATTAGAAGGAGCAACAGGAGCAACAGGTCCAACAGGAAATACAGGAGCAACAGGGAACACAGGACTGGAAGGTCAAATGGGAGCGACAGGTCCAATAGGGAACACAGGGTTAGAAGGCCCAACGGGAGCAACAGGTCCAACAGGAAATACAGGGTTAGAAG
>JABBZI010000264.1 GCA_012955965.1 Clostridioides difficile
TACCAACTTCTTCTACTCTCATACCATTGATAAAAGTTCCAGTTGAAATTTCCATTCCATAATCACATCCCCAAGTCTTTCCATTAGTAATTATTGAATTTTCTCCTGCACTAATACCCTGAGTACAGGAAAAAACAGTAATATCATTTGCTGTAGAATTATTAGACATTTTAAGTGCGATTTCACCAAAACCACCAAAGTCTACATTTTCATAATGACCAGGACCTTCTAGTGTA
>JABBZI010000265.1 GCA_012955965.1 Clostridioides difficile
CTTGGGATACCACCCTTGTAGTACTGGGACTCTAACCATAGGCCATGAATCTGGTCTTGGGACACTGTCAGGTGGGCAGTTTGACTGGGGCGGTCGCCTCCCAAAAGGGAACGGAGGCGCTCAAAGGTTCTCTCAGTACGGTCGGAAATCGTACGTAGAGTGTAAAGGCAAAAGAGAGCTTGATTGCAAGACATACAGGTCGAGCAAGGATGAAAATCGGACTTAGTGATCCGGTG
>JABBZI010000266.1 GCA_012955965.1 Clostridioides difficile
CAGGAGTTCGACTCTCCTCATCTCCACCATTTAAGAGCATATTACTTAAATCTTTGATTTATCTAGTAGACTCTTACATTGCACTTTAAGCTTATTTTTATTCAAGCTTTGTGCGTTAGCACCTTAAAAACTGCATATATATTTAGTGATATGACATCTAATTTGTAATATATAAAGCTGATAACTTTTTAAAATTATCAAGTTGATAGACTTTAATCTATCAAACCTTTTTAACT
>JABBZI010000267.1 GCA_012955965.1 Clostridioides difficile
CACCGGATCACTAAGTCCGATTTTCATCCTTGCTCGACCTGTATGTCTGGCAATCAAGCTCACTTTTGCCTTTACTCTCTACGTACTATTTCCGACCGTCCTAAAAAACCCTTTGAGCGCCTCCGTTACCTATGGGGAGGAGACCGCCCCAGTCAAACTGCCCACCTGACAGTGTCCCAAGACCAGATTCATGGCCTATGGTTAGAGTCCCAGTACTACAAGGGTGGTATCCCAAG
>JABBZI010000268.1 GCA_012955965.1 Clostridioides difficile
CTTGGGATACCACCCTTGTAGTACTGGGACTCTAACCATAGGCCATGAATCTGGTCTTGGGACACTGTCAGGTGGGCAGTTTGACTGGGGCGGTCGCCTCCCAAAAGGGAACGGAGGCGCTCAAAGGGTCTCTCAGTACGGTCGGAAATCGTACGTAGAGTGTAAAGGCAAAAGAGAGCTTGATTGCAAGACATACAGGTCGAGCAAGGATGAAAATCGGACTTAGTGATCCGGTG
>JABBZI010000269.1 GCA_012955965.1 Clostridioides difficile
TTATATTTTTGTAATTGTTGATTTTGCTAATCTATATACTAAAGTAAATTAATTAAAAATATAAAACTATTTTTGAAATAGTTCAAAATTCATTGTCTTTTGCTTTTTTAAGTAACCATTCCTAAACAAATAGTTACTTTATAATTCCGGTATAAGACACATAACATTTCCACTTGAGCAATAATATACAAATTTATTTTCAGTTGAAACAGCTTTAATATCATAACTTGTAGGTA
>JABBZI010000026.1 GCA_012955965.1 Clostridioides difficile
ATTGGTAGTTTAAATAGAAATAAAGCAAGGTTAAAAGTTGCAAGACTTCAAGAACATATAGCTAATCGTCGAGAGGATTTTCTACAAAAACTATCTACTAAATTAATACGAGAGAATGATATTATTTACATAGAGGATTTACAAGTAAAGAATATGACTAGAAATAGTAAATTATCTCGTTTAATTTCTGATGTGTCATGGTCAGAATTTGTTCGTCAATTAGAATACAAGGCTAATTGGTATGGTAGGCAAATTATAAAGGTAGGTAAATTCTTTGCAAGTTCACAAATATGCAATAAATGTGGGTATAAAAACGAGGAAATGAAGAATTTAAGTATAAGAGAATGGATTTGTCCTTGTTGTAATGTAACTCACGATAGAGATATAAATGCAAGTATAAATATACTAAAAGAAGGATTAAGATTAATAAGAGTTTAAAATAGATAACTTATGTAAGAACCGTAGGAACTACGGGGATAGCCTGTGGAGAGTTTGTAAGACATATTTTAGTACACAAAATTCTATGAAGCAGGAACCCTGTGACTTTAGTCATAGGAGGTTCAGTCGATACCAATAGGGATGATTATTTTAAATCAAGATAAAACTATAGAGCTATATAATGATTATGCAAGAAAATTACTTAATATAAAGGAAAGTAATATAGGAAAAAATTTAAGTACAATTAAGCCTTTACTGAATATATACAACTTATTTAAACGAACAAATCTTAAAAAGAATATATATTACTCAGATAAAACTTTAAATAAAGAATTTATAGTTAGCAAAAACAATATAAACTTTATGGGTAAAAATTATCAAGAGTCTATATTTATAGATGAAGTATTTGAAGCATATGAAGGAAATACTGGAAAAATAAATAAATCTTATTTGGCTAAATATACATTTGATGATATAGTAGGAAGCTCTAAGAAGAATAAAGAAGTTATAGAATATGCTAAAAAATACGCTAAAATAGATTCGACTGTACTGATATTAGGTCAAACTGGAACAGGAAAAGAGTTGTATGCTCACTCTATTCATAATTGTTCAGATAAAAGGAATCGACCATTTATATCTATAAATTGTGCAGCAATACCAGATGAATTGCTTGAAAGTGAATTGTTTGGATATGAAAGTGGAAGTTTTACAGGGGCTAGGGCTCAGGGTAAAAAGGGTTTATTTGAAATAGCTAATGGTGGAACTATATTTTTAGATGAAATAGGAGATACAAGTCAATTATTTCAAGTGAAGCTTTTAAGAGTATTGCAAGAGAAGGAAATAGTTAAAATTGGTGGATATGAAAAAATTAGATTGGATATAAGAGTAATTGCAGCTACTAATAAGACTATAGATGAACTTAGAAATTCTAGTAATTTTAGAAAAGACTTGTTTTACAGACTTAGTACTTGCATACTCAGTATACCTCCACTTGAAGAGAGAAAAGAAGATATACCTATACTATGTAATTATTTTTTAGCAAATATGGGATATCCTTATAAAAAAATCGATGATAAATTGGGAACGTTTCTGTATAAATACAAATGGGATGGAAATGTACGAGAATTAAAAAATTGTATTGAATATGTCGGAAATTTTGGTGGTGAACTACTTACAATAAATGATTTGCCTATGATATATAAAGATTCTTACCAAAATAAGTATATTGAAGATAAAGAATTTACTTTAAATACATATAATAATCAAAACAGAACATATGAAAATAATATAATTAGCAATACAGATTATGAAAGTAATGAGAATATAGAAAAATCTTATAATGTATATTTTGAAAACTTAAGCCATCGAGATAATATTATAGCATGTGAGATTATGAGGATATTATATAAAGAAAATTGTGGAAGAAGAATGATAGTGAAGAAGTTACAATCAAACAATGTAAATTCAAGTGAACATAGTGTTAGAGTAATTATGAACTTTTTAGAGTCAGAGGGATATATTGGGAAGAGTATTGGGAGAAATGGGAGCCATCTTGAAGAAAAAGGGGAGAAATGGGTTACTAAAAACTTATAAATAGGAAGATAAATGGGATATCGATTTAATGGTATCCCGTTTATTTTTTTTGTTTACAATACTATTTATTTTAATCAGAATAATTAAAATTTTAAAAATAGTATTTACAAGCCTTACAAGACTTAATGAGATAAAATCTACTTATTTGGCACAGTCATTGCTTATATATTAAATTACAAGTAAAAAATAATTATTCCTAGGAGGGTTTTAAATATGAAAAATGATTTAATTAATTGTGTTGATAAACATAAAAAAGATTTAGTAGAAATGGCAAAAGGAATCTGGGAAAATCCAGAAACTTCATATGAAGAATATTTTGCAAGCGATGTACAAAAGAAATACTTAGAAGAAAATGGATTTAAAGTAAATACTGTACAAGGAATAGAAACTGCATTTGTAGCAGAGTTTGGAGAAGGTAGACCTGTGATAGGGATATTGGGAGAATATGATGCCTTACCAGGATTATCTCAAAAAGTATCTTTAACTAAAGAAGCTATAACTGAATCTGCGCCAGGACATGGTTGTGGTCATAATCTGTTGGGAGTAGGAGGTGTAGGAGCAGTAGTAGCATTAAAAGCAGTTATGGAAAAGGAAAATATCAAAGGAACTATAAAGTATTTTGGATGTCCAGCTGAAGAAGGTGGGGTAGGAAAATGCAATATGTATAAAAAAGGATGTTTTAGAGATATAGATTGTGCTTTCAGTTGGCATCCTTTTGATGTAAATAGCCCTTGGAGACCAACTAGTCTGTCAAACTTCTCTATGAAATTTAGATTTAAAGGAATTACTTCTCATGCAGCACAATCTCCACATACTGGTAGAAGTGCACTTGATGCAGTTGAACTTATGAACGTAGGTGCTAATTATCTAAGAGAACACATACTGGATTCTATACGTATGCATTATGTAATAACTAATGGGGGAGAAAGACCAAATATAGTCCCTGGTTCTGCAGAGTCATGGTATTTCTTAAGAGGTAAAAAAGCATCAGATGTAAAGAATACTCTTGATAGGTTGGTAAAAGTTGCTAAAGGTGCAGCGATGATGACAGAAACAGAAATGGAATATGAAGTCATAGATGCAATGTATGATTATTTACCTAATCAAAGTCTGACAGATATTGTATCTGAGAATATGAAGTTGGTAGGAGCACCTAACTTTAAAGCTGAAGATTTAGATTTTGCTTATAAATTAGCAAATACAATTACAAAAGAAGAAAGAAGAAATGTAGCAACTTCATTTCAAGGAAATCTTAATATAGTAGAAAAATACCTACATGATGATATTGCTGACTTTGAAGATTATAAATACAAAAATGTATCTGGTTCAACTGATGTAGGAGATATAAGTTATATAGTACCAACTGCACAATTTGCTATGGCAGCATGGCCTATTGGTACAGCAGCTCACACTTGGCAAGCTTGTTCATCATCTGGTTCTAATGTAGGTTTTGAGGCAATGTTAAGTGCAGCAAAAGTGCTTGCTTGTTCTGCATATGATATCTTAATGGACAGAGAAAATCTTGAAAAATCAAAAGAAGAGTTTACAAAATCTTTGGACGGATTTGAATATAAACCATTGGTATAATCTTTATTTTAAGAATAGAATTATGCTTTAAATAATAAATTAATCTTAAATTCACTAAAATTGGGGGGTAAAAAATGGAATCAAATAATATATCTAATTCACAAAAAGGGTTTTTTAGAGGATGGTTAGTTGTATTTGCTGGCTTAATACTAATGATATCTGTTTATGGAATAGTAAATAATTGTGCAAGTTTATTTATAAAACCTGTAACAGAAGACCTAGGTTTTTCTAGGTCTGAGTTTTCTCTTTATTATACAGTAATTGCTTTGTCTACCATGGTAATAGCACTCTTTATGGGTAAATTAGCAAAAAAATTTAAACTAAAAAATATAATGCTTGTGGGATGTGTATTAGCAGGAATTGGTTATATAGGATATTCATATGCAAACAGTATATATGTTTTTTATTTAATGAGTATATTTTCAGGATTGGGGTTAGGTATGACAACTCTAACTCCTCTGTCAATAATAATAAGCAATTGGTTTGTAGAAAAAAGAGGTCTAGCATTAGGTTTGACTTTTATGGGAAGTGGAGTAGGTGGCATGATATTTAATCCTATGGCTAACTATATAATCTTAAACTACAGTTGGAGACAATCATATTTAGTCTTGGGAATAATAATTTTAGTTACAACTATACCCATAGTTTTGATATTTATGTCTGAAAAACCAAGTGATAAAGGTTTACTGCCATATGGATATAGCGATTCTTCTGAAAACGTTTTAGACAATTCTGCAAAAGGAATCATGCTTGGAGATGCTGTAAAAACTAAAATATTTTGGATTATGGTTGTAGGATTAATTTTGATTACAATAATAGCTATGGGAGTACAAATGCATATTGCATCTTATTTGACTGATATAGGGTACTCTCCAACTTTTGCAGCAAGTGTTATATCTATAAATATGGGAGTAGTTATATTAGGGAAAATACTTCTAGGTTATGTATTTGATAAAGTTGGATGTGAAAAAGGTGTTATATTTGTGGGATTGCAAGTATTTTTAGGGGTATTGGCTCTATTATTTGCTAGTAAGTATCCAGCTATAATCGTATTTATTATATGTTGGGGAATTGGAAATTGTATGGGAACTATTGTACCTGCTCTTATAACATCAGAGATATTTGGTAAAAGAGATTATTCAACAATAGTTGGTGTAGTAAATGCAGTAGTTTTATTGGGGGCAGCTTTAGGTTCAGCTGTTACAGGAAAGCTATATGATATGTCTGGAGGATATACATTAGCATGGATGACATACTTGGTATTAACTGTGATTATGGTCGGATTGATATTAATAAGTCTAGTTTTAGGAAAAAAGAAAAAGTTAAAAGAGATTTAAATTACACTAATTAAATAAATAAAAAATATCAATGTAATTTTTAATAAAATAAATTTATTTATATAAAAATTACATTGATATTTAATAAACATCGATAAGGATATTTATTTTTTTATTATGCTCAGTATTTTGTTTTCTACTTGAGAGGCATTTTCAGCAGAAATTAGATAAACATATCTGCCAGCTTTCTCAACTATAGTATTATTTGCTATTTCAGAATTGCTTTTTTCTCCATGTCCTTCTCCAAAAGGTGCTTGTATCATGTCTTTTTTATAATTTTCTAGAGTTTTATAGATTTTATCTACATCGTCAGTTTTTATGACGATAATATCTTCTAGAGATAATTTTTCAGAAGAATTGATTACAAAACCTTGAATGATGTCTTCTTCTACATCATTGAAATAGTTAAACTCTTTTGCATCAAAGACTTTTGATTCTTTTACAAGTAAATCAGAAGATTTTAATGCCTTTTCAATTCTTGATGTAGAAACGTTTTTGTAATCACCACTTGAAGAACAACTAACCATTCCAAATGATAAGATTATCGAAAAAAACAATATTAAAATTTTTTTCATGATAAACCTCCAAGTTTTTTAAACTCTATCTTAAATTAGTTTACTACATAATTATATAAAAATAAATGTATTTAATGTTACAGTTTTGATTAATAATGTAATATTTTGATAATAATACCTATTAAGAGGTGATTATAAATGAGAATACCAAAACATGTAGGAATTATCCCAGATGGAAATAGAAGATGGGCGAGTCAAAATGGTATGACAAAAGATAGAGGATATGAAAGCGGAATAAATCCTGGATTAGAATCTTATAGATTATGTAGAGATTTAGGTTGTGAAGAAGTAACTTTTTATGGATTTACAACTGATAATACAAGACGTCCATCAGTTCAAACAAAAGCTTTTACAAAAGCATGTATTGATGCTGCAAATATACTCATAGATGAAGGAGCTGCTTTACTAGTTGTTGGAAATACAAAATCTCCAATGTTCCCAGAAGAATTATTACCATATACTAATAGAATTCAAGCAAAGGAAGGTCAGATAAAAGCAAATTTATTGGTAAATTATGGATGGTATTGGGACTTGAATAATATATCAGGAGTAGAAAATATAAATAAAAATAACATACAAGATTACATACAGTCATTTGATGTATCAAGACTAGATTTGATAATCAGATGGGGTGGAAGAAGGAGATTAAGCGGTTTTCTACCTGTGCAATCAATTTATGCAGATTTTTATGTTATAGATAACTATTGGCCAGATTTTAGAGGTAATGATATAAAAGATGCTTTTAGCTGGTATGATACACAAGATGTTACTTTAGGAGGATAATTAGAGAAATTTGAAGTTTTAGATTGTAGAATGTTTTAAATTATTGAAAAAAAACCTTCTTGGTGGTAAAATAACACTAATATTATGAAAAAATAACACTAATATTATAAAAAAATGTGAAAATCTATACCAAGAAGGGTGAAAAAATGTCAAAAAGCAATAATAACAATAATTCAAGAAACAAATCTAAAAATACCAGCCATTTGAATAGAAAAAAAAGAAAATTAAATAAGAAAAAATTAGTAGTGTTGGTTTGCTTTACGATATTATTTTTATTTATTGCATTTAAAGTTACTCAAGGTGTAGTAGCCTTAGTAAAAGGGATGGATAAAAGTAATAATACCAACCAACAACAAAGTGTTAAGTCAGAACAATTTGACCTTGGCAATGAAGAAGAAAATAAAAATAAAAAATATACTGTATTCATAGACCCAGGTCATGGAGGAAATGATAAAGGGACCCAAAGTAAGACTAGTAACAGATATGAAAAAGACCTAAATTTACAAATTTCAAAGAAATTAGCAAATAAATTAGCTAAACAGAAAGATATTCAAGTTGTAGTATCTAGAACTGATGATACATATGTATCGCTGATGGATAGAGTTAATCTAGCGAAAAATAGTTCTGCTGATGTGCTTGTTTCTATCCATTTAAATGCAGAGAAAAATGGAAATACAGCAACAGGTATAGAAACCTGGTATAGAAATAAAGCGACAGATGGTTCAAAAAAACTTGCAGAGTCAGTACAAAGTACTATAGCATCCTATGTTAAAGTAAGGGATAGAGGTATAGTTGAAAATAACTTTGAAGTACTTAGAGAATCAAGTATGCCTGCCATATTGGTAGAGTGTGGTTTTTTAACGACGCCATCAGAAGAACAAAAAATAATAAATGAAAAATATCAAGACCAACTTACTGAAGGAATTGTTCAAGGAATACTTTCATACTTAGATTCTAATGGTAAAAAATAAGTTAAATTAGTCTTTGTGTATGTATTTACTTAAACATGAAATTGTGTAGTTTGCATTAAATTTATTTTGTTGAGATGTGATTAAAAAATACTATCTGAATTTAAAAACTATGAAATTAGAAATTATTTTACATATATCTAATTTCATAGTTTTTTTGCTAATAAAATTAATATTTATGAAATTAAAGAAAGTAAATTTAGTGTAGCATAGTTATTTATCTGTGATATTAACTTACATTGATTTACTATCGATTGTGCTTTATAATTAATATAGAAAAGTTTGACTGTAATATAATTTAAAAATAATATAGGGGAATTTATATGAATAAAAATAGTATGACAAAAATTTACAGTTTAAATAAAATAATTTTTATCATAATCGGAATTTTGGGAATAGTTTTACTCACAAGACATGTTGGAATAGATATAAAGGCATTAATTTTACTTTTACTAATATTATTTACTATAAATGTATTTATTTCATATCTTAAAATTAAGCTATATGAGGAGAACCTTAATTTAGAAATAGTAAATAACAATAATTCAGATAAGATTATAAATATTACTAAAGATGAGAACTTTTTAAAACATATTCAAAATTATATTATCAGCAATAAGAAAGAAAACTGTGTAATGGCTTGTTTTGATTTATGTAGACTTAAACTTATAAATGATATATATGGTTATGAACTAGGAGATGAAGTATTAGATAATATTTCAAGTAATTTAAAAAGTTATTTTGGCGAAGAGGCTATTTATGGAAAACTAAAAAGTGATGTTTTTATATTAATAATAAAGCTTGAAGATAGAGAAGAGAAAATTCCTTATTTGGTAAATCTTATCAGGAATAAAATTGTGACATTAAGTCAGATTGACAGTTTTAAAATGAATATAAATGTTGAGGCATCGATTGGAATTTATAGATTTAATAATGATGAAATTGATATAAAAAAAGCTATGGATAATGCTGATATGGCAAGAATTAAATCAAAAGGATTAAAGCACATAGAGTATGTAGAATTTGACTCTATAATGGAAGAAGAAATACAATCACTTATGCAAATAGAGCAAGATTTATTTTTAGCTATTAAAAATAAGGAATTTGTAATTCATTATCAACCTAAAGTTGATTCGAGTACAGGTAAAGTTATAGGTTCAGAGGCATTAATAAGATGGATACATCCGTCTTTAGGTATGGTTGGACCAAATAAGTTTATTCCTATAGCTGAAAGAAGTGGTTTGATAAATAATATTGGTAGATGGCTGATTCAAGAAGTCTTTGTTACTATTGACAATTGGATTTCAGAAGGGATAAATGTTTTGCCAGTTTCAATAAATCTTTCTAGAGTAGAACTATATAAAAATGATTTAGTAGATTTTTTTAAATTAATGTTTAATACATACAACGTTCCTAAAGAGCTCATAGAAATAGAAGTTACAGAAACAACAGCACTAAGAGATGTAAAGTTTATAAGTGAGAGACTTTATGAAATTAAATCTTTAGGGATAGATATATCATTAGATGATTTTGGGGTAGGCAACTCAAATTTTATCAATCTTAAGGGGATACCACTAGATGTTATAAAAATTGATAGGTCACTTATACTAGATATAGTTACAAATACAAAGACAAAGTTTATGGTAAAAGCAATTGTTAATCTTTCACAAGATTTAAATTTAACTGTTATATGTGAGGGTGTGGAGGATATGGAGCAGGTTAAAGTTTTAAATGAAATGGGATGTAATTTAATACAAGGGTACATATTTTTTAAGCCTTTAGATGAGAGTAGTTATAAAAGAATTCTTACTGACAGAAGTTATGTAAATCTAGAAGAATCTTTTTTAGATAAATACATGGCAGTTGAGGAGGCGGAAGAATGATTTCAGAAGATGCAGATTATTCAATAAGAATTATAAGAGCTATATTTAATAATGGTGAAGATAATCCAATAGATGCTAAAACAATACTAAAAAGTGAAGATATACCAGTGCTAACATTGTATAAGCTTCTTAGAAAACTTTGTGCAAATAATATACTTACTTTTAATAAAGAAGATGGTAAGAAATACATGTTAAATGTATCATTGGATACAATAAGTTTAAGAACTATTGTAGAAGTAATTGATGGGAAAATATATATAAATAAATGTACGAGATATGTATCTAATTGCAGTAATTGCTTAAAAGGTTGCAAAGTAAATCGTGAGTTACTAGAAATAGAAAAAGAAATCTATAAACTTTTATCAAGAAAATCTATAAGACAAATACTAGAATAATAAATTTTCAACTATGATAATAATTGGAGGTTTTCAGCTATGGATGATATATCTCAAGACAATTTTTTGCTGTCTAAAGAGTATGAGAATAGTTTAGATGTAGATACTAAAAAAGCAGGTGGAATATATTATACTCCTAAAATCATTGTCGATTATATTGTAAAAAAAACTTTAAAAAGTCACGATATAATTAAAAATCCATACCCACGAATACTCGACATTTCTTGTGGGTGCGGAAATTTTCTTTTAGAAGTATACGATATTTTATATGACTTATTTGAGGAAAATATCTATGAATTAAAAGAGAAGTATGACGAGACTTATTGGACTGTTGATAATATACACAGTCATATATTAAATTATTGTATATATGGTGCTGATATTGATGAGAAAGCAATAAATATCTTAAAAGACAGTTTAATAAACAAAAAGGCAATAAATGACTTAGGAGAATCTGATATAAAGATTAATCTATTTTGTTGTGATAGCCTTAAAAAGAACTGGAGATATAAGTTTGATTATATAATTGGTAATCCACCATATATTGGTCACAAAAAACTTGAAAAGAAATATAAAAAATTTCTTATAGAAAAATACAGTGAAGTTTATAAAGATAAGGCTGATTTGTATTTTTGTTTTTATAAAAGGATTATAGATATCTTGAAACAAGGAGGCACTGGCAGTGTTATAACTCCAAGATATTTTTTAGAAAGTCTATCAGGTAAAGATTTGAGAGAATATATTAAATCAAATGTCAGAGTTAAAGAAATAGTTGATTTTTTAGGTGCAAATATATTTAAAAATATAGGGGTATCTAGTTGTATACTTACTTTTGATAAGAAAAAATCAAAAGACAAATCTATAGATATATTTAAAATAAAAAATGAGGATATCTGTATAAATAAATTTGGAACTCTAGAAGAACTCTTAAATAGTAGCAATTTTGATTATTTTAATATAAATCAAAGTTTGTTGTCTGATGAATGGATACTTGTAAATAAAGCTGATGGAGTTTTTTATAATAAGATACAAGAAAAGTGTAACTATAGTTTGGAAGATATAGCAATAAGTTTTCAAGGAATAATTACAGGTTGTGATAAAGCGTTTATTTTAAGTAAAAATGATGTAAAATTGAACCTTGTAGATGATAAATTTTTAAAATGTTGGATAAAAAGTAAAAATATAAATAAATATACAGTAGATAAAAGTGAATATAGGTTGATATACTCGAATGATATAGATAATGAAGAAGAAAATAAGAAAATACTTGATGAGATTATAGGAATATATAAGTCAAAGCTAGAAAACAGAAGAGAATGCAAAAATGGAATAAGAAAATGGTATGAACTTCAGTGGGGAAGAGAAAAGCTTTTCTTCGAAAGGAAAAAAATAATGTATCCTTATAAATCAAAAGAAAATAGATTTGCGATAGATTATGATAATAACTTTTCAAGTGCAGATGTATATTCTTTTTTCATAAAAGAAGAGTATTTAGATAAATTTTCATATGAATATCTAGTTGGAATTTTAAATTCCAGTATTTATGATAAATACTTTAAGATAACTGCTAAAAAAATGAGCAAAAATATATACGACTACTATCCTAATAAGGTTATGAAGATAAGAATTTTTAGAGATAATAATTATGAAGAAATAGAGAGTTTATCAAAGCAAATAATCTCAATTTTATTAAATAACTCTATAGATAAAGAAAAGGTAGAAATGTTGCAGATAAAAATGGATAACTTAATAATTGATTCTTTAGGTATATAAGTTTTTATAAATATGAATAAAATTACAGGATGTTAATTATTTATCTAAGGTTTGAATAAAAAGTTAACCATATAAAAAGTATTAAAGATATATACTTTTAAATGTTTTTTTGATAAAATAAAAATAAATTTGTGCAATTTTATTTTTCTCCAATAGCTAAAAATAGTTTTTTGAATTAATATTTGCTGAGAAATAGAAATCAGAAACGTTTTTAATATAGTAGGTGATAATATGAAAGGATTAGTTTTAGAAGGTGGAGGAACAAAAGGAGCCTATCAAATAGGGGCTTATAAGGCTTTAAGAGAGCTTGGGATAGAGTTTCAAGGAGTAACTGGCACATCGATTGGTGCTTTAAATGGAGCATATATAATTCAAAATGATATTGAAGTAATGGAAGATATTTGGTTAAACTACGATTATACTCACTTTATGAATATGGATAAAGATACCTATGAGAAATTTAAAAATGTAGATTTTACTACTAAAAATATCAATGCACTTTTTGAACTTATAAATAAGGCTAGAAAAAATGAAGGTATAGATATAAGCCCCATGAGACAATTAATGGAAACTACATTAAATGAGGATGTAATACGAAAATCAAAAAAAGATTTTGGGCTTGTTACAGTGTGGTGGGATAAAAAGATTAATCCACATCCTTTATATATTGAAGACATGCCACAAGGAAGATTGATTGATTATTTAATTGCTAGTTCTAGTTTGCCTATTTTTCAATCAAATATGATGGATGATAAATTATATCTTGATGGAATGTTTTGTGATAATATGCCAATAGGACTTTTAGAAGACAAAGGTTATGAAGATGTTGTTGTAATTAGGTTGATTGATGATTTTCTTGGAAAAATGAATTTAAATAAACATCAGAATATAAATATAAAAACTATAATACCATCAGAATATTTGGGAGGTTCTCTTAATAAAGATAGAGATAATGTAGAGAAAAATATTCGATTGGGTTATTTGGATACTATGAAAGCATATGAAAGATGTAATGGGATTAAATACTATTTTGATGTAGAATATAAATATAATGAAGAATATTGTTTTGATAAGTTTAGAAGTATGAGTAATGAAACTGTGCAATTTATTTGTAATTTATTAAATATAAAGAGAGATGTTTCTTTAAGAACTATTATGGAAAGTGTAATACCAAAACTTGGCGAGACACTTGGATTACCAAAAAATTTTTCATATAAAGATTTATTTTATTGTATATATGAAAAAAAACTTGAAGAAAATAGCATAAATAGAATAAAATTATACGATTTTAACAAAGTTATAGATGTTGTAAATACAAATATTGATTCTAATAAGAATTTAGCTTCTAATTTTGAAATTAGGCCTAAAATTAGTATTAAAAAGAACAAAAATACAAAATTATTGACAAATTGTATTATAAAAGACTTAAAAAATCAAAGTTAAATAAAAAACAAAAAAAAATTTGTAATTATACTCGAAAAAAGTGTATATTAGTAGTATAATATTTTTGTAGCACTAGTGGGAACAAAAAATGACCATAGGACAAAAAAGTACCACTAAGTACCATTAAAGTAAAAAATAGGAAAACAATTTTAAAAAATATAAAATGTAAAGTCTATAGGAGGATTTAAAAAATGGAAAAAGTAGTTAGTATCAAAAATGCAAGTGGATTACATGCTAGACCAGCAGGAATGTTTGTTAAGAAGGCAGCTGAATTCAAATCAACAGTAGAAGTTGTAGCAAAAGACAAAACTGTAAATGCAAAATCAATAATGGGAATAATGAGTTTAGGTTTAGCTCAAGGAGAAGAATTAAAGTTAGTTGTAAATGGAGACGATGAAGAAGTAGCTTTAGCTGCAATGGTTGAATTAGTTGAAAGTGGATTTGGAGAATAGATATAATAATTTTTTAGATTGATATTTATAATCTAATCATTACTTAAAGTAAAAGTAACAGAGAAGCATTAAACATATACAGATTGATATTTGTAGATATTTAATTTCTTTGTTACTTTCATGTTTATTTAATCAGAAGATTAAGACTATTGTTAATTGGGTATGAAAATACAAATATTTTAGAATATGAAATAAGATATTTTTAATCATAAATTCAGTGTAAAAATACAGAAGATATTTTTTAGGAGGTAGGGTTATGGCTTACAAAGGAATAGGTGCTTCTCCGGGTGTTGCTTTAGGGAAAGCGTTAGTAGTTGAGCATAGTGAATTAGTAATTGAAAAAAAATCTATAGATAATGTTGAAGTGGAAATTGCTAAATTAGAAAATGCAGTTGCAGTTTCTAAAGAAGAATTAATAAAGGTTAAGGAAAAGGCTTCTGAAGAATTAGGAGCAGAAGAGGCAGAAATATTTGAAGCACATTTATTAGTTTTAGAAGACCCAGAATTAATTGGTTCTGCAATAGACAAGATTAAAACTGAAAATGTAAATGCAGAGTATGCTTTAAATGAAATAAAAGAGATGTTTGTTAGTATGTTTGAGTCTATGGACAATGAATATATGAAAGAAAGAGCAGCAGACATAAAAGATGTTACAAATAGAATACTTAGACATATATTAGGAATTAAAGTTGTTGATTTATCTGCTTTAAGTGAAGAAGTAGTATTAATAGCACATGATTTAACTCCATCAGATACAGCAACTATGAATAAAAAAATGGTTTTAGGATTTTTAACTGATATAGGTGGAAGAACTTCTCATACAGCTATCATGTCTAGAACTTTAGAAATAGCTGCAATCGTTGGATTAAGTGATATAACTTCAAATGTTAAGGATGGAGATTTTGTAGTCTTCAATGGAGATACTGGTGAAGTAATTATTAATCCAGATGAAGAGACTATAAATAAATATACTGAGTTAAAAGCTAAATATGAAGAAGAGAGAAAAGCATTACAGTTATTAAAAGGAAAAGCATCTGTGACTTTAGATGGAAAGCATGTAGAATTAGCTGGTAATATAGGGACTCCTAATGATATAGAAGGTCTAATAAAGAATGATGCTGAAGGTGTTGGTCTTTATAGAACAGAATTTTTATACATGGATAGAGATTCTTTCCCAACTGAAGAAATTCAATATGAATCTTACAAAGCTGTATTAGAAGGAATGGATGGAAAACCTATAGTTATAAGAACATTGGATATAGGTGGAGATAAAGAATTAAGTTATTTAAGTATGGAACCTGAAATGAATCCATTCTTAGGTTATAGAGCAATAAGACTTTGCTTAGACAGAAAAGATATATTTAAGACTCAATTAAGAGCTTTATATAGAGCAAGTGTTCATGGGAAACTAAGAATCATGTTCCCTATGATTTCATCTTTAGAAGAATTATTACAAGCTAAAGAAGTTGTAAAAGAAGTTTTAGCAGAACTTGATTCTGAGGGTGTGGCTTATGCTAAAGATGTAGAAATTGGTATGATGATAGAAGTGCCATCTGCTGCTGTAATATCTGATGTACTAGCTAAACATGTAGACTTCTTCTCTATAGGAACTAATGACTTAATTCAATATACTTGTGCAGTTGATAGAATGAATCAAAAAATAAGTTATCTTTATAACCAATTTAATCCAGCTGTTTTAAGACTTATAAAGACTGTTATAGACAATGCACATAAAGAAGGTAAATGGGCAGGTATGTGTGGAGAATCTGCTGGAGACCAAAAAATGATACCAATACTTTTAGGTATGGGATTAGACGAATTCTCTATGTCTCCAATATCAATACTTCCTGCTAGAAAGTTAATAACTTCAGTTAAAGAATCAGATATGAAAAAATTAGCTGATGAGGTACTTAATATGGGTACTGCTGAAGAAATAAAGAAATATATTGAAACTAGTTTTAATATGTAATTATTAAATTATATCTACATAAATACTTATTTAGGTAGATTATAGATAGTGAAAATTATTTTATGAATAAGCAAAAGCCATAGTTTGTTATATATACTATGGCTTTTTTATTGTATAATTTAAGATATTATAATATTTATGGTTTGGTATTAAGAATATAGTCTGCATCTAATAAATATTTAATGGAGGTATACAATTTGAAAAGAATAAAAGCAAAAGTGTTTATTATAGCTATACTTGTTTTGAGTTCTATAATATTATATTTAAATACAAAACACAACTTAATAAGTGATAAACAGGATAAAAAAATATATTTAGATTTAAAAGATACAAAAAAAATAGAAATTTATAATAATATTAGTCAAGAAAAAGAGTATAAGCCAATTTTAATTTCAGACAAACATCTAATAGATGAAATATTAAATTATTTAAACAATGTAGAGGATTATGATGAAAAAGATAAGAATATGAGTGAGATTACATCAAAAAGTCAGAGTATAAATTTTTATAATAGTGGTGGAGAACAAAAAATCATAAATTACTCATATAATAGTACACATAATGTTGGAAAGATTGAATATAATAATGAAAAATTTAATGTACCACATGATTTTTTTAGGTTAATATCATCACTTGAAGAATTTAGGCCTCAATATTCAAAAGTACCTAATGATGTAAAGGAACTTTTTAAAAAGTATAACTGGACACCCAGTTTTCTAATAGCTTCTCAACAAAAAACAATTCCAAATAATTTTAAGCACTCATCAGACGATACAGTGGAGAAGATATACTGGGCATATAATATAGAGTTATCTAAAGATATAGGTTTAGACTTTTCAAACTTAAAATCAAAAGAGATTACTGCTGAGGTATATAATTTAACAGAACCATTATCAGATGGACTTAAAGATACTCTATTAAGTACTAGAGGTATAATAATAAGGTATGAAGGGAAAATTGTAGGGTCATATATTGATTCTGGAAGACATGAAGGGAATGCTATTAGCTTAAAAAGACATAGTTTTAAAGATGTGGAAAAAGAAGACTTAAATACATGGGTGGAGGATAATTGTATAGATAAGTCAAATCCTTTATATATAGAGGTATCAAAGCTAAGTAATGAGGATTTAATAAAAATGTATATAAAGGCTATAAAAGAAAATAATACAAAGGTTTTATTAACTACTATGGATGTAGAAAGTAAGATAAGCACTCTCTTTATTAATTTGGATAATCATAAGCTTTTTAATGATACTAAGTTTGAGATGAATTTACCAGATTATATTGATAATGATAAAATTGTATATATGGAAAAGATGGATTTAAAAGAAAATGATAAGAGATGTTATAATGTGATATTTGGGGGTAATGATATAATGAGTGACACTGGAAGAGGAACTTTCTCAGATATTAATATTGATGTTGTAAATGAAAAGGGAGTGTGGAAAGTGTCTGGCTTTACAAAATAAATCTAGAATAAATATTGTTAAAAATTAATATTGTATTGAAAAATAATTAAAAGTATTTAATAATAGAATTAAGGGAAGACTAAGTTTATAAATAAAAATAAATAATAAGAAGTTAACAAAATAAATGTGATATCC
The DNA here is from genome assembly GCA_012955965.1 of Clostridioides difficile. GTDB lineage: Bacteria > Bacillota > Clostridia > Peptostreptococcales > Peptostreptococcaceae > Clostridioides > Clostridioides difficile_G. The sequence continues at coordinate 16,801 of JABBZI010000026.1, forward strand.
AAATAAATCCTGAATCTAATTTGAGTTTTAATATAGATAGTCTAAAGTTTGATTATTAAAGATTTAATTGTAAGTGGTTACAGTTGATGATATTGATATAGAGATTAAAGTTTAGAATAGAAAGTTACCTTAAATTTAAAAATGCAAGATAACACAATCTAAAAATTATAATCACTCAATGGGTTTATGGATTTATTTGTTTATTATAAATAAATGGGAGTAGATTTATCTACTCCCATTTTGTATACTATTGTTAATTTAATTTACAATATGAGCTAAATTTATAATACTAGCTAAGACTTTCTGCATTAGTAGCAAATAATTTTTTAATAGCATTATTTCTAGCATTTAAATCATTACTAGAATCATTTGTTTTTTTCATAATTACTGAGTAACGTTTTTTATTTATAAAAAATATTAAAATCTTATCATCATCAAAATTGTATTCTTTGTATCTATCAATAGACTCATAACCTAAGTTTAATATGTCCTTATTTTTTATACTATCTACATCTAAAATGTATGATGGGTCAGCCTTTAGTAATATATTAATTAAACATTTTTCTTCACCAGCACAGAATAACTCCATTTTATTTGATATAGACTTAGATTGTTCTGAAGTTATTTTTGCAGGAATAAGGTCATTATTATCATCTCTTAAAAGATGACCATGTGTGTCTTGTTGATACACTAAATTGACTTTTTTCTTAGGGACACTGATTATTTTGTCTAAATGCACATAATGATGATTTTCAACAAATCCTTCATTTAATATTTCAACAAAATTGTCAATCTTACCTAGACAAAAAGATTCTATAGATTCTTTACAGAATTTATTTGTAAATGGGATTATGTTTACGTTTTCCTCGTCTGTATTCCATGCTATGGCATAATCTAACGAATATACTTCTTCCTCTATATCTGCAAAATTAAATTGTACTATCTTTCCTTTCAAAATTACTCGACCTCCATCTTTATAATATATTTAATATACTTTATAAAACTTATATTATATTTAAATAATATCATAAATTGGATAATTATGATATAGTAAATGATAAAAAAATTGAAAAAAATCACTATAAATGAGTGATAAATATAAATAGTGTATACTAATGGGATAGAAAATGTCCAATATTAACTTTATTACCCCACATATGTAAAATAAATTTATTAATATAAAATATAATCTATCGACAATGAATAGACTTTTAAAGGAACTTAATATAAAATTAATTAAATAAATACTTAAAAACGATTTACTTTAATGATAAAATCGTATTAAAGGAGGTTAATTTTATGGATATAAAAAATAAAATTAAATCTATATTTTTACCAGAAAAAGATGACTATTTAGATGATGAAGAATTTGAGGATGATATAGAGAATAATGAGGAGAATTCAAAGGAAGACAATAAAGTACATTTAAATGACTTAAGCAGAGTAAAATATGATTACAGAGAATTAAAAGACATAGAAAATCAGACAGAAGAAATGTGTTTACTAGCAGTAAAACAGGATGGGACTATAATTGAGTTTGTAAAAGATAAGACTTATAGAGTATGTATGGAAGCAGTAAAACAGACATACAAGGCTCTTAAGTATATAACAAATCAGCCTGAGGATGTTTGTATAGAAGCAGTTAAACAGAACTACAGAGCTTTATATTACATAAATGATAAGACAGATAATGTATTAATTGAAGCTATAAAAAACGCATCTAATCATGATGTCATGGAAGTTTTTAAATTTGTAGAAAATCAGACTGAAGAGGTATGTTTAGCATTTATAGAAAGAGCATCAAAGAATGATGTGGCAGAAATACTTAAAGATATAAAGGAGCAAACTCCAACTATATGTTTAGAGGCAGTAAAAAAAGATGGAAAATCTTTAGCTTATGTCAAAGAACAAACTTTAACTATATGTTTAGAAGCAGTAAAAGAAAACTATAGTGCTCTACCTTGTGTGGAAGAACAAACAGAAGAAATATGTATAGAAGCAGTAAAACAGAATGATTTTGCCTTGTATTATGTAAATGAGCAGACAGAAAAAATATGTATAGAGGCAGTAAGAAGAAGTTATATGGCACTACAATATGTAAAAAAACAGACAGAAGATATATGTATGGAAGCAGTTAGAAATGATGGAAGAGCACTACAATACGTAAAAGAACAGACAGAAGATATATGTATGGAAGCAGTTAGACAAAATGGAAAAGTATTACAATATGTAAAAAAACAGACAGAAGATGTATGTATAGAGGCGATAAAAGGTTCGTTTGAAGAACTTCAAATAAAAGAAATATTAAGCTATGTAAAAGTTCCAACAGAAAGAGTTTTTGTAGAAGCAGTAAAACAAAATGGAAAGACTCTTAAATATATAGAAAATCAGACTGAATTAATGTGTATAGAGGCAGTAAGAGAAAATTATAATGCTTTACAATATGTAAAGAAACAAACAGAGGAAGTTTGCTTAGAAGCAGTAAATCAAAGCTATGAGGCTCTTAAATATGTAAAAGAGCAAACAGAAGAAATTTGTTTAAAAGCAGTAAAGCAAGATTATAGAATGCTAAAATATGTAAAGAGACAAACAGAAGAGATATGCTTAGAAGCAGTAAAACAAAATTATAGAGCTTTGGAATTTGTTTATAATCAAACAGAAAAAATTTGCTTGGAAGCAGTAAAACAGAATAGAAAAGCATTACAATATGTAAAACAAAAACAAAGTTAAAATATATAGAAAAATATATGTAAAGGCACCTAGCTTATAGTAATAAGTTAGGTGTTTTTATGTATATAAAGCATAGTAAAAGTATTTTATTATAATTATTTTGTTATATAAATAATAGCTAAAGATTTATATAGGTCTTTTTTTGACCAGTTTTACAATTTTAGCAACTAGTTTTGTAAAGTATATTGAATTTTCTCAAAAAAGAAGGTATTCTATGTATGTAAAATTTTTTTGGAGGTAAAAATGTTTAAGAAATCTGCTGATAAAATGACATCTGTTTTAATTTGTAATAATATGATAGATAATAATGAGTCCAAAGTTTATTCTTATGGATTTGAAATATTGATAGCTTTTATAGTTAATATAACTACCATGCTGCTCATAGGTTTTTTATTTGGTAAATTTACATATATATTGTTTTTTTTAATGTGTTACTGTCCAATAAGACAATTTTCAGGTGGGTATCATGCAGACAATTATTTTAGGTGCCTATTGACTTTTGTTTTTATAATTTTATCTACAATATTAATTATAGAAAACCTAAATTTATACTTATTTAAAAATATTATTATGGTTATTGCCAGCATTAGTTGGGTTGGAATTTGTCTTCTCTGTCCAATAGAACATAGAAGCAATCCTATAAGTGATAGAGAAAAGTTAACTTACAAAAAAGTTGCTGTATCTATATCTACAGTAATATTACTAATGACGGTTTTAAGTTTTTTATTGAATATATTTGTAGATTATTTCATATATAGCGTATTTGCTATGTTTTGGATTTTTATAATGTTGTTATTAGGGAAATTGAAAGCTAAGAATTTAAGTAAAATATGTGTGAGGGAGAATTAAGTTATGAAGAAGTTTTTTGTAAAATTTATGAAGTTTGCTAGTTCATTAGCACTTAGCACTGCCATCTTGTCAGCCAATAGTACTTGTCCCTGGATTATACATCAACCTAAAGTTCCTAAAGAAATTAAGCGTTTAAAGAAGATAAATTAAATACAAGCAATTATATAAAATTATTATAAAAAAGAAATTATTATATTTTAATAAGATTAAAACTATATAAAAATTAGAAATAAAATTTATTTTAGGGGCGCATAATATATGTTTTATAGTGTACTATTGTGCCAATTTAGGGGGATTTAGTGTATCCAATGAAATGACTTACGAATAGTAAGTCATTTTTGTATTGTATGTATTTTGGATAAACTTATGATATAATGAAGGGTAAAGTTTAATTAAAACAATAAAAAACTTTAGTATAGATAGTAATTTAGGAGGTAGGTTATGAGTATGATACATAAATTTTCTATGAATGGATATAATATCGTTTTAGATGTGAATGGTGGAGCTGTTCATGTATTAGATGATGTTGCATACGACTTATTAGACTTTTATAAAGAAAAAAGTAAAGAAGAAGTATTAGATATATTGAAATCTAAATATCAAGAAGAAAAAATAAATGAAGCATATGAAGAAATATCAAATTTAGAAAAAGAAGGTCTTTTATATACAGAAGATACATATCAATATCATCCAAGTTTTGTACATAGAGAGCCTGTGGTAAAAGCTTTATGTTTGAATGTAGCCCATGACTGTAATTTAAAATGTAAGTATTGCTTTGCAGCTCAAGGTGACTTTGGTGGAGAAAAAGAACTTATGAGCTTTGAAGTAGGTAAGGCAGCAATAGACTATTTGATTGCTAACTCAGGCAGTAGAAAAAACTTAGAGATAGACTTCTTTGGTGGAGAGCCTTTGATGAATTTTGAAGTTGTAAAACAGTTGGTTGATTATGGTAGAAGTATTGAAAAAGATTATAATAAGAATATAAGATTTACAATAACTACAAATGGTGTACTATTAAATGATGAAATTATAGACTATATAAATGAAAATATGCACAATGTAGTTTTAAGTTTAGATGGAAGAAAAGAAGTTAATGATAATATGAGACCAACTTTAAATGATAAAGGAAGTTATGATATTACATTGCCAAGATTTAAAAAACTTGTGGAAAAAAGAGCCAAAGATAAGTACTATTATATAAGAGGAACATTTACAAGAGATAATTTGGATTTTGCTAAAGATGTCATGCATTTTGCAGATTTAGGATTCAAATTAACGTCTGTAGAGCCAGTTGTTGGAGATGAAAGTAATCCATATGCACTTAGAGAAGAAGATTTACCTAAGATATTTGAAGAGTATGAGAAGTTTGCTGTAGATTATGCAGATAGACAATTACAAGGAGATGGATTTAAGTTTTTCCATTTTATGATAGATTTAAATCAAGGACCATGTGTAATAAAAAGAATAACTGGATGTGGAGCTGGAAATGAGTACCTTTCTGTAACCCCAAATGGAGATATATATCCATGTCATCAATTTGTTGGAAATGAAGAATTTAAAATGGCAAATATATTTGATAAAGAAATTGTACTTCCAGAAAGCTTAAAAAACATGTTTAGAGAAGCTCATGTATACACTAAAGAAGATTGTAAACAATGCTGGAATAAGTTTTACTGTTCAGGTGGATGTCATGCAAATGCAATAAACTTTAATAATGACATATCAAAGCCATATGAATTAGGATGTGAAATGCAAAGAAAACGTACAGAGTGTTCTATAATGATACAAGCGAAGTTAATGTTAGAAGGGGCAACTAACTAAATTTATATTTTAAAGGAGTTGTTTATATATGATTAGGGATTATTTAGAAGATAAGCCTTTAATTGATGACAGTGTATTTGTGGCAAAATCAGCAGATATAATTGGAAATGTCAAAATAGGTAAGGATTCAAGTGTATGGTATAATGCAGTAGTTAGAGGAGATGAAGGACCAATAACTATTGGAGAAAATACTAATATACAAGATTGCTCTATAGTACATGGAGATGCAGATACTATAATTGGTAATAATGTAACAGTCGGACATAGGTCAATAGTTCATGGTTGTAAAATAAGCGACAATGTCTTGATTGGTATGGGTTCAATAATATTGGATAATGCTGAGATAGGAGAATATACGTTGATAGGAGCAGGTACATTAATTACATCTAATAAGAAGTTTCCACCAGGTGTTTTAATAATGGGCTCTCCTGGTAAGGTTGTTAGAGAACTTACAGAAGAAGACAAAAGATATATTGATGAATCATATAAATGGTATCTAGAGGCAGCACAAAATCAAAAATATTAAATTAAAAGGTGGTTGTTTCAAAACATACTTAAATCTGTTTTGAGGCAACCACTAATTTATTTTATTAAATTTAGTTGATATATAAGTTTTCAAAAAGTGTTTGATTAAGATAGGTATAAAATGTCAAAAATAAAAGTTAGCTGAGTTAAATAAATTTAATAAAATTACTAGTATATGTGATAAAATTAAATATTAAAGAGGATATAAGACATTAGAGTATCAATTGGTAAAATAATGTCATGTATGTTATAAATTAAGGTGTAAGTTTTCGGGTATACCTACTTTAGGAGTGAAAATATTTGAGAATAAGTTATAGAAATTTAAAAAGATATAGAGAAATTGGATATGTTTTAATAAAGTATGGATTTAGTTTTATTGTAGAAAGATTAAATATAGAAGGAATAGCTTATAAAATACCACTTTTTGACCCACCAGAAGAAATAAAAAATATGACAACTGGTGAGAGAATAAAAAGAGTTTTAGAAGAACTAGGGCCTACATATATAAAAATAGGACAAATATTAAGTACAAGAAAAGACTTATTGGACCAAGATATAATTGATGAAATATCAAAACTTAGAGATGATGTTGAGAAATTTGACTCAGATATAGCTATTGAGATATTTAAAGAAGAAGTGGGATTAAATATAGAAGAAATATTCTTAGAGTTTAAAGAAGAACCAATCGCAGCAGCTTCAATTGGTCAAGTTTATGAGGGAGTTCTTAGAACTGGAGAAGAAGTAATTGTAAAAATTCAAAGACCCAATATGGAGAAAATAATAAAATCTGATTTGGAGATTCTTAGAACGGTTGCAAATACTTTAAAGGATTTAAAAAAAGATTTTAATTTAGATTTAGTACAAATGATTGAAGAATTTCAAACTCAATTAATGAGAGAACTTGACTATACTTTTGAAGCTATAAATGCAACTAAATTTTCTAGGATATTTAAAAATAGCGATGAAGTATATATACCTAAAATATACCCAGAATATAATACTAAGAAAATTTTAGTAATGGAGAAGGTTAATGGTACAAAATTAAGTGATATAGAAAAAATAAATAGGTTGGGATATAATACAAAAACTATTGTTGAAATAGGAGTGAGGTCTTTTTTCACACAAGTATTATCTCATGGATTTTTTCATGCAGACCCACATCCAGGGAATATATTTGTAGTTGCTAAAAATAAGATAGCATATATAGATTTTGGAATGATTGGAATTATTGATAATAAAACTCTAAACCAATTAAATGAAATTGCACTAGCAGGTGTAGAAAAGAATGTGGACAAGATAATATACTTGTTGATAGAAATGGATGCGTTAAATGGAGAAGCAGATATTAAAGGTCTTAGACAGGATTTACTTTATCTAATACATTATTACTATGATATTTCTATAGAAAAAATAAATGTAACAGATATATTAAATGAACTGTTTAGATTTTTTAGACAGTATAAGATAGTCATGCCTGCACAGTTTGTGACACTTGCCAAGACTGTTATAACATTAGAAGGAACAAGTAGAACTTTAAATTCAGATTTCTCTTTTGGTTCTATGGGAAAAGAGTTTATGAAACATCATTATAAGAGTAAATTTAATCCCAAAAATGTCGTTTTAAGTTCAAGACAAAATGTAGAAGAAATATTACTTGATATAAAAACTATTCCAAAACAGTTAAAAGCAATCTTAAAGAATATAGAAAGAAATAATATAAAAATGCAAATTGAAGATGTTAAAATGACAAAATTAGAAAATTGTATACTAGAGTTAACGTCTCAAATATCACTGAGCTTAGTGTTAGCATCGATTATAGTGGGTTCTTCCCTTATAATTGCATCTCCAAATATAGAAAATAATATATGGATAAAGTTTACTGCTATAGGAGGTTTCTTTATATCTTTTATAATAGGACTTTGTTTAGTTATAAGGAGTATTAGGTCAAAATATAAAAAGGATTAGGGGGAATTAAATTTGAAAAAGTGGATATTGAAGTATAAAGGTAAAATAGAGGAAAGTGAATTTAGCAAAAAAATTAATATTTCCCCGGAAATATGCCAAATTTTAAAAAATAGAGGAATATGTACTGAAAAAGATTCAGAAATATTTATGAATCCATCTTTAGATTATTTAAGAGACCCTTTCTTGATGAAAGATATGCAGAAAGCTGTTGATAGAATAAAGTCAGCCATTGAAAATAATGAAAGGATTTGGATTTATGGAGATTATGATGTTGATGGTGTATCATCTACTTCTATTTTATGTATATATTTTAAGAGTATTGGGTATCATGTGGATTACTATATTCCAAATAGATTAGAAGAAGGATATGGTATAAATGAAGATGCTATTAAGCTTATAAGCTCTAGGGGATGTGACTTGATTATAAGTGTTGACTGTGGAATTACATCAGTATCTGAGGTTAATATAGCGAATAATTTGGGTATAGATGTTATAATAACAGACCATCATGAATGTCAAAATGAGATTCCATCAGCTTTTGCAGTAATAAATCCAAAACAAGAAGATTGTAATTATCCATTTGATTCATTATGTGGATGTGGGGTAGCATTTAAAATGATTCAAGCATTAACTCCAAAAGAAGAATTTAAAAATAGTATGTATGATTATTTAGAAATAGTAACTTTGGCAACTATTTGTGATATTGTTCCACTTATAGATGAAAATAGAATAATTGTAAAAAATGGTTTAAAATCAATGAAAGAAGGCAAAAATATTGGATTAAGAGAGCTTATAAAAGTTTGTGGGGTAGAAAGTGATAAAATAGGCTCTTCTCATATAGGTTTTGCAATAGGTCCTAGGATAAATGCTTCAGGTAGATTAGGGTATTCTTATTTAGGAGTGGAGTTGTTTACCACTCAATCTAAAGAAGAAGCTGTAGAAATAGCCAATATATTAGAAGAAAAAAATAATGAAAGACAGATGATAGAAGCTAAGATGTATCATGAAGCTGAAGAAATGTTAAGGTCTAATAGTAGATATAATGATGATAAAGTTTTGGTTTTAGCTAAAGAAGGTTGGCAACATGGAATAATAGGAATTGTAGCATCTAAGCTAACTGAAAAATACTATAAACCCACAATTCTTTTAGGTATAGATAATGGAGAGGCTACTGGTTCAGCGAGGTCTATAAAAGGATTTAATATATTTGAAGCTCTTGTAAAATGTAAAGATTTAATGACTAAGTTTGGTGGTCATGAGCAGGCAGCTGGGTTATCTTTAAATTCAGATAATGTGGAAGCTTTAGCAAATGAAATAAACAAATTTGCAAGTTATAATTTAACTGAAGATGACATGATAGAAAATGTGAATGTTGAATTTGAACTACAAGAAAATGTAATAAATTTAAATCTTGTAGAAGAATTACATAAGTTAGAGCCTTTTGGGTTAAATAATCCAAATCCTAGATTTATAGTTAGAAATTATATTTTAAAAGACTTAAAAGTTATAGGTAAAAATCAACAACATTTAAAATTAAGTATAGAAAAAGAAAAAAGCTATGAATGTATAGGATTTAACATGAGTCATTTAAAGTCATTGTATAAAGTAGGAGACAAAGTAGATGTATTGTTCCAGCTGGATGAAAATAACTATATGGGAAATCGAAAAGTACAATTTTTGCTTAAAGATATCCGATTAGCTCGACCTAAAAGTGCAAGTAATGACAAACTTTCACTTAAATTAATGTCAAAAATAATACCCAAAGATACACAAAGCTTGTATAATATATCTGTATCTGATTTTGATTTATTTGATGGAAATACTGATATAAATATATTTGATTATTTTGAAAAAGGCACATTAATAATATCTAATTCTATAAATGGGTTTTATAGAGCAGTGTCAGATATATCACTTATGGATTTAGATTTTAAGATAAATTACAATATAATTGAAGACATTAGCAAAAATACTGATAAATTAGAGCTTATATTTTCTCCTAATATTGATAAAATAGACTTAAAAAGATATAATAATATTATTCTTTATGATTATTTATACAATAAAGGCGAATATTCGTATATATATGAGAATAAAAGAGAAGAAAGTGAAATTATAAAATATTATAATAAAACAGACCTATTATATTTAAAGAATGTAGTTAGTAATATAGTTCCATCAAGAGATGAATTTATAACAATTTATAAACAAGCACTTATAAAAAAAGAAATTGATTTGGATATGGTAAATATAAAGGGAACTTTTAATGTAATTCCATTAAAGTTTTTTACGATATTGAATGTGTTTAGAGAATTAAATTTACTTGACTTTAATTTAAATTATGAAAAAAATTCTGTACTCATAAGAATATTGCCAAAACCACAGAAAAAATTAGATTTAAGTGAGAGTTTAATACTCAATAATCTAAAAAATTTAGAAAAACAATATAATAGCAGTTATTAGGAGGCGTTTCCCATGGATTTAAAAAACTTTATAAGGAATATTGATGATTTCCCAAAACCAGGTATAGATTTTAAAGATGTTACTACTCTATTTAAAGACGGAGAGGCATTTAAATATGCAGTAGACTCTATAGTTGAAGAACTAAAAAGTAAAGGTGTAGATTTAGTAATAGGACCAGAAGCAAGAGGATTTTTGATGGGTACACCTGTAGCGTATGCTTTAGGAGTAGGATTTGTTCCAATTAGAAAGCCTGGAAAATTACCAGGAGAAGTTGAAAGTTATGAGTATGGCTTAGAGTATGGTACGGATACTTTAGAAATACATAAAGATGCAATTAAAAAAGGTCAAAAAGTAGCAATAGTAGACGATTTATTGGCTACTGGTGGAACTATGGAAGCTGCTGCTAAGCTTGTAGAAAAATTAGGTGGAGAAGTAGTTTCTATGCAATTTTTAATTGAGCTAGAATTCTTAAATGGGAGAGAAAAATTATCTAACTATAATGTTAGTTCTCTTATAAAATACTAGTACTTTTACAATAGTTGGTATAGCACCAACTATTTTCATATATATTAAAATTTTATACAAAATAGGTGGTTATATGCATGATAAAGAATTACAAGAAATAATTGAAAAAATAAAAGTTTATGCACCTAATGCAAATTTTGAAATGGTTGAAAAAGCCTATAATCTTGCAAAAAAAGCGCATGAAGGACAATATAGAAAATCTGGGGAACCATACTTTATTCATCCATTAGCAGTAGCAAATATTTTGATAGAGATGGAATTAGATATTGAAACTATAACAGCTGGTTTACTTCATGATGTTGTAGAAGATACAGAATATACCTATGAAGACATAACAAAAGAATTTGGCAAAGAAGTAGCGGATTTAGTTGATGGAGTAACAAAACTTGGTCAAATAAAATATCGTTCAAAAGAAGAAACTCAATCTGAAAATCTAAGAAAAATGTTTTTGGCAATGGCGAAAGATATAAGGGTTATACTTATAAAACTTGCCGATAGATTGCATAATATGAGAACCTTAAAATATATGCCTCCAGAAAAAGCTAAATATAAGGCGAAAGAGACACTTGAAATTTATGGAGGTATAGCTCATAGATTAGGGATTTCTAAGATAAAGTGGGAACTAGAAGACAGAGCACTGAGGTTTATGGACCCAGAAGGGTATTACGATTTAGTTGATAGAGTATCAATGAAGAGAAGTCAAAGAGAAGATTATATACACGGAATTGTTGAACTTCTTAAAGATAAGTTTAAAGATTTAAGTATACCATGTGATGTATATGGTAGACCAAAGCATTTTTATAGTATTTATAGAAAGATGCAAAAAAAACACAAGACTTTTGAAGAAATTTTCGATTTAACAGCAGTAAGAATATTAGTAGATAATGTAAAGGATTGTTATGCAGTTCTTGGTATAGTTCATACATTATGGAGACCTATTCCAGGCAGATTTAAGGATTATATAGCAATGCCAAAGCCAAATCTGTACCAATCGTTGCATACTACTGTTGTAGGTCCTGATGGAGAGCCTTTAGAGATACAAATAAGGACTCATGAGATGCATAACATAGCTGAAAATGGTATCGCAGCCCATTGGAAATACAAAGAAGGTATTTCTAGTAAAGAATCAAAGGTTGAAGAGAAACTTCAGTGGTTGAGACAAATGATGGAGTGGGAAAAAGACTTAAAAGACCCACAAGAATTTATGGATGCACTTAAAGAAGATGTATTTAATAGTCAGGTTTACGTATTTACTCCAAAAGGGGACGTAATTGAATTACCAGCAGAATCAACACCTATAGATTTTGCATATAGAGTTCATACAAATGTAGGAAATAAATGTGTAGGAGCTAAAATTGATGGGAGAATAGTTCCTATTGATTATAAACTTCAAAATGGTAATATTGTAGAGGTGCTTACATCATCTAATTCTAATGGTCCAAGCAGAGATTGGCTTAATATAGTAAAGACACCAAATGCTAAAAGTAGAATTAGACAATTTTTCAAGAAAGAAAGAAGAGAAGAAAATGTTGACCGTGGAAATACAATATTAGAAAGAGAATTTAAGAAGCATGATATACCACAGAAAGACCCTCTTGTTGAAAAATATATGGCATTAGTTGCTAAGAAATTTAATCAGCCAAGTGTTGAAGATTTAGTTGCTACTGTAGGTTATGGTGGAATAATGTCATCTCAAGTTGTATCTAAAGTAAAAGATTTATATTTAAAAGAAGTTAAAAAAGTTAAAAAGGAACAACAAATACAAGAAGAAGATTTAAACAAACACAATATAAGTGAAACAGAATACAGTAAAAAGAGAAAGAAAAATGCTTCACAAGGGATTATAGTAAAAGGACTTGACAATATCTTAGTAAGATTTGCTAAGTGTTGTAATCCTCTTCCAGGAGATGAAATTGTAGGATATATCACTAAGGGTAGGGGTGTAGCTATACACAGAGCTGATTGCCCAAATGCGAACAATAATGGAGATTTCTTCCAAAATAGATTGGTAGAAGTTTCATGGAGTTCAGTAGGAAAAGGTAAGTTTGAAGCAGAGATTCAAATAAAGGCTGTTGACAGAAGAGGAATTGTTAATGAAATAACTCATATTGTTGCAATGGATAAACTTAGTTTAAATGGGATAAATGCAAGAAAAGGTAAAGACAGCATTGTAAGTATAAACTTACTTGTAGAAGTTAATGACACAGAGGAGTTAAAAATTCTAATGAAAAAATTAAAAGCAATTCCTGGTGTAGAAAGTATTTATAGAATGACAAATTAGAGTTAAAATAATAGGGAGGAAACTATGAGAGCAGTAGTACAAAGAGTATCTTCATCTAAAGTTACAGTAGATGAAAACACTATAGGTCAAATAAATAAAGGGTTACTAGTATTATTAGGAGTGACTCATGATGATAAATCAAGTGATGTAGATTATATGATTGACAAAATATTGAATCTGAGAATTTTTGAAGATGAAGATGACAAAATGAATTTATCTCTAATGGATATAGGTGGAGAGCTTTTAGTAGTATCTCAATTTACTTTATATGGAGATTGTAGAAAAGGAAGAAGACCTGGATTTAGCAATGCAGCCAAACCAGAACTTGCAAATAATCTGTACGAAGAGTTTATAAAAAAGGCAAAAGATAAAGGTGTAACAGTTGGTACAGGTCAATTTGCGGCTCATATGATGGTGGAATTAACTAATGATGGTCCAGTAACAATACTATTAGACTCAAGTAAATCTTTTTAAGGGGGAAAACTTTAATGGTTATAAAAAAATTTGTAGACAGTTATTTTGGAGTAAATACTTACGTATTAGGTGATGAAAAAACTAAAAAATGTGCAGTTATAGACCCAGGTGGAAGTTTAGTAGATACTCTAAGTTTTGTAAAAGAAAATGAATTAAATATTGAATATATAATCCTTACTCATGGACATGGAGACCATATAGGATATGTTAAAGATATTAAGGATAAAACTGGTGCTAAGGTAGTTGCACATATTGATGAGAAAGAATTATTAAATGACAAAAATAAAAATCTAAGTTATACAATGAGATGTGGAGCACAAGAGTTTGATGCAGATATATATGTAAATGATAAAGACAAGCTTGAACTTGGTGAATTAAAATTGACTTTCTTACACACTCCAGGACATACACAAGGATGTATGTGTATAAGAGTTGAAGACGAATTATTTACAGGGGACACTTTATTTGCTGGAAGTATTGGTAGAACTGATTTGTATAGCGGAGATTTTCATCAAATGGAAAAATCACTTAAAAAATTATGTAAATATGAAGATGCTGTTAGAGTATATCCTGGGCATGGACCAACTAGTACTCTAGGGGTTGAAAAGAAGACAAATCCTTATATGTAATTTTATATTAGTATTAAATAATGTATCAAATATTTAATAACTGTATTAGAAATGGGGTTCTTCTACTGTTAAATAGAAGGAGTTAAGTTGATGTTATATGTTTTTTTAAAAGGACATGATTATAAGTATGAAGTAGCAGAACTTATAAAATTGTTTACTAATGAATTTAAATTTAATGACTCTGATAAATGTAGTAATAACACTGAGTCAATGTATTTAATAAATAGATTAATTTATGAAAATGGAGTATTGTCTTCAAATACTGAGTATTATGAAGATGAAAAATTGAAGTATGAATCAATACAAAATATAGAAAATATAAATCTCGAATTTTTAAATGGATTTGAAAATAGCAGAGCAATTGAAGAGTTTTTGAATAAGTTAGACAATGAAAGTAAGAGACACTTTAAAAAGCTATGTAAAGAAAGTATTAAAAAAAGCATGTTTATAGTGCTTAAACAAATATTTAATTCTTATGTTCCATGGGGCATTTTGACTGGTATTAGACCAGTCAAAATTGTCCACAATCTAATGGATAAAAAGCTAGATGATGATAGTATAAGAACCATTCTAAAAGATAATTATTTTATAATAGATGAGAAAATAGATTTAGCTCTTGAAATAGCCAAAAGAGAGCGAGTATTTATGTATCCTATAGATAAAAATAAAATTTCTCTTTATGTGAGTATTCCATTTTGTCCAACTAGATGTGTATATTGTTCGTTTCCTTCAAACTCATTAAAGCAATTTGGGCATTTGAAGAGAGAATATGTTTATAAATTGATTGAAGAAATTAAAGGATTTGCCAAGCTTATTAAGGATACTAATAAAGAAATTGAAACTTTATATATTGGTGGAGGAACTCCTACTACATTGGATGAGGAAGAGTTAGGCTTGCTTATAAATTCGCTATTTAATGAATTAGATTTAACTAAAATTAAGGAATTTACTGTAGAAGCAGGTAGACCAGATACTATTACAGAGCAAAAACTAAACGTATTAAAAAAACACAATGTAAGTAGAATTAGCATAAATCCTCAGACTATGAATGATGAGACTTTGGTTAAAATTGGTAGAGAGCATAAAGTTTCTGACTTAGTAGACTGCTTTAATATGGCTCGTAGAATGGGATTTGATAATATAAACATGGATATAATTTTAGGTCTTATAGATGAGGACTTGAATATGGTAAGGAATACATTGGAAGAAATAAAAAAACTTTCTCCTGAAAGTCTTACAGTTCACACATTAGCTATAAAAAGAGCATCTAACTTAAATATAAATATGGATATGTATAAAGAACACCTAACACAGTATGAAGAAATGGTAAAAATGATAGATTTATCAATGAAGTATGCAAAAGATATGGGATTGAATCCATATTATATGTATA
Organism: Clostridioides difficile; assembly: GCA_012955965.1. Classification (GTDB taxonomy): domain Bacteria; phylum Bacillota; class Clostridia; order Peptostreptococcales; family Peptostreptococcaceae; genus Clostridioides; species Clostridioides difficile_G. The sequence continues at coordinate 32,456 of JABBZI010000026.1, forward strand.
GACAAAAACATATGTTAGGAAATTTAGAAAATATAGGTTATGCTAAAGAAGGATATGAGTGCATTTATAATATACAAATTATGGAAGAGAAACAAAGTAACTATGCATTAGGTGCAGGTGCTATATCAAAATTTGTTTATGTAGATGAAGATAGAATTGAAAGAGTAGAAAATGTAAAAAACGTTGAACAATACATTGCAAGAGTAGATGAAATGATAAAAAGGAAGAAAGAAGAGGTATATAAAAATGTTGACTAAAGCTCCTAGAGGAACTAAAGACATAACTCCAAAAGAGGCTTATAAATGGAGTTATGTAGAAAATAAATTTAGAGAAATATGTGCTTTATATGGATATGAAGAAATGGTAACACCTATATTTGAACATACAGAACTTTTTAAAAGAAGTGTCGGAGATACTACAGATATAGTTCAAAAAGAAATGTATTCTTTTAAAGATAAAGGTGACAGAGAGATTACATTAAAACCAGAAGGAACAGCAGGTGTAGTAAGAGCTTTTATAGAAAATAAATTGTATGCAGATACTCAACCAACTAAGTTATTTTATGTTACACCTTGTTTTAGATATGAAAGACCACAAGCTGGAAGACAAAGACAGTTTCATCAATTTGGTATAGAAGCACTTGGAAGTGATACTCCTTCAATGGATTCTGAAATAATTGCATTAGCTGTTCAATTTTTTAATGAAGTTGGACTAAAGAATTTAATAGTAAGTATAAATTCAGTTGGTTGCCCAGTTTGTAGAAAAGAATACAATGCTTTATTAAAAGAATATCTTGATTCAAAAGCAGATGTATTGTGCGAAACTTGTAATGAAAGAAGAGAAAAAAATCCAATGAGGGTTATAGATTGTAAAAACCCTACATGTAAAGAAAATATCAAGGATATACCATTTATTGCAGACCATTTATGTGATGATTGCAAGACTCACTTTACAAAGTTACAAGAGTACTTAAATGAAATGGATATAAACTTTGTAGTTGATAAAACAATAGTTAGAGGACTAGATTACTATAGAAAAACTGCTTTTGAAATTATATCTAATGATATAGGAGCACAAAGTACTGTATGTGGTGGAGGTAGATATGATGGTCTTGTTGAGCAACTAGGAGGACCAAAAGGTATAAGTGGAATTGGATTTGGGTTAGGAATTGAAAGACTTTTACTTACACTTGAAAACAATGGGATTGAAATAGAAAATCCACAATCTACAGACATATTTATAGTAACAATAGGAGAAGAAGCAAATACAAAAAGCTTTAAGTTATTAAAAGAATTGAGAAAAAATCATATAAGTGCAGATAAAGACCATATAGAGAGAAGTGTCAAAGCACAATTTAAATATTCAGATAAGATAAATTCTAAATTTACAATAGTAATTGGCGATGATGAGCTTAAAAATGACACTGCAACATTAAAAAATATGAAAACATCAGAGCAAATTACTGTAAAATTAAGTACATTAGTTGAAGAATTAAAACAAAAGCTGTAAAATAAGAAAGTATGATATTTTGCGTATTAGATAATATAGCATTAAAATTAAATAAAATGGAGGTAGTATCTTGGAAACTTTAAAGGGTTTAAAGAGAACTCACTACTGTGGAGAGTTGAGAGAAAAGAACATAAATGAAGAAGTTGTACTTATGGGATGGGTACAGAAAAAAAGAAACCTAGGTGGTCTTGTATTTGTTGATTTAAGAGATACAAGTGGATTATGTCAAATAGTTTTTGATACAGATGTAAATAAGGAAGCTTTCGAAAAAGCTGAAAAATTAGGGGCTGAATTTGTAATAGCTGCAAAAGGAAAAGTGTGTGAAAGACAATCTAAAAATCCTAATATGCCAACTGGAGATATAGAAATATTTGCAACTGAACTTCGAATTTTAAATAAGTCAGAAACGCCACCTATTTATATAAAAGATGATGATGATGTTTCAGAAGCTCTAAGATTAAAATATAGATACTTAGATTTAAGAAAAGCATCTATGCAAAACAATTTAAAACTAAGACATAAAGTAATGAATATTACAAGAAATTACTTATCAAATAATAGATTTTGTGAAATAGAAACGCCATTTTTAATTGCACCAACTCCAGAAGGAGCAAGAGACTATCTTGTACCAAGTAGAGTTAATCCAGGAAAATTTTATGCATTACCACAATCACCACAATTATATAAACAATTACTAATGGTAAGTGGTATGGATAGATATTTCCAAATAGTTAAATGTTTTAGAGATGAAGACTTAAGAGCAGATAGACAACCAGAGTTTACACAAATAGACTGTGAAATGTCTTTTGTTGAACAAGAAGATGTTATGAATATGATTGAAGGATTGCTTGAAGCTATATTTAAAGAAGTTTTAGATGTAGAATTGACACTTCCACTTCCTAAGATGACTTATGCAGAAGCTATGTCGAGATATGGTTCAGATAAACCAGACACTAGATTTGGATATGAATTAACAGATATATCTGATGTTGTTTGTAATTGTGGGTTCAAAGTGTTTGCAGATGCTACACAACCAGGAAAAAGTGTTAGAGGTATAAATATAAAAGGTAAAGCTGATGATTTTACTAGAAAGCAAATATCATCATTAGAAGAACATGCTAAGACATATAGAGCAAAAGGTCTTGCTTGGTTGAAAGTAGGACAAGAGGGAGTAACTTCTCCAATAGCAAAATTCTTTAGTGAAGAAGAAATGAATTCTATACTTACAAGAATGAATGCTCAAGTAGGAGATTTACTTTTATTTGTAGCTGATAAAAACTCAGTAGTATTTGATGCTTTAGGACAAGTTAGACTTGAAGTAGCTAATAGACTTAATATGTTAGATAAAAATGTATATAATTTATTATGGGTAACTGAATTCCCTGTTTTTGAAGAAGATGAAGAAACAGGCAAATTCTCAGCAATGCATCACCCATTTACATCACCAATGGATGAAGATTTAGATAAATTAGAAGAAGGTGATAAATCATCTTTAAGAGCTAAAGCTTATGACATCGTATTGAATGGTTATGAGATAGGTGGAGGAAGTGTTAGAATATCAAATTCTGATGTTCAATCAAAAATGTTTAAAGCACTTGGTTTCACAGAAGAAAGAGCTAATGAGAAGTTTGGATATTTATTAGAAGCATTTAAATATGGAACTCCTCCTCACGCGGGCTTAGCTTTTGGTCTTGATAGACTTGTTATGTTACTTGCAGGAGCTGACAATATAAGAGAGGTTATTGCTTTCCCTAAAAATCAAAATGCTGTTTGTCCTATGACAAATGCTCCGACAGTAGCAGAAGATGAGCAATTAGAAGAATTAAGTATAAAAGTTGATGTAAAAGACCACGAATAATATATATTTATAATAAATTAAAATACAAAAAGTCTGGATATAAAGTATCTTTATATTCAGACTTTTTTTGTTAATCTATTTTTTCTATTTTAAATATATTTATAATTTTGGCATCTGGGCAACAAAATACACATTCATTTTTATTTTCTTCTCCAGGTATACTTCCACCATATCGTAGTATGTCAATATAAGGAAAAGCTACATGTAATGCCATTGGGCATAATTTTCCCCTTTCTGTATCAAAGTCAAATGAATCTCCAATCTTATGTCCATAATGACAAGCACCTTTTTCTTTTTTATCTATTAAAGTTATCTTTATTTTTGGTCTTCTAGCCATATTTTTATACATCCCCCTTGTATTTTTATTTAATATAAAAAGACTATATTTACAGTTTTTATTTAAAGATTTTTAAAATAATTAATAAGAAAGTCTTTAAATAGTAATACGGCTTTAGATGTGTAATTTTCATTAAACCATGATAGATTTAAGTATCTTTTAAATTCAATATCTTTTATATGTAATAGTTTAATTTCGGGATCTTTAGATAACCCCCATGACTTTCCACATATAAATCCAACACCTTGAAGTGATTTTATGAGTGCATAAATTGTATATGGTGAATCACATTCAAAGGCTATTTTGGGTTTGAAATTAGCAGATTCACATAGTATATCTATTATTTCTCTATAGTTCTCACCTTTAGTTATAACTATGAAGTTTTCATCAGAAACTTCGCTTAGGTATACTTCATCTTTTAAAGATAAGTTATGATTAATTGAAATACCTAGTAATATCTCTTCACAAGTTAAAGTTATATTATTTTCTGAATTTATTTTTGTAAAAGAAGAAGATATATACAAATCAAAATCACTTTTCTTGTAAGAAGATGGCAAAGTATGTGAAACATTAAAAGTAATGTTAGGATATAGTTTTCTAAAATTACTTAAAAGTGAAGGTAATACATTAGCTGCTGCAGTTGCTAATATTTTTACTTCTCCTGAGTTTTCTAAAGAAGTATCTCGTAATTCCTTTTTTGACATTTCTACCAAATCTAAAATACTATCCACTCTTTTTAGAAATAATTTTCCATATTCATTTAATACGATGTATCTTCCTTTTCTATCGAATAACTTGACTCCAAGTTCTCTTTCCAAAGAAGATATAGTTTTACTTAAAGCTGGTTGTGCTATATTTAGTTTTTGTGATGCTTTTGTTATGTGTTCCATTCTAGCAACCGTTTGAAAGTACTTAAGATGCAATAAATCCATAATATAAAATACACCTCTTTTAATATGACTTGATTTATATCAATTTGATAATTAACTATATATTATACATTATAATATAAAGCTTGTATAATAAACTATAGTATATCAAAAAGTTATTCACACAGTTATTTATATATTATACATAATCTAATTAAAAAAAGTGAGTTCAATATATAATTAATTAAAGAAATAATGCTAAAAACTTTAATTATATAAAAATATATCTGAAGAGTAAAGCATATATTAAGCAAGGTCAAAAAATTATTATAGAAGTAAAATAAAATCCTATTTATATTATTTAATATTTTAGAGTAATGATATTAGCTAAATTATTATGTTATACTATTTTAAATAGGAAAAATCTAGATACTATAATTTTAGGGGGAGTTAATATGAAATTAACTAAATCAATATCATCAGTATTGTGTTTATCTCTAGTTTTAAGCTTATCACCAGTGTCACATGCAAATGAAATAAGTAGAACAGCAGTAGAAAATACTTTAGTAGGTCAGGATAGATACCAAACTGCTATTGAAGTAAGTAAAAAGGGATGGAGTAGTGCAAATGAGGCTATAGTTGTAAACAGTGAATCTATTGTAGATGCATTGTCTGTAACACCATTTGCTAAATTAAAAAATGCTCCTATACTATTGACAGAAAAAAACAATCTAAATTCACAAACTGAGAAAGAATTAAAAAGATTAGGAGTTAAAAAAGTTTATATAATTGGGTTATCTAGTTCTGTATCAAATGATGTACAAAAACAGTTAGAATCCAATAATTTAACTACTGATAGGGTTGGTGGTAGTGATAGATACCAAACAGCCTTGAGTATAGCTAAAAAAATAGAGGAATTAAAAGATATATCAGAAATAGCTGTAGTAAACGGATATACAGGTCTTGCAGACGCAGTTAGTATAGCTTCTGTAGCTGCGACTAATGGAATGGCTATACTTCCAGTATCTGATTCATCTGGGATATCTAGCTTTAAAGATTTTATAGAATCTAAGAATATAAGTAAATCATACATAATAGGTTCTACTAATGCTGTATCAGATAAAATAAAACAAAGTTTACCTAATTCTGAAAGAATCGGTGGAGCAGATAGAAATGAAACTAATGGTAAAGTAATAGAAAAATTTTATACATCCGATAAATTGAATAATGTATTTGTAGCTAAAGATGGAATGAAAAAGCAAAACCAACTTATAGATGCTCTAGCAGTAGGAGTACTAGCATCAAAAGAAGATTCTCCTGTACTTATAGTAGGAGAACAATTAAGTACAACACAAAAGAGTGTATTTTCAAATAAAAGTGTTACCTCTATAACTCAAGTTGGTAGTGGAGGGAATGAGAGTGCATTTAAAGAATTAAAAGATTTACAAGCAAATAATACTAATAAGAAAGTAATGTATGTAACTAACACAGATAAGGTAAATATAAGAAGTGATGCTACAATAGAAGCTTCTGTTATAGGACATTTAAATCATGGTGATGAAGTAGAAGTTTTAGAAGTATTAAAAACTGGATGGGTAAAAATAAAGTACAATGAAGATATTGGGTATGTTAGTGGGTCTTATCTGACAAATAATAAGCCTGATAGTAGCAATGAAAATGTAAAAATAAAGTATGTAAAAGAAAAAGATGGTCTAAATGTTAGAAAAGGACCAAGTACAGAAGATGAGAAAATAGGACATCTTCCATATGGAAGCAAAGTAGAAACAATAGAAATGTTTGCTACTGGATGGGTAAAAATAAAATATAGTGGTGGATATGGTTATGTAAGTAATGATTACCTATCTGATACCCCAGTTATTTAATTGTAAGTAATATTAAAAGAAACTGCTTTAATGTTTGAAGCAGTTTCTTTTTTATAAAATTTTGAGTTTGATGGTTATTTCTATTTGGATACCCTAATTTTAGGATTCATTATTATGGATATTACTATCATACAAATACTTAAAATCCAGTGAGTAATTCCAAACTTAGATATTAATAAATTCAATCCTGCCATAGTAAATAAACAATATTTAATTAAAATTAAAAGTGTATTTATAGAAATTCCTTTTATTGAAAGTATTCTAAATCCTAGGATAGACATTCTAAGTCCTACAAATGCCAATAATACACCTGTAATGTCCTGAATTAGGTAATAGTACTCAAAACTCATACTTAATCAACCCTTCTCTGGACAATGTCAAATATCTCTAACTCTTCAATTTCATCATCTGTATATGTAAGCATAGTAAAGCCAGTTACACCATAAATAAATGAAATTATAGGAGTAATCCAACTTAAGAAACAGTATGGTATAAATTCCAATGGACTTACACCAAGAGTTTGGGCGCAGAAAACAGCATTTGAATTCCATGGTATTAATGGTCCACCAAGTGTGGCTGTATCTTCTATAATTCTAGATAGATTTTGTGGTTTTAATCTAAACTCTTTGTATATTGGAGACATTAAAGTTCCAACAAATACTGAAGTAAACATCATTGATGAACTAAATGCGTTTGCAAAGTAGCTTACTATAAAGGTAGACCCAACTAATTTAGTTCTAGATTTTCCTATTTTAGTTATCATAGGCTGAAGTAGTACCTCTAAGAAACCAGTTTTTTGGAGAATACCAGCAATAACGAAAACTACAAAGACTAGTAAAACGGTTTCAGCCATACTCATGATTCCACCACGATTTAATAGCTTGTCGGCATAGGCAAATCCAGTATCGATAGTAAAACCTGATAGCATATAATTTAAAATATCACCTATTTTTTCTCCTTCTTGAAATACAGCTATGATAAGTCCCATGATAGATGAACTTAGTATAGATATAATAGGAGGTTTTTGTAAAAATAAAAGTAATAATAAAAATATTATTGGAATCATTGCTACTAAGCCAATATGAAAGTTTGAATTTAAAACATCTTTAATTTGATTTATTTGGACATAGTCTATAGTATTATTTGAATATTTTAATCCAATTACTGTATATAGAACTATACATATTACATATGCAGGTCCTGTTGTGTAAACCATATGCTTCATATGTGTAATCACATCTGTCTTACAAACTGCTGCAGCTAGATTTGTAGAATCTGATAGGGGAGACATCTTATCTCCAAAGAAAGCACCAGAAATGACTGCACCAGCTGTTAAACCAAGGGGAATACCCATGCTAGTACCAATACTCATCATTGCTATACCAGAAGTTCCAAGAGTTCCCCAAGATGTACCAGTAGCAACAGAAGTAAGTGAACAGACTATTAATGTTGTAAGTAAAAAATATTTAGGTGTTATTATTGTTAGCCCACTATATACTACTGTTGGTATCGTACCAGCAGCTATCCAAGCTGCTATTAGTACGCCAACAGAAAGTATAATTAAATTTGATTGAAAAGCATCCTTACCAACTTCAAATCCAAAAGCTTCTATTTCATCATTAGTATAACCAAGCTTCATAGCTGCAGGAACGACTATAAGCCATGAAAGTAAAAACATTATAGTTATAGAAGCATTAAATATAACTATGCCAATTGATGTTAAAGCTATTATTGCAAGCATTACTAACAAGGAATATCTAAATGAAGGTCTTTTTCTTTCTGTATCTATTTTCATAGTGCAAATTCTCCTTAAACATTTTTAGTTGATTGCATTTTTTATTCTTGTAAGAGCTTCTTCAAGCATGCTTCTTGGACAAGCCAAGTTTATTCTTTGGTACCCACTTCCTCCAATACCAAAGCTATTTCCTTGATTTAAAGCAATCTTACCTTTGTTAACAAGTATACTTTCTAGTTCATCATCACTTAATCCAAGTCCACTAAAATCTACCCATAATAAATAAGTACCTTCTGGTTTTCTAACTTTAAGTTTTGGTATATTTTCATTTATATATTTTATAGCAAAATCTATATTTGATTCTAAATATTCCAAGAAGGATTCTAACCAAGGTTCACCATTATTATATGAGGCTTCTGTTGCAACTAAACTAAAGCAGTTATTTCTTTTTATATCAATTCTAGTAAAGGCATCATCTAACAATTTATAGTCTTTTTCATCAGGTAGTATCACATAAGATGACTGAAGACCAGCTATGTTAAAGGTTTTAGTCGGAGCCATACAAGTAATTGTATTTTTTTCATATTCCTTAGAAATAGATGCCATAGGTATATGTTTATGTTTTTTTAATATAATATCACTATGTATTTCATCAGAGATTACTTTTACATTATGTTTGAGGCAAATGTCTCCTAGTTTTTTTAATTCTTCTTTTGTCCACACTCTACCAACTGGATTATGAGGATTGCAAAGTATGAACAATTTTACCTCCTTAATCTTGCTTTCAATGTCTTCATAATTCATTATATAATTTCCATCCTCTAGTTTTTGTAATGGACTTATAACCAGTTCTCTATTATTATTTTTTACAACACTATTAAAAGGACTATAAACTGGTTCTTGTATCATTATCTTATCGTTTTCTTTTGTAAGTTCGTTTATTAAAAGACTTATAGCTGGTATAACACCTGGGCTATAAACTAACCATTCACTTTTTATTTTCCAATTATGTCTTCTATCTAGCCAACTTACTATAGATTCATTGTAAGAATCTGGTCTTGTTGTGTAACCATAAATCTCTTGTTCTAATCGATTGTTTAAAGCATCAATTATACAAGGTGCAGCTTTAAAATCCATGTCAGCTACCCACATAGGAAGTAAATCATTGCTTCCATATTTTTTATCCATCTCTGACCATTTAGAAGAAAAATTATTACTTCTATCAACAACTTCATTAAAATTATAATTCATTGTAAAAACCTCCAGTAATTTTAAAATTTATGTTAATAATATTAAGCAAACAACATGCCAAGATGAATAATAAAAATTAATTGACAATAAGTTAATGTATGATGCTAAGTAATTTCAAAGTATAGAGAAATTAAAAATATTAATTATATCTAGTGCTTTATGGAAAAGGTTATTTACAATGAAGTTTCATATGTATGAAAATACAATCAAATAGGTTTAAATAGTTAAACAGTTTAACCATTTAAACCTATTCATGCTTTTTTAGAAATTCAAATCCTTTTGATGTTATAACTGAGCCACCACGACCAACAAGTATATCGACAAGTCCAAAGCTTTGTAATTCTAGAAGAATATTTCGAATCTGTTGCTCTGTCAAAAATCTATTTTCCTCTAAAGCTATTTTGTACAGACTTTTTCTACCAATTCTTTCTTTTAAATCATAAGCCTTCTTTAAATTATCCAATATAAATAGGTATTCCTCTAAAGGTCTTCTAAATTTATAATCATGTTTTATTAAGTTTTTATTTTTGTTAATGTTTAATTGATATTTTACTGTTTTATCTGTTATTTTGTTACAGACAGTTCTACTATAATTTGAATCTATAGTATCCAATATATATTCTGGTAAGTCACATATCTCTATAACATCTTTTCCTAGGTAGCAGAAGTATTCTCCTAAATTTCTTAATTCTCTTACATTTCCTTCCCACTTATATACTTTGAAGATTTCTTTTACTTCTTCACTTAGAGTAAAATTACATGAGATATCATACTTTAAAGAGTTAAAAATCTCAAATATATCAACTGGTCTTTCTCTAAGAGGATGTATTTTAAGAGGAAGAACATTTAATCTAAAATATAAGTCTCTTCTAAACATATCTTTAGATACTAGTTCTTTTAAATTTCTATTAGTAGCTGCAACTATTCTTACATCAATATCAATGACATTGTTTGAGCCAATACGTCGTACTTGTTTTTCCTGTATAACTCTAAGTAATTTAGATTGAGAATTTAAATCCATTTCACCAATTTCATCCAAAAATATAGTTCCATTGTTAGCCAATTCAAATAAACCAATCTTTCCACCTTTTTTAGCACCAGTAAAAGCACCTTCATCATAGCCAAATAGTTCACTTTGTAATAAACTTTCTTGAAAAGTGCTACAATTTACTGCCACAAAAGGTCCATCCTTTCTCCTAGATGCACTGTGAATTGATTGAGCAAATAATTCCTTACCAGTACCACTTTCACCAATTATTAAAATAGAGGAATTCGATTGAGCCATATTATTGGCTATTTGTTTTGTATTAATGGTTTGTATACTAGAACCTAATATATCATCAAATGTATATTTACTGACATTACCCGAATTGACTAATTGTGCTCTTAGCTTTGCTTGCTTTTTTTCTAGTTGAGAGAATTTGGTCATTTTTAATATAAATCCATCAAATACATTTAATTGTATATGTTTAATCTCTAAATTTATATCGACATGATTTATTTTAATTAATTTTTCATAAAATGGAGCTTTATTGGTTAATATGTTTTGGAAATTGATTTCTTTTATACAATCACCAATAAATTCATAAATCATTTCATTTGCATTTATAGATAAAATTTTTCTAGCCATATGATTGTAGAATTGAATAATTCCATCATTATTAGTGCATATAATTCCATCGTCAATTATAGATAATAATAAATCAAATTGCCTTTCAAATTTATTTGCATCTAATAATAACTCGCCTGTACTATAGCTTGTAGGTATTATTTTCTCTACATATTTTTTTATTAAGTCATCTTTTATTAGATGTTTTAGTTTAGTTTTTGTAGCAATTTCAACAATACAACTTAAATCTATTATTCTATATTTTAGGTCTATAACTTTACATTTTTTAACTTTAGGTAAGATTTTTTCACCAGGAGTTAGTATTATAGCATCTGTAGGAGTAAATTCTATCTCTGGATAGCAAGGTAGGATATTGATATTGTCTATTCCTAGTCTATGTATTAAAGATATTGTCTCTATTGCCATATCCTTACTTAGATTATATACATAAATAATTTTATCTTTTTCTAATCTTGATATCATATCGATACTGTTTTTTTCAAATGTTAACTTAGGTACAATAATTTGAGCATCATGATGGGACAATTTTGCTATCTCATCATACTTTAAATAAGCAGATAGAAGTATTAAATTTTCTTTAAAAAATCTTAAATTTCCTTCTTCAAACGAGTATAAATTTATTTTTATATTGTCTCCTAAAAATTGCTTTATTTGGTCTTCATAAATTTCTCCAGCATCTTTTTTTAAACTTACAATAGCTAATTCCATTTGTTTCATTTTAACCTCTCATACAAATTTGACTTATTTTAGATTATATAACAATTAAACTAGATATAAATAATTTTGTCTAATTGTTATTATAAATTTATTATAGATTATACATTGAAGTAAAAGAAATCGCTAAAATTGTTCCTTTTATTTTTGTTTTTTGTATCTATTTGGTATAATAGTATTAAAGCATATAATAATTTAGGCAAAATTTTTAAAGAGGAACATTAGAGGAGAATATAACATGAAAAAATGTCTTTACTGTAATAGGGATATAAAGTCACCAAATAATAAATTGGCTATACAATATGATGATAATACAAACATATATCCATGTCGTGCAGAATGTAAGGAAAAAATTGAAGAATATATAGCAAAAAAACCTACTTATAAATTTATAAATATATTAGAGGTTCTTTTAGGTGTGGGTGGAATATTTTGTTTTTTGAGTAAATGGACTATTGCAGCCCAAGTTGTACTTGGAATTGATGCATTAGTTATATTTTTATTTCCATTAGCAGGATTTAAGATGAATGGAAAGTTAAGTATGGAACAAACTAAGAATCAAAGTAGGTCTATTGCAATATCAATTTTAGCATTTATAGTAATAATAACTGTATTGTATTTTAAACAAATTGGTAAGTAAAGCATAATTGCATAAGACATCATTAGAGTATGAGGTGAGTTTATGGAAGAAAGAAAATTAGCACCAAACAATGAGAGAGAAGCTCTTATAAAAAGATTAAAGAGAATAGAAGGTCAAGTAAAAGGGATACAAAAGATGGTAGAGCAAGAACGTTATTGTGTTGATATATTGGTTCAAATATCGGCTATAAGGTCTGCTATAAACAGAGTAGGTACAATTATATTGGAAAATCATATAAAAGGATGTGTAGCAGAAAGTATCAAACATGATGATGGCGAGCAAACTGAAGAAATGATAAAAGAACTTATGGATACTATAAATAAATTTACAAAATAAGGAGGCGGTTAGTTATGAATCAACAAGGATTTATTATGGAAATTGTTGATGATAGAACTGCAAAATTAAAAATGCAGAGACATTCAGCTTGTGCTGCTTGTGGAAAATGTGCTACTACAAATTCAGCAGAATCAAAGGAAATATTAGTAGAAGTAGATAACACAATTGGTGCAAAAATTGGTGACCATGTAGAAGTAAGTATGGATAATATGAATGTATTAAAAGCAGCTGTAATGGCTTATATAATACCACTTATAGCACTTCTTGTTGGAACAATAGGGACTTACTATATATTAGGTGCAATAGGTATGAAATCTGGGGTTGAAGCCATAAGTGGATTAGTTGGAATTTGTCTTACAATACTTTGTTATTTATACTTAAAGAAGAATGACAAAAAATTCAGAGATAGTAGAGAGTTTATACCAGTAATAACAAGAATATTAATTGACCTTTAAAATAATTATAATTAAAAATAGCAATGTACTTTTTGAATAAATACTCAGTGTGTATTTGTAAAGCTTTAGTACATTGCTATTTTTATGTTTTTATTTTGATTTTCTGTAAGGAATAAAGTTTTTTCTGATTTTTAAAAGATTCAATGTTCTTACAAAAGAAGTTACAACTAATACACCTAGTGCTATTGCAGCACTTAAAAATAGTGCATCTGTTCCTTTTGACATGGCTAAAGAATAATTTTTTTGAATCAAAGATAACATTGTATTGTACAATCCAATACCTGGTATTAAAGGAAGAATACCTGGGATTACGAATACAATAGCTGGTTGCTTTAATTTTCTAGCTAGAGTCTCACTACATGCTGATACTAAAGCAGCAGCTATAAAACCTGCAAAAACTGCATTTGTAGTAAAATTAAATAAATAAACATACACAATCCAACCAATTCCACCAGTTATTCCAGCTGGAAGAAGTAGATAAAGTGGTGCATTAAAGAAAACAGCAAATCCAGCAGTTGCAATGCCTGAAAATAAAAAATGTAAAACCATTGACATATCAGTCATTAGAAAGGACCTCCTATTCTATACCATGTATCAAGAACAAAACCTACTCCAGAAGCGATTGCGATAATAATCATAGCTGCATCAAAAGCACGAGAAATTCCTGATATTAAATTACCTGATATTAAATCCCTAATAGCTTTTATAAAGGCAACTCCTGGGAGTAGTGGCATTATAGCACCAACTATAAGCATTTTAGGGTCATTTAAAATGCCTATTTCAACTAACAGAACTCCTGAAAGTGCAATTAAAAAAGAAGATACTAAACAGGAAAACGCAGATATCGCACTTATCTTCATAGTTTTATCATAAGTAATTGCAGCAAAGATTGCTATTATAAATGTAAGTATAAAATTTAATACATAATTCCCTCCAAGCAAACAAGCAAAACAAGCAGATGCAATTCCTGTACAAGAGTAAAATATCCATAAAGGATAAGGTTTTACATCTTGTATTTCATAAAGACGTGCAATGGCATTATCAATATCATATTCTTTGTCGCCTACAAATTCTCGAGAAAAACTATTTAATAAAGAAATCTTATTTAAGTTTATACCTCTTGATTGAATCGTTTTCATAAATGAAAAGCCATCAAATTTTTCATCAGAAATAATTATTACTGTAGGAGTTGTAAAAATATTTACATGATAAAATCCTCTTGACCTGCATATTCTAAGGACACTGTCTTCAACCCTAGATGTTTCAGCTCCATTTTTTATCATAAGTTCCCCTACAAATAGAGCTAATTTTAGAATATTTTTCTTGTATTCAAGCTCCTCATTTTGATTCATAAATACACCTCCAAATTAAAAAACATAATATTGAAATTATACCAAATTTCTAAGCAATATTCCTTAATATATATATAAATTATATTATCTTTTTTTATTTAAAAATAGTCACATTTAAATTATATCCAATTAAAAGAATTAGACAATATTATTTCTTATATTTTAACTTAAAAATAAAGAAAGTAACTATGTTAAATATGGAAAAATGGCAAAACACTTGACTATTAATTTGTAAAGGACTATAATAATAAATTATCATATTGATAAAAACGAAAATTATGAAATGTCTGTAAAAATGAAAATTAAATAATAACTAGGAGGAGTAATATGTTTGAGAACTTGAAAAAAGCGGACCCTGAGATTTATGAAAGTATGAAAAGAGAGTTAAAAAGACAACAAAGAAATATTGAATTAATAGCATCTGAAAACATAGTATCAGTTCCTGTGATGGAAACTATGGGAAGTCATCTTACAAATAAGTATGCAGAAGGTTACTCAGGCAAAAGATATTATGGCGGATGTGAGTACATAGATGAAGTTGAAACTCTTGCAATAGATAGAATTAAAAAAATATTTGGAGCAGAACATGCTAATGTTCAACCTCATTCTGGAGCAAATGCAAATATTGGTGTATATTTTGCTATGTTAAAACCAGGTGATGTTGTTATGGGAATGAATTTATCTCAAGGTGGGCATTTAACTCATGGTGCTCCTGTTAATATTTCTGGTCAGTATTATAAATTTTATGAATATGGTATAGACAAAGATAGTGGACTTATAGATTTTGATGAGGTTAGAAAAATAGCACATGAAGTAAAACCTAAAATGATAGTTGCAGGAGCAAGTGCATATCCTAGAGAAATAGATTTTAGAAAGTTTAGAGAGATAGCTGATGAGGTTGGAGCATTGCTTATGGTAGATATGGCTCATATAGCAGGTCTTGTTGCAGCAGGTCTTCACCAAAATCCATGTGAAGTGGCCGATTTTGTTACAACAACAACTCACAAAACTTTAAGAGGACCTCGTGGAGGAGTTATTCTTTGTAAAGAAAAGTATGCTAAAGCTATAGACAAAGCGATATTCCCTGGAATTCAAGGTGGGCCTCTTGAACATATAATTGCATCTAAGGCAGTTTGTTTTAAAGAAGCTTTAAGTGATGACTTTAAAGAATATCAAGTGCAAGTTGCTAAAAATGCAAAAGCACTAGCTGAAGAACTTATTAAAAGAGATTTTAAATTAATTTCTGGAGGCACAGATAATCATTTAATACTATTAGATTTAACTAATAAAAATATAACTGGTAAAGCTGCAGAAAAAAGATTGGATGATGCTTATATAACAGCTAATAAAAATACAATTCCATTTGACCCAAATGGTGCTCTTGTTACAAGTGGAGTAAGACTTGGTACTCCAGCTGTAACTACTAGAGGTATGAAAGAAGAAGATATGGCGATAATTGCTGAGGCTATAGACCTATGTTTAACTTATAATGAAGAATCTAAGGCTAGAACATTAGTTGTTGGATTAACTGAAAAATATCCTTTATATGAAGAATATAATATTATGGATTAATTATAAAGAATAATTAAATAAAGTATGTTTAAATAATTATAATGATTGTGTATGTATTTGAATATATATAGATATAAAACCCAATTGGTATAGGAGATAATCTTCTATATTAATTGGGTTTTGTATTTTTTAATTAAAACTTTAAGATTTCTTAAGAATTATACTAGGTTTTTCTAAAGATTTAAAGTCTATACTTATAAATATAGTAATTAGAGGAAAAGAAAGGCTTTAATGAGGAGGGAATCTTATGAAAGTATTAATTCTTACAGGAAAATTTGGGATGGGTCATTACTCAGCATCAAACTCTTTAAGTGAAGATATAAAAACAAAATTTAATAATTCAGAAATAATAATTAAAGATATATTTGAATACATTATGCCTAACTATTCAGATAAAATGTACAAGACTTTTTCTATCCTTGTAAATCGGGGAAGTAGTCTTTATAATTTATTTTATAAATGTACAGAAAATGGGAAGAAAGATATAAAATTTACTTTTTCAGATTATTTTTTAACTAAATTAGACAAGTTACTTGATGAGATACAACCAACAGTAGTTATTTCAACTTTTCCATTTTGTTCACAATTAGTATCAAGATATAAGGAAAAGTATAATTCAAAGCTTCCTTTGATAACATGTATAACAGATATAAGTAGTCACTCAGAATGGATTAGTAAAAATACAGACTGTTACTTAGTAGCTAGTAAATCTACTAAGGAGGAACTTGTTTTTAAGGGTATAGATGAAGAGAAAGTTAAAGTTAATGGTATTCCAGTAAAAAAAGAATTTAAAAGAATAGAACATATAAATCATTCAAATAAAAAAAACATACTTATAATGGGTGGAGGATTAGGATTACTACCTAAATCAGAACAGTTTTATAGTGAATTAAATAGTTTAGAAGGAGTAAAAACTACTGTAATAACTGGTAATAATAAAAAAATGTATTATAAGTTATCTGACAGATATGAAAATATAGAGGTAGTAGGTTATACTAATGAAGTATATAAATATATGAAAAATGCTGACCTTATTATTTCTAAACCAGGTGGAATAACATTGTTTGAAACAATTTATTCAGAACTTCCAATATTAGCATTTAATCCATTTTTACAACAAGAGATAAATAATGCTGATTTTATATTAAATAATAAGATTGGAAGAATACTTGATAAAAATAAAAAATACTACGTAGATGAAATAAAAGATTTAATTTATGACGATGCTACTCTTCAAGAGATGAGTAAAAATATGAAAGAATTGAAAAAACAGTTTGATAATAATACATTAGAAAATATTTTATTTTCATTTGATGAACAAGGAGAGTGTATAGAATGTATGTAGTAGGTTTAATTATAGTTGTTGCATTGATTTTTTTAGTACATTCAATTATACCTACATATTATAACAAACTATTAAATAAAGATGTATTAAAAAATATGACTAGAGAAAATGAAATTGCACTGACATTTGATGATGGTCCAGATAAGAGATATACAGAAAAATTATTAGATGTATTAAAAGAAAATGATATAAAAGCCATGTTTTTTGTAGTTGCAAAGAATGCTGAAAAAGAGCCTGAAATTATAAAAAGAATGTTAAGAGAAAATCATGTAGTTGGTTTACATTCATTGGAACATAAAAATGCATGGCTTTACAGTTATAATTATGTTAAAAAAGATTTTATAGAAAGTATAAATATAATGAAAAATTTAGGTGTAGATATAAACTATTATCGTCCACCATGGGGTCATACTAATATATTTTCAAATTCATTTGTTAAAAAATATAATCTAAAAATGACCTTATGGGATGTAATGGCAGAAGATTGGAGTAAAGATAGTACTGTAGAGATTATTATAAACAAATTAATGTGTAGGACAAAAGAAAATTCTATAATTTGCTTGCATGATGCAGGTGAAAATTCAGGTGGTGCAGTAGGTGCACCTGAGCGTACTATTGAAGCTTTGAAGATAGCCATTCCAAGACTTAAAGATAGTGGTTTTAAATTTGTAACACCAGAAAGGATGTAGCTATGACAAGTAAAACTGAAAAGAAAAATAAATGCCTAGGTAGTGTTGCTTTTTTAGTTTTACTAATGGGCATAACAGGATATTTTGTTTTTAGAGGACAATCAATTGAATCGTTAATAAAATCATTAAAAGGTGCAAATCCTATGTTTATATTAATTGGATTTATGATGATGATTATATATGTTGCTTGTGAAGGGATAAATATATATTTAGGTATAAAAGCTTTAAAACAAAAAACTACTCTTTTAAAATGTATGGGATATGCTTTTATTGGATTTTATTTTAGTTCTATTACACCTTCAGCATCAGGTGGTCAACCAGCACAAGTTTATTATATGAAGAAAGATGATATAAATATATCTTATTCTTCACTTATATTATTAGTTATTGTTGTTATTCATCAAGTGGTTATATTGGCATATAGCGGAATAATGTTCATTATGGAACATGAATTTATACTAAACAACGTAAGTGGTATGAATATTTTATTAATATATGGTGTAATAACAAATGTAGCTCTTGTAGCTGGAGTAATCGCAATTATATTTTCAAAAAAACTGGTAAATAATTTTATAATATTAATAACAAAATTATTAGGAAAGTTAAGAATAATAAAAGATGTTGAGAGTTCAAGAAAAGTTATAACTTCTCAAATTGAAGAATATATTAAAGGTGCTCAATATATAAAACAGAATCCAAAGCTTGTAATACAAATTTTAGCCATAACTATTGTACAAATAACAGCTATGTTCTTAGTACCATTCTTTGTATACAAAGCTTTTCATTTATCAACATATACTGTATTTGAGATATTGGCAATACAATCACTACTAAATATTGCTGTTTCATCATTACCATTACCAGGAGCTGTTGGAGCCTCTGAAAACAGTTTTATGACACTGTTTAAGATATTTTTCCCAGGTCATTTACTAGTTCCAGCAATGCTACTTAGTAGAGGAATAAGCTTCTATGCATTTGTAGCTATAAGTGGTTTGATATGTATTATGGTACATGTAAAATCTTCTGAAAAAGTGAAGTCAGTAAAAAAAGTTATTTATGCAAGATAGTATAATATAGATTGTTTTTATAAACATGTCAATTTATGTATACTTGTTAATTGAACATTAAATGCACTTACAATAGTAGAAAGTATTAAAACGTGTGACATTGCTAAGCTTTTGCTAATAAAGTATAATATTTTATATAGTTTGAAATATTTAAGAAATATAGCAAAGAAAGGAGCTTGGTGATGAATAAAGAAATTCCAAAAAAAATTTTAGTAGCTGATGATAATCCTGAGATTAGAGAAATTGTAGAAATACTTTTAACTGGTGAAGGTTATGAAGTTGTTATGGCAACGAACGGGGAAGAAGCTGTAAACTTAGTAGATAGTACAATTGACTTGATTATTTTGGATGTTGTCATGCCTGTAAAGACGGGGTTTGTTGCATGTAACGAAATTAGAGAAAAAACAACAGCCCCAATCTTATTTTTAACTGCAAAAACTCAAGATTCTGATAAAGTTATTGGATTTTCAGCAGGAGGAGATGACTATTTATCAAAGCCTTTTTCATATTCTGAATTAATTTCAAGAGTTAAGTCACTACTTAGACGTTATTATATATATCAGGGAAAGGAAAAGGAAAGAGAGCCAAACATATTACATACAAAAGAATTATATGTCAATTTAGACACTCAAGATGTTACATTGGATGGAGAACCTGTGTTTTTAACAACCATAGAATATAGTATTTTAGTTCTTATGTTAAAAAATAGAAAGAAGGTTTTTTCATCTGAAAATCTATATGAAACTATTTGGGATGAACAATATTTTTATACAGCAAATAATACTATAATGGTGCATATTAGAAATTTAAGAAAAAAATTAGAAAAAGACCAAAAAAATCCACAATACATAAAAACTGCATGGGGAAAGGGGTATTATATTGATTAGCAAAATTAAGCCATCAAAGTTGGGTGTTATATTATTGATATATGTTGTAATCTCAGCTGCCGTGGCTTTTGTTTTAAATATACCACTTTACTCTGCTGTTGAATCTATAGTAAAAGATGTATCAGAAGGAAAGGTGTACTTTAAAAGAGAAGTAGACCAACTTATGGATGATTTTCAACTTTATGTTACTGAGAATAGCGTAAGTTCAAATGATGGAGATGATATAGCAAAATGGAATGGTGATAACTGGTTTGTTTCTATGAAAATATACAAAGGAAATAAGGTTTTTTATGATACATTATACTATCCTAATGAAGTTCCTGATAAAAGTGAGGAAAATGAATTTTATAGTAGTTCTATGGCTAGACATTATGAGATACAATTTTCTAATGTTAAAGCTGATATAGTTGTAATAGCTTTATTTAGATTTAGATTTCAAAATTTTATAGATGCAATTTCTATTACATTCATGGCACTTACATTTATTATAACATTCCTGCTATTGCTGAGTAGAAAGATAAAATACCTAAGAAAAATAGAGATGGGTATAAAGATAGTAGAGAGTGGCAGTTTAAAGTATAGAATTCCAGTAAAAGGGAATGACGAATTATCATCACTTGCATCTAGTATTAATGAGATGAGTCAAACATTAGAGAATCAGCTTATAAAAGAAAGAGAAATGAAGAATAAAAATAAAGATATAGTAACTTCAATATCACATGATGTTAGGACTCCATTAACATCAGTAATATGTTATTTAGATTTGATTAAAGACCATAAATATAATAGTCCTGAGCAACTAGAACAGTATATAAAAAATGTAAGATCTAAAGCGTATCAAATAAAAGATTTAACTGATGACCTTTTTACCCATTTTGTCAATTCTGGAGAGGAAGTTTCCAAAGAATATGAAAAGATAAATGCAAATGAATTTATTTTTCAATTGCTTTTAGATAGTTCATACACATTGGAAGAAAAAGGATTTCATATAACCATAGAGAATGAACTTTATAATCAGTATCATATTTATGTAGATGTAACACAATTTAGGAGAATATTTGATAACTTATGTTCCAATATAATAAAATATGCTAGAAGAGATAAACCAGTAGTATTTTTAATTAAAGTTGAAGATTCAAAATTATTAATCGTACAAAAAAATAGAGTGAGTAATTTTTCCAAAAACGTAGAAAGTTTTGGAATAGGTATAAAGAATTGTGAGAAAATAGTTGCACATCATAATGGAAGTATAAATGTAAACTCAGATGATAAAGAGTTTTCTATTGAAATAGCTATCCCAGTAAAAGAATCATAAAAATCTAAATTTTATATTGTATAGTTAATCATTGTGTACCTGTAAGCAAGTAACAAGTTCACTTATAAGACCATATAATATTATTATCTTAAAAAAAGGGGACATAATAATATGGTTTTGACAGGAGCACATTATATTTACATTATATTTATGGTAATTATATTAATTACTATGATTATGAAAAAGGATACAATAGTACCATGTATATTGGGTGTTTTTTTCATGGGATTGTTCTTTGAGAAAAATATATTTGGTGCCATAACAGCAGTATTTAACTCATTTATTATATCTTTGAATGAGTTGGGTCCAATTATTTTAATTATAGCTATTATGGTTGCTTTATCTAAAGCATTAGAAGCTAATAATGCTATACAGTATATGGTAAGACCATTTTCAAAAGTTATAAAAAATTCTAATACTGCATTTTTTGTAACTGGATTTGTTATGTTAATTCTTTCTTGGTTTTTCTGGCCTACTCCAGCTGTTGCTTTAGTTGGGGCTGTATTTTTACCTGTTGCGATGAGAGCCGGATTACCAGCAATTGGTGTTGCAGTGGCATTAAATTTATTTGGTCATGGTCTTGCTTTATCTACAGACTTTGTTATTCAAGGGGCTCCAAGCATAACAGCTGGTGCAGCAGGAGTTGCAGTATCATATGTCATAAATGATGGTATGATTTTATTCTGGGTAATGGGAATTGTAACAATATCTATGGCATTTTATACATTGAAAAGAGACATTAATAAGGGAATGTTTAGAGAAGAACTCAAAGATTTTGAAAGTGAAGAAGTAGAAGAATTTAATGGAAAATCTAAGATAGCAACTATTTTAGTAGCTTTAGGATTTCTTACTGATATAATTGCAATGTATGTATTTGACCTAAAAGGAGGAGATGCTTCAGCTCTTTTAGGTGGAACAGCAGTATTTTTAATAATCATTATAAATACTGTAAATTTTGGAAAAGATAGTCTTGAAAATGTTTGTGAGAATATAATTGATGGTTTTGTATTTGGTATAAAAATATTTGGCGCAATTATACCAATAGCAGCGTTCTTCTATATGGGCGAAGTTGCACCTTTAACAGGCGTATTTGGAAAAGTGTTAGCACCAGGTTCTCAAGGTTTATTATCAGATATAGGTATAGCTCTTTCTCAAACAATACCACTTAATAAATTTGCTGTATCAGGTATAGAAACAATAGTAGGAGCAATAACTGGACTTGATGGTTCTGGATTTTCTGGGATTTCATTAGTAGGTTCACTTGCTTCCGTGTTTGGAACAGCTATTAATGCAAGTGTTGGTGCATTAGCTGCATTAGGACAAATCAGTGGCATATGGGTAGGTGGAGGATGTCTAGTTCCTTGGGGACTTATTTCAGCAGCAGCAATCTGTGGGGTTAGTCCAATAGAATTAGCAAAACGAAATTTTGTTCCTGTTATAACTGGGTTGATTGTAACAACTATAGTAGCAATGTTTATTATTTAGTTGAGTGAATAAGCCTTAATTATATGCAAATTTAAACAAACATTGATTATACAAATTAAAAATAGATGTATAACTATAATTTATAATAATGATTTTAATAACATTAAGCTATACATCTATTTTTTATTGATATTCTTCTATTAAAATTATTTAATTAAGAAGAATATTTTTATGTTATATTTTATAATTCTTAATAAACTATGTAAAATTGCATAATTTAGATGCAA
The DNA here is from genome assembly GCA_012955965.1 of Clostridioides difficile. Lineage (GTDB taxonomy): Bacteria > Bacillota > Clostridia > Peptostreptococcales > Peptostreptococcaceae > Clostridioides > Clostridioides difficile_G. The sequence continues at coordinate 55,612 of JABBZI010000026.1, forward strand.
TTTATTGTATTAATACTTTAAAAGCTCAAACTCATATCCTAGATTTCTTGCATCTGATATAAAATCATTTAAAATTTCTGTGCTAGTTTTGGAAACTGCATGTAATAGTAAAATAGAACCATCATGTAAATTATCCATTATTTTTTTGCTTGCTTCCTCATGTGATGGTTGCTTTTCAGTATCCCAATCTCTGTATGCAAAACTCCAAAACACAGTCTTATATCCTAAGTTTTTAGTCATTGCCAAGCTTTTCTCTGAATATTTACCCATAGGAGGTCTGAAGAATTTAACCATATCTTTCCCAGTCACATCCTTATAGAGTCTTTCAACATCAGAAAATTCTTTATTAAAGCTTTCTAAATTATTTGTTTTTGTTGCCATAGATGGATGAGATTTACTGTGATTTCCAACTATATGTCCTTCAGACACCATTCTTTTAACTAAGTCTTTATCTTCTTTTATGTATGGAGAGGTAACAAAAAAAACTGCTTTAATCTGATTTTGTTTTAAAATATCTAGTATCTTTGATGTATATCCATTTTCATAACCCTCATCAAATGTAAGATATAAAGTTTTCTGACCATCTTTTTTCTGACCATTGTATATGGCATCATAGTCAGAAAATTTAAAGTCAATGTCAGTATTCACTTCTGGTGTCTTGTGTTTAGTGTTTGGTATGTAGAACCAATCAAGAGTAGTGTTATCTAAAGAGGATACATCTAGCTTATCACTACCATTATTAATAGTATCTTGTTTTGATGGATTATCTGTTCCATCTGAAACGATAACATTGGAAGTATCTTTATCGTTATCTACTTTTTCAGTATCTTCTTGTGACTGTGTTTCTTTATTTTGGTTTGTATTTTGTTTGTTCTCTGAGCTTGAACATCCAACAATAAAAAAAATAGATAGAGAAAGTAGTGTTAAAAAATATAATACCTTTCTAAACATTTTGAAGCTCCTTTCTAAATTAATAACAATTGTATATAGTATCATTATAATTGCAAATTGTTACTAATAATAGTTACATCTTTGAAAACAAAGTCACAATAGTATTACAAAAGGTGAATAATCGATAAATTTAAGAAAAAATGAAAAAAGTAGTTGACCATACTAGAATAAGATGTTATTATAATAAATGTGCTCAACAAGAAGTAAAAAAATAACAAGCACAAAATTGAATGATAAGTTAAATGAACTTTGAAAATTAAACAGTAGGTTAATTTATAAAACAAGAAACAAACCATAAAGCCAGATATTTTGATAACAATAGTATCTGAGCCTGATAAACTTTTATTTGAGAGTTTGATCCTGGCTCAGGATGAACGCTGGCGGCGTGCCTAACACATGCAAGTTGAGCGATTTACTTCGGTAAAGAGCGGCGGACGGGTGAGTAACGCGTGGGTAACCTACCCTGTACACACGGATAACATACCGAAAGGTATGCTAATACGGGATAATATATTTGAGAGGCATCTCTTAAATATCAAAGGTGAGCCAGTACAGGATGGACCCGCGTCTGATTAGCTAGTTGGTAAGGTAACGGCTTACCAAGGCGACGATCAGTAGCCGACCTGAGAGGGTGATCGGCCACATTGGAACTGAGACACGGTCCAAACTCCTACGGGAGGCAGCAGTGGGGAATATTGCACAAT
>JABBZI010000270.1 GCA_012955965.1 Clostridioides difficile
AGTAGTTCCACCATTTTTATCTTCAAGTTTATAAAATACTTCCACGCCATTTCCAGTTGTATCAGACGCATTATAGTGTATGCTTGTAAATAAATCTGGTCTTAATGAATTAGATAAAGCAGTTCTACTTCCAAGTGATACAGTTTTATCTGTATCTCTAGTCATAATTACATTTATACCTTTTGAACGTAAATATTCAGTAGTTGCAAGTGAAGTATTTAAATTGTAATCTTTTT
>JABBZI010000271.1 GCA_012955965.1 Clostridioides difficile
TTCCAACCCTGTATTTCCTGTCGGACCTGTTGCTCCCGTTGGGCCTTCTAACCCTGTATTTCCGGTTGGGCCTGTTGCTCCCATTGGACCTTCTAGCCCTGTATTTCCTGTTGCTCCCATTGGACCTTCCAATCCTGTGTTCCCTGTTGGTCCTGTCGCTCCTGTTGAACCTTCCAATCCTGTGTTCCCTGTTGCTCCTGTATTTCCGGTTGGACCCGTTGCTCCCGTTGGACCTT
>JABBZI010000272.1 GCA_012955965.1 Clostridioides difficile
GGTGACTACTTATTTGAAAAAGGTATTAAAATTAGCCAACAAATAACACTTCAAGGAAACTCTTATTATGGAGGGGATGTTCAAAAACAAGCAGAAGGTAAAGAACAACCATCTCTAGTAGGAGCAACAAATTTTATAACTAGAGGAGTTTCTAATATAAGTATTATTACATTGACAGAAACAAATCAAACAATCAAAAATATTAACTTTTATTATGATGATAGAGAAATAGAAG
>JABBZI010000273.1 GCA_012955965.1 Clostridioides difficile
CCATATACTCTATTATTAGTAACACTATCCTTAGTTATATCATTTACTTTATTGATAACATTTGTTGATATCATTTGAGGACCACCTATAAAATAAGCACTTTGTAAATCCTCACTCTCTAGCCATTTATATGTATTATTTGTAATACTATCTTTATCAGTCAATATAATTGGTTGCTTATCTTGACCTGCTTTTGCTGCTATAGTAAGTGCATCTACTTCTCCACCAGTAGCAT
>JABBZI010000274.1 GCA_012955965.1 Clostridioides difficile
ATATGTACTAACATTAACAAATGGAACAGTAACAAATGGAGATGTAAAAGCGAATGTTGAAGTAACAGGATTACCATCAGGATTAGATTATACAGCAGTAGGGAATACATCAGCGAATACAATAACAATAACAGTATCAGGAACAGCAAATCCAGCAGTACAAAATGATTTAGACAATGTAAGTGTATTAGTTAAAGCAGGAGCAGTATCTGAAGCAACTGCTACAGATTCAACA
>JABBZI010000275.1 GCA_012955965.1 Clostridioides difficile
AAAGTCTACATTTTCATAATGACCAGGACCTTCTAGTGTATTCTCACATACAATTGCTGATATATATTTTCCTTCATGTGCAAATTTTATCTTATGATGAAATCCTGGTTCTCCATTTGCAGGAGGTGTATCAGGTGACTGCACATTATCACAGTTATCTGATTGAAAAGAAATGCTTTTAATACAGTGCTTTACCCCCTTTACTGTTATCATTGTAAAACTTTCCATTGTACCA
>JABBZI010000276.1 GCA_012955965.1 Clostridioides difficile
CCATATACTCTATTATTAGTAACATTATCCTTAGTTATATTATTTACTTTATTGATGACATTTGTTGATATCATTTGAGGTCCACCTATAAAATAAGCACTTTGTAAGTCCTCACTCTCTAGCCATTTATATGTATTATTTGTAATACTATCTTTATCAGTCAATATAATTGGTTGCTTATCTTGACCTGCTTTTGCTGCTATAGTAAGTGCATCTACTTCTCCACCAGTAGCAT
>JABBZI010000277.1 GCA_012955965.1 Clostridioides difficile
CCATATACTCTATTATTAGTAACACTATCCTTAGTTATATCATTTACTTTATTGATAACATTTGTTGATATCATTTGAGGACCACCTATAAAATAAGCACTTTGTAAATCCTCACTCTCTAGCCATTGATATGTAACATTTGTAATACTATCTTTGTCAGCCACTATAATAGGTTGCTTATCCTGACCTGCTTTTGCTGCTATAGTAAGTGCATCTATTTCTCCACCATCTTTAC
>JABBZI010000278.1 GCA_012955965.1 Clostridioides difficile
AAAGTCTACATTTTCATAATGACCAGGACCTTCTAGTGTATTTTCACATACAATTGCTGATATATATTTTCCTTCATGTGCAAATTTTATCTTATGGTGAAATCCTGCTTCTCCATTTGCAGGAGGTTCTTCAGGTGACTGCACATTATCACAGTTATCTGATTGAAAAGAAATGCTTTTAATACAGTGCTTTACCCCCTTTACTGTTATCATTGTAAAACTTTCCATTGTACCA
>JABBZI010000279.1 GCA_012955965.1 Clostridioides difficile
GTTTATTGGCTATTTGACATTGCTCAGAAAGATAATTATCGGACTTATCAATTTTACCAGTGTAAATAGTTGCGTTGCCATATTTTAGCCATTTTACTATTAAATCTGTTAGTATTCTATTTTCTTTTCCTTCATCTATATAACCAGTTGCTCCTGTTCCTTTACCTGTTAGTGTATGTCCTGGTACTATTGCAATTTTCATTATTTGTCACCATCCTTTAGTTGTTTGTAAAC
>JABBZI010000027.1 GCA_012955965.1 Clostridioides difficile
GTCAATATATAAAATTACCTAAACTTGGTATGGTTAAAGTAAGGGATAAACAAGTACCTCAAGGGAGAATACTTAATGCTACTGTATCCAAAGAACCAAGTGGTAAATATTATGTATCATTATGCTGTACTGATATAGATATTAAAGCATTTGAAAATACTAATAATCAGATAGGTTTAGATTTAGGAATTAAAGAATTTTGTATCTCAAGTTGTGGAGACTTTATAGAAAATCCTAAATATCTTCAGAAGTCATTAAACAAACTTGCTAAATTACAAAGAAAATTATCAAGAAAAACAATTGGTAGTTTAAATAGAAATAAAGCAAGGTTAAAAGTTGCAAGACTTCAAGAACATATAGCTAATCGTCGAGAGGATTTTCTACAAAAACTATCTACTAAATTAATACGAGAGAATGATATTATTTGCATAGAGGATTTACAAGTAAAGAATATGACTAAAAATCATAAACTATCTCGCTTAATTTCTGATGTGTCATGGTCAGAATTTGTCCGTCAATTAGAATACAAGGCTAATTGGTATGGTAGACAAATTGTAAAAGTAGGTAAATTCTTTGCAAGTTCACAAATATGTAATAAATGTGGGTACAAAAATGAGGAAATGAAGAATTTAAGTATAAGAGAATGGATTTGTCCTTGTTGTAATGTAACTCACGATAGAGATATAAATGCAAGTATAAATATACTAAAAGAAGGACTAAGACTAATAACAGTTTAAAATAAATAACTTATGTAAGAACCGTAGGAACTACGGGGATAGCTTGTGGAGAATTGGTAAGACATATTTTAGTATGCAAAATTCTATGAAGCAGGAACCCTGTGACTTTAGTCATGGGAGGTTCAGATTATATATGATGAAAAATATGTAATTGGAGAAAATGAAATAAAATTTGTTATTGAATACAATGATATTAAAATTGTAGAAGAAAAAGTATATCATCATAGACAAGGAATTGATGAGAATACAGTATTCTTTCTAAATGGAACAGATATAATAGATAGAAGTTATAATCCGAAAGTTATAAATAATAATGGAGTAACAATGTCTGATGGTGGTAAATTTGATAAATTTTACAATATGAAATCTGGATATCTACAAATACAAAATTTTAATCCTCATTTTAGAAACTTTTCAATAGAGTTTTATTTGAAGTTCAATGAAAAAAATATTGGTCCAAGTGCGTTATTTGATACTAGAGATACTTCCTTCCAGGATGGTTATTTAATTTATACAGAATATAATGAATTGCGTTTCTATCTTAGTTCTTCTTCATATTCTTATATAGATTATTCAAGTTTTGATAAAAATATTTATCATCATTTTGTCTTTGAATTTAAAGATTCTAAGTATATTAAGATTTATCACAATGGGAAGCTAAAAAAAACAGATACTTTATCTGAATTATCACAAAAACATCCAAGTAACAATATATACATGTCAAAAGGTTGCGATGGAAGCAATAGTTTTTTTTCTCATGAATTAAGTATGTTTATGATTTCTAATGTAAATAGATATAATGAAGAGTTCATACCAACAAATACCATCTATTCTTATGAACCTACACTAAAAGCAAATCAAGTATCTGAAAGCCAATTAGTCTTATCGATATATGACAAATCTAATATAATGAATAAGCTAGAAATTTTTATAAATGGAACATTAAAAGAAACTATAGTTGATGATTTTAACAATATTAACTTTAATTTATTATTAGATGATTATAGTGATGGTTTTAATGAATTTGAATTACTAATGACATTCAATAATATTAAGCGTATTATAAAAAAATTAAAAATTTATAAAAATAAAGAAAAGTTAATACTTACAAGTAAATATTTTGAAATTAAAAAAGTTCTATTTGATAAAGCATATACTCATTTTAAACCTTTCTTTTTAGGTCGTGGAAGTGTTAATGTTTTGTATTCAACAAATGATAATGAATTTACCTACTGCGATATTAATACTTTTACACAAATAAATTCAAATAATATAAAATTAATGTTCTTGATGGATTCAGATGCTATAATTTATGCCTATAAAATTTATGTGAAAGATTGTATTGATACAAGTATCATTAACTTTGATGAAGTTTTACCTCCACCAAACAACATAGATAAATTCCCAATAGCTGGTGGTGGAGGACTTAGTGAAGAACTATTTGATGCAATAAAAAGTAATTTTGATATTTTAAACAATAAAATAATAGAAGAACAAAAATATATAAAAGATATAAACGATAGAATTATCTCAGTAGAAGATAAAGTATATGATATTGAATTTGATGTAGACGAATATCATAAGAATTCTGGTTTAAAATATAATCGACTAACTGATACTCTTATTGATGATAGATATATAAAACAATTAATAGATTGTGAATTAGATATTACTAATGACAGTGTTACATAGAAAGAAGGTAAATAAATGGCTACAGTTGGTGAACAATTACTACAACCAGAAGAGGGCTGGAAAAGAATTGATAATATTAACAATAGTTTTAAATATATAGGGTTATGGAAAAAAGACACAAGTATAGGTCTTTATAATAACACAGGAATGTTCATACCAGAAAATGCTACTGTAGAAGAAGTAAATTCAAGCTATATCAAATTTGCTTTTTATGGCTCAAAAATAAGAATTTTTCATTCTAGATATCCCAGTCATTCATCTAATATGAAATGTACCATAGATGATATTAAATATGAAATTTATTCTACTCATGGAGAAACTACAAGGCAATATCTTGCTTTTGAAAAAATGAACTTAGAAAAGAAAATTCATATAGTAAGGATTGAAAGCAATGATAGTGTTAGGTTTGATTTTGATTGTATAGATATAGATGAAGATGGATATATGATTGATTTAATTGAAACTAAATTAACGAAAAAATCTACATTAGAATCTATGCAAATAGGAGATATAATTTCTTGTAGATATATAGCTCCTATTTCTGGAAAGGTAGGATATTTTTCAGAACTTGGAATTTGTAATTGTGAAGGGATAGATGTAGATACTTCATCAGATACACCAGATGGAAAGTTTTATTTTATAAAAGTTGATGATAATAAATTTATTGCTGATAGAAATGTTCAATCATCTATTTCATGGAATGAATTAAATAAAAGTAAATTAACTTGTAAAATGTTTTCTCCAAATTCTTTAGTATTTGATGGTAAATCATCATATGTAAGTGTACCTATAGAAAAAATTAAGACTACTAAAGAGATAACAATAAAAATAAGAGTATATTTAGAAGACTGGACAGTTGGAGAAGAACATAGGTTTTTTAGTTGTACACAACTTGGAGGTTATGCATGTTGTTATGTTCCAAAAGATAGATATCTTAGAATAGAGATTGCGACAGATCATCCTAATTCTCCAACTTTATATTTTATTTCTGGATTTAATATTGATTCATCTAACAATGGATGGAAGACTTTTTATATACTATATAATGGAGAATCAGTTAAAGTATATGACGAAATAACTTTAAAATTGGATGAAAAACGAAATGGTACTATCATATATGGAAGTACAAATCATTTGGTATTAGGTGCAGAACCAGGAAGAGGTTTTTCTGTAGAATCAGGTACTCGTTTGACTGGAAAAATATCAGAGTTTGCAATATGGGATAAAGCAATAGACCCAGTAACTATAGAAGATAATCTGACTGGTAGTGAAGAAAATCTAATTTGTCTACTAAAATCTACTAATGCAATTGGAGACAATCTTTATGATTTATCACCAACTAAAAATACTGCAACTATTAGTAATTGTGTAAAAGAATATGGATATATTAATGATTATTATTATACTATTCCAAATGGAGGAATAGCATATAATGATGATATAACTGTGTCTTTTCCAAAGAAAGCTTTAAAGTCAAATGAAGGTGATGACTACATTATAAAAGAAAGTGGAGTATTACAAGGGATATATTTTGGATATTTAGCATTTAATAAAACGACTGTAAATGCAGATGATTGTTGGCATAGTCCCATGGATAATAATCCATATATTATGATATCGTCAAAAAAAGATAAAATAATTTCAAGTGGTTTTAGATTAACGAATAGAAATTGTCCTTCATCTATTATGCCTCCAGCCTTTTGTATTGTATATGGAAGCAATGGCAATGAAGAATTTGAAAAAGTATATGAATCATCAGATTTTCCAACAACGAATAGAGAAACTTCTTATCATTATTTTGATTCACAAGTCGAATATTTATGTTATAAATTTAGCTTTATTGGTGTAGGAACTTCGGTAGCTATAGGTGAATTAGAACTTTTCAAAGAATATGAATATAAAAATACATCTTCAAGTCTAATTAATAAAAACCAAGGCGGTTGGCCAATAGAAAATGATTGGGACAAATATATAAGAAATAGTGATTTAAAAGAAAAGATAATAGCAGGTGATAATTACATATGGAACTATCACAATATAGTTTCTTTATGTAAAGAGAAAGTTACTACAGAATTAAAAGACATTAATAATGAAAACTTAGGAGTTCCAAGTGGAAATATATTGATACCAATTCGTGGGAGAACTGAAGGTATTGATGATTTGTCATCAAAAAGATTTAATATATGTTTATCTTCATCTGTTGCTAAAAATATAGGTTTCAGACCTATGTTAATTACAGAGGGAGGGGAATAGTATGGATAGTGTAGGAAATACTTCGCTACAATTAGAACAAAACAACTCAATCGAAAATATTCAAATTGGAGAGTATATATCTTGTGATTACACTTATGAGGATGGTTTTTCAAACTTTGGAACAGGAGAAACATTAAATTTTATCTGTGTTGAACACAGTTTAAAACAAAATATATTAATATCAGATACAATAATTCCGAATTTAAGCTTTGACGAAATAAATGATAAAGGATTTATTTATGGTAATATATTAGAAAATCAATCCTCTAAAACTTATGTCTGTATTATAAAATCAATTACAGATAGCCCATATAATGATAGTTACTTACATTCAGAATACGATAAATATATTTTAAATAGCACTTTAAATGACTTAATTATTGCTGGAGACAAAGATATATGGCATCATAATTTAGCATCCATAACTGACACTTTTTCTGATTCAGATAATACTAAAGTGACAATTAGAGGTGGTACAAGCTCAAATTCATATAATGTAGTAAGTACATCTACTAAAAATAATACAAGTGGGTTTAGACCAGTTTTAATTGCCAATAGCATATACTTATATCCAGAATTTGATATTGATTATACTTTTGGAGAATGGAATGGAATTATAAGTCTAACAAATATATTACTAGATAAAACAATAGAAACACCAAAAGTGAAGATGAAAATAACAAATAAAAATAATATAGAAATATTACAGACAGACTCATTAGATGTAAATGAAGGTAATTTAAATTTAGATATAAGCAATGTTGACTTGTTAAATGGACTGAATTTACTAGAAATTATTATAGAAGATGAAAATAATTATGTCTCAAATCCTAAAACTATAAAAGTATTTAAACACAATAAAGGCATGATTCAATGTTATAAAATAATTTTAACTGATAATATATCATTTGATAAAGAATATAAAGATATGAAAGTTAAATTAAAATCTACAGGTTCAATTATTGGAATTTATACTATAGATAATATTAATTACAATGTTTTTGACATAAATTCTATTTTTAACATAAATTCAAATAACGTTAATCTACTATTATTAATGGATAAAGATACTGTTTTAAATGCATATAAATTAATCTGTGATGATATTGAACCAATTAATTTTGATAATACTGAATTAAATCCACTTCCTCCATATGGCGAAGGAGGCTCAGAGTCTGTAAACAAAGAAGAGATAGTGAAAATAGTAAATGAAATTGTAAATCAGAAAATTGATTTAATAAATAAAAATCTAAATATATCTGATTTAAAAATTCAATTAAAATATGATAAAGAATTAAATCTTTCAGCTAATTATACATCTAACCATTATATAGACACTAAGCTCGATACATTAGAAAGAGAAGGTGAATAATATGACCAGCACTGGAAGTATACCTATTCAAACAAAAACTGGTTGGAAAAGATATGACGATGATTATAAAGATATATTGTATTCTAAACATTACAAGAGAACATCTTTAGGTACATGTTATGGTGGTTCATGTTCATATGTTATTGATGCCCCTTATGATGAAACTAATATTAATTTTACATTTATTGGGACAAGGATAAGATTGTTTTGTGTTAAGTTTAATGATAGGTCTGATGTAGTTGATATCGATATTGATGGTGCAATTGAACAATTCAGTACAAAAGACAATAGTGGCAATATTTCTATAGCGGTATATGAAAAGTTAGGATTAGAAAATAAAATACATAATGTTAAAATTTCTATAAATAAAAAAAGTCAATCTGTTCACTTCTTATTTGATTGTGTAGATATAGACGAAGATGGATATATCTTATCACCAATAGAAGGTAGATTAACTCAACGAACTTCAATAGAAGATATGGAAATAGGAGATATAATATCTTGTAGATATACTGCTTCTACTGCTGGAAAAATAGGAGATTTTTCAGAATTAGGAAATTGTAATGGTGATGAAATTCCAAGGGATTTATCAAGTTCAATACCAGATGGAAAATTCTTTTTTGTTAAAATAGATGACAATAAATTAATAGCAGATAGGAATATACAAAACAATATATCTTGGAATCAGATTAATGGTAATTTAGACATATTTTATAAAGAAAAAATATTTCCTCTGAATATTTGTGAAAGTGATGAAACAGATGAATATGTTTTAAAAGCTAGTAGTGTGTATAATGAGAGATTTGCATACAAAGCTTTTGGGAGTAAACTAGGATGGCATAGTAAAGGTACTGGCTACCCACACACTTTACAAGTTACTTTCAAAACTCAACCTCAAAAAATAAATTTTTATAAATTTCATTTTGGAAATAGTGAACAATACCCACAATCTGCAACTGAATGGACTATAGAAGCTAGTAATGATGAATTAAATTGGGTTGTTTTACATACAGTTAAAGAAAATCCAGCTCCAAAACATGATCAAATTAAAAATTATATATTTAAAAATGAAAATTTTTATAAACATTATCGAATAAAAATAACAAATTCAAATTCAGTTGATAAAAGTGTAGCCATAAAATGTTTAGATTTCTTTTATAAAGAATTTTCTATGTGTTTACCAGATGGAGGAGTAGCATATAATAACGATATAACAGTATCTTTCCCTAAAAAAGCTTTAACTTCAAATGAAAGTGATGATTATATTTTAGAACAAAGTTCAACATACAGTTCAGGACTTCTTGCGTATTTAGCTTTCAACAAAACAAATATAGATTCTAATGACTGTTGGCATAGTAATTCTGAAGCTAATCCATATATAAAAATATCATCGAAAAAAGAAAAAATATCAGCTAGTGGATTTATGTTAACTAATAGAAATTGTCCTGGATCCATCCAATCTCCAGCCTCTTGTATTGTATATGGAAGCAATGATAATACAATTTTTGAAAAGATATATGAAACTCAAAATCTCCCATCAACCAATAATGCAACTTCTTATCATTACTTTAATTCACAAGTGGAGTATTTACACTACAAATTTAATTTTACAAGAACAGATTCTTATGTAGCTATAGGAGAATTAGAAATACTTAAAGAGTATGAGTATAAAGATTCTTCTTCAAGTTTAGTTAACAAAAATCAAGGAGGTTGGCCAACCGTTAATGATTGGGATACATATATATGGAAAAGTAATTTGGATGGAAAGATAGAGGCTGGTGACAATAATATATGGAATTATAAATATCTTGCATCTTTAGCAGATAACATTGCGATTTTATCAGTTGTAGATGTATGGGGAACAAGACCAAATGGAGTCTCAATTGTTGTTAGGGGATATAATGATCAATTCGTAAATGATAGTAGTCCTAAAAGGTATGGTATAATAAATAATGCCTATACGGCTTCTAATGTAGGATTTAGACCTATGTTAGTAATAGGTGGTGATATATAATGGCTATTATAGGTGAAAGATTACCAGAACCAGAAACAGGTTGGAAAAGATATGATGAATCAAAAATACGATCTATAAATAAAAACTGTAGTTCAGAGTCTAATAGTACTTATTATGGAGGCTCAAGCACTTTACTTAAAAGTACTGATAGCAGTTATAAATTCAAATTTTATGGAAATAAGTTAAGACTTATATCAGATAAAAATTCAAATAGACCAAAAGACAATACCAAGATAACTATTGATGGAATTGAATATATAGCTAATTCATATAACAGTCAACCTATTTCACAGGTACTTGCAATTAGTTTAGAAAATCTAGAAAATTCTATACATGAAGTTGTAATATCACCTGTTAAAGAAGGATTTGTGGTTGTTGATTGTATAGATATAAATGAAGATGGATATATTGCTGATTTACCTTTAGAAAAAAATAGAATTATTAATGTAATAAAAGTTGGAGAATACATTTCATGTAATTACACTTATAATAATGGTTTCACAGATTTTTATAGTGGGACAGACATGAATTTTATTTGTGTAAATCATACAGATAGAGAATCAATATTAATATCTGATAAAGTCTTTCCTAATTTGTCTTTTGATGAAATAAATCAAAAAGGATTTATTTATGGTAATGAATTAGATAATCAGCCTTACCCTCACAATGTATTAATAGTGCGTTCATTAACTGGTGGTTCTAACAATAATGCTTTATCTGAATATGATAAGTATATTGTAAATTCAGATTTAAATGGACTAATAACTCCAGGAGATAAAACTATTTGGAATTGGGGCATTTGTAGTATAACAAGCTCTATATCAGCATCTGATAATTCTAAAATAATAACTAGAGGGTATTCTAGTTTAACAAACTATTCAACAAATAATACTTTTAATAACAAGGGACCAACATTTGGGTTTAGACCAGTATTAATTATTAAACATTCATATATATTTCCAATATTTGATATAAATTATTTTGGATATATTAATAATTGTTTTAATATAACTAATATAATTTTAGATGTCTCAATAAAAAAACCTAAAGCAATAATAGAGATAATAAATATAAATAATTCTCATACTTTAGTATCTACTGATTTAATAGATATTGTAAATGGTTCCTTAAGTGTAGACTATGCGTTTAATAAAAATGATTTTATATTAAATGAGAAAAATGAACTAAAGATTACTTTAATTGATGAAAATAATTTTAGTTCATTTATAAAAATAAATACATTTCCTACTGAAGATAAACTTTTTATATTTAATTATTCAATAACTTCCACTGTAATTGAAAATAAATATAAAAAAGATAGAATGATTATTTGTGCAAGTATAAAAGACAATTACAATATTTTATATTTAAATAATGATAAATACATATCAGTAAATCTTGAAGAATTTATCAATGTAAGCCAAAGTACCAAGTTGAAATTCTTATTAGATAAAAGCTCTAGTTTAATGTCTTATGGAGTAGCATTTATATAAGAAGCAATTAACATTATAATAAATGAAATTTTAAATAAGAAAATAATTATTATGGGGAGTAAATAAAATTTAATCTAAAACTTACAAAATAGATATAAGTAATAGTATATTAAATAATGTCAAGATACATAGTGTATTTAACTAATCTTAAAGAATTATAACAAATAAAGATGCTTAAAAGGAATTTAATAAACATGAACACATCAAAAAAACTATTTAATGAACATGAGTTTTATGGTAAAAATATTTATCTATTGGGAACTTCAGAATTTGGCCCAGTAAACACTCCAATAAAAATAAACTCAATTTCTCATATGAATTCAACCTTTGGTAGAAAAGGCTCTTTAGTTAAAGCATATAAAATTATAAAAGAATCTAAATTAGATTGTAAAGTTTATCTATGCAAAGTTACAGGAGTGCATGCAGAAGTTTATTTAGATGCAAAATATGCCAATGGTGAAATAATAAAAAACTGTATACATATTAAATCAAAGTATGCGAATGAAATATATAATAATATAGAAATAATAGTAAATCAGGATGATCTGCAGGTAATCTATCCCAAAAATTTAGGGGATTATGTATTAAAATATCCATATAAAAATTATCCTACACTATATGACTTATCAGAAGCTATAAATAAAGATTCTCAAAAACTAAAAGGGATGATAATTTGTAGTATTTATTGCGATTCTTATATAGAAACAAAGGAGTCTATAAGTGAAGTAAATCAAAGTATATACAAGCTTAGTGGAGGATATAGTGGATTAGATTGCAATAAAAACACAATGTACAATAATTTAGATAACACATACACTATTTTGGAAGGGCTTGACATAGATATTATTATGCCTTTAGGAGTATACTATGATGATACATTTACAGATGATATAGAAAAAATAGATAAATATTATGACCTAACTAGAGAATATCTGACTCTGAAAGATGGAGAAAGATACTTAAATTTTTATGAACACTTACTTAATTTCTGTACAATCCAAATGAAAACAGGTATTATAACTCATGGTGTAATTGGACTTAATCCAACTAATGAGATTTGGATAGATGAGAAAGAATATATTGGTAGATTAGAATATTTTAAAAAGTTAAATAAAGTATCAAAATTTGATGAAAATTACGAACAATTGATAAGTGTAGTAGCTGGTGATATGTATACTACATATGGTACTAATGTTGTAAATGCAAGTATTGTATATGCTCCTCTTATAGCCAGTTTAAATATAATAGAAAATACTACAAATAAAGAAATTCCAGAATCATTTTCATTATTTAATACATTCGATATTTCAACAATAGAAAAAATGACTGAACTTGGATATGTATCATTTAGATTTAGTCAGCTACTTAGAAGAGTAGTCGTATCAAATGGAATTACAATGAGTGAGCATACAGAATATAAGTATTTATGCAATGTAAGAATGATTCAATTGACTATGTGTTATATAAAAAAATTGCTATATTCGCACATAGGTGAAAATATAGATGCTTTGCTATCATCTGGATATTTAAAAGAAAATTTAATACAATTGTTAGATGAATTAATAGATAAAGAAATTATAAGTGAATATATAATAAATGAATTGTCTAAACATAAGTCAGAAGAATTATTTTTAGATTTAAGTTTAAAAACAGTGTATATGTTAGAGTATGTTAAAACCTATAGTGGATTGAGTATAAGTAGGTGAAAAAATGGATATAGAATTTATGCAAAATAATAAAAATATACTTACGACTGAAGAACATATTGATAATTTTGAAAAAATGGAAGAAATATTAGGAGAGATTTTAAAAGTAGAATTAGAGGATAATTGGGGAGCAATTTCCTTTGAGACAATAAAAAAAGATGAAACAAATAAAGTTATACTTCCACAAATAAATTATATTGTAAAATTAAGAGAAACATCTAAAGGAAAAAGTCATAAACCAATGTTGACTGATGTAATAGATGAATTAAATGAAAATAAAGAAAAAACAGGTAAGGTCATTAGAGTATATAGACAAAGTTTTGATTGTATACTAGAATTTAGATTTCTAGCTAAAACACAAAGAGAATGTAGAAAACTTATGGAATATTTCGAAGATATAATAGTGTCTTATACAGGATTTCTAAAGAAAAAAGGTCTTGGGGAGATTTTCTTTTTAAAAGAGGTATCTACTGAAGATAACATAGGTTTTGATAAAAATATTTCAGTCAAAATATCTGAATATTTTATACGATTAGAGAAAGTAAAGACTTTAAATGTTAATAAACTAAAAAGTATAGAAATGAAATTTTCTATACAGGATAGAATTTAACCAAGAATAATGTGAATTTTGCTTGGTATAAAATCTGTAAAATCTACAAGATTTAAAGGAGGAAAACCTTTATGGCAAACTTAGGAAATTTGTATCCTAATCTTCCAGGAATGTTAGTTGAATTTAAAGATGGTGGTTCTGCACTTAGATTTAGCTCAGATGAATACAATACTGATAGTATGTTGTTACTTGGTACAGCAGTTGATGGACCAGTAATGGAGCCAGTAGCTATAGATGACTCTTCTATAGAATTACTATTTGGCTCAGATATTAATTTAAATGGAATTCCCAATGGTTCAACATTAGTTCACTCATATAAGCAAGCTAGAGATGCTGGATGTAAAGATATAAGAGTGATGAGAATATCTGGTACATGTGCAACATCAAATATAAGTGCACCATCGCAAGTTGTTGAAAGAAATAAAAAAATAGATGAGGATTTATCTATTATTCAAGGCTGTGAAAAAACTGATATAAAACTAAGTGGGAAAGGAATTATTCCAAACTCAATTAGAGTATATGCAAAAGGAACTGAACTATTATCTGGATTCACATATAATGAATCTATAAAAAGTATATCAATAGAAAAAAATGCTTGTGATGCAGGGGTGCCTGTTTCAGTATCTTATAGTTATAGATATTGGGTTGAGCAGAAACCAGAATATTTAACTTTAAATAAAGATAAAAAAATTTTTCTATCTAATATACCAAATGGAGCTGCTATAGTAGCTACTTATGATGGTAAACCTATAGAGGATGACATTGAAATGAATGATAATGTTATAACAATGCCATCTTTAAGTGAAGGAGAAAAAGTAGCTGTTGGTTATAGGGTAGAAGTTGTTGGAGAAGATATAGAAACTCAATTAGATGAAAATATTTTTATGACAGCTACAACAACTCAAAAACTACTTTTAAGCAATACTCCAGTAGATGGAACACTTATATTATATGTTGGTGGAAGTAAAGTACTCGATTTAAACTCTTTTTCAATAGATAAAAAATCAAAGACTATAACTCTTAAAAAAGAATGTTTTGAAATGGGGCAAGTAGTATCAGTAAGTTATTATATGCCATTTAAAGAAAATATAGAAAGAAAAATAAGATTAAAATCTAGGTTTGCTGGAGATATATATAATTTAGGTCAAGTGAAAGTAGAAGATCTGAGAGATACTTTTGGCAATTATATAGGAAAATATGTAAAAATAATTAAGCCAGAATCTAAAATGAGTATTGGTGAAGAACCATTGATATTGTCAACTCTTGACTACATAACCTTTGGAGAGTTAGTAGATGCAATAAATACTTTACAAACAACATATTTTGCAGAAACAGATACACCAGAAGTACTAACAAAAGACTTGATAAAATCAGCTACATATTTTATAGGAGGCTCTAATGGTTTAGACATGAATAAAGAAGATATGTTTAAGGCATTATCAGGAGAAAGGGATAGAAATGGATATATAGTAAAACAAGGTGCTTATCAGTTGCTTGAAAATTATAATGTAGATTGGATAGTACCCTTAGGTGTTTATGCTGATGATAGACTATTTGACAGACATCAAAATTTTGCATATGAACTTGCTTTATTTTGTGCAGTCTTATCTTATAGAAATAAATCTACATATGGCGTGATATCAATGAATCCATTAAAAGACACTTCTTTGTCAGGTGTTCAATTACACTCTAAATATTTAACACAATATAATAATGAGTTTTTAATGAAAGATGATAAAGGCTCTATAATTACTGATGGACAGGGAAATTGTATAGACCTTGGAAAGTTTATATCAGTGGTTGCAGGGCCTACACCTATAGTTGAACATAAGGTAAGTTCACTTAGAGAAGGAAATGCGGCAGTGCTTTATGCTGCTTTAAATACGAATATCTTACCATATTCATCTCCAACAAATAAGATATTAAGTGGTGTAAAATCATTAAAGTACTCTTTTTCAAATGCACAATTAAATGATATAACAGGGAATAAATTTGTTTCATTCAATTCTAAAAAATTAAATAGCAGAACTTGTTTAAATAAGGTTTTTGTAGTGGATGCTCCAACATCCGCAAAGAAAGATAGTGTATACTCAAAATTATCTACATTAAAGGTTATGAGAGCAGTAACTGATAATATAAGAGAAGTAGCAGACCCATTTATAGGGGAAGCAAATACAATAGAGCAGAGAAATGCATTAAGTGCAACAATTGCAAAGAGATTAGATACATTACTATTACAAGGAGCTATACTAGATTATAGTTTTAACCTAATAGCAACACAACAAGATTTAATATTAGGACAGGCTAAGCTAGAAGTTGGTATAGTAGCACCACAAGAACTTAGAAAAATAACCACTATAGTAGGTTTAAAAAAATAAAATGGAAGAAAATATCCATTTAGATTTAATGGTTAGGAGATATCACTATGGCAAGCACGAATATAAACACACTAACAGCATTTTCTGGAGCTGATTTAATTGTAAGCTTTGCAAATCAAGTTATTGGAGAATTACAAAAAATATCATGGAGTATAGAACGTGAAAAAAAGCCAGTATATACATTAGGGAGTCCAGATGCACGAAGTTTTTCAAGTGGAAAAAGAGAGATTAAAGGGTCATTAGTATTTGCTATGTTTGACCAAGATTCTCTAATTAAATCTATGAAAAGCATTTTAAAATCACCAGAATCTACAGTATTTACAACTTCAGGAACTTTAGCTATAACTGAAGAGGAAAATTTTATAAATGCAGTAGAAATGTTGAAGTGGAATGTTACAGCACAAGATGCTATGAATAGGAATAGTAAGTCTAAGTATAATGAAAATAATTCTAGAGTAAGTGATGAAAACTTTAAAGTACCTAATGGATTTAGTCCGATAAGAGATAATAGAATAGTTTATTTAGATTCTTTGCCACCATTTGATATAACAATGACATTTGGAAATGAACAAGGTCAATGCGCATTTCAAAAAATATATGATGTTGATATAGTAGATGAATTTAGTGAGGTATCTATTGATACAATCGTCTTAGAGAAAAAGCTAAATTATAGAGCTAGAAAAATATCACCACTTATACAAGGTGTGTACTCAAAAGATGAAAAATAAAAATAAATCATAAAATTAAAAAACTCATGTAGTTAAATCTTTGTAAGTATATTTTGTGTATTTAAAAACTACATGGGTTTTTTCTAAATATAAATAAAAAGAGAGGTAAATAAAATGGATTTAGATAATACTTTTTACAAAGCATTCTCAAGTACAGATTCTCTCGCATTTATTTTATTTCCAGAATCTAAGCCAATTCTTTTAGGTAGCTTGACAAGTATATCCTACTCAATTCAAAGAAATAAAAAGCCAGTAGCATCGATAGGAAGTACACATGTATCTGGATATACTCGAGGACCTAAAATGATTTCTGGGAAAATGGATTTTACTTTAATAAATCAGAATCTAATAAGTGATTTGACAAATAAAGTTTCAATTTTATCTAATAAAAAAAAGATTAGTTCAGATGAATTGCCCTTATTTGATGTGATGATAGTGTCTTTAAATGAATACAAATATGCCACACAAATGATGATATATGGCATAGATATTACCAATGATAGTCAAATTATTTCTATTGAGGATGTTTTTATAAAAAATATAATTCACTTTGTAGCAATGGATTTGAAGGATTTTGCAGATTTAGAAACTCATAAAACAGTATCAAATAATATAAGTAATTCAAATATATACTCAAATTCAGTATTCTATTATGATTTTACGATTGAAGGATATGAATATTCAAAAAAAAGCAATTTGAAAGGCGTTAAATATGACAAATTTAAACTTTGATGATGTAAATAAAAAAAGGAGAGATTATAGTACATATAAAGAAGAGTTTTATGGTAGTTCAGATGTATTGATTTATATAAATGGAAAACATAATAAACAAATATCTGCAATAAAATTTTATGTCAAAGAACAAAGTAAACCTATTTATGGATATACATCTAATACATTTGATAATATAGCTATTGGAAATAGGATAGTATTAGGTTATATAAAAATCCCTGTCAGCAATGCTTTAAAAAATTTCTCTAATTCTTTAGAACAAAATATAAATACTTGTGATGAGTCTATTTCAAATAAAAAAGAAAAAATATCTATACCAGATTGGATATATGGATATGATTTAAGAAATCTAAATGATAAATGTATATATGGAGAATATGACAATGTCTTATATAAAAATCAATGTAATGTATATGACAATGATGTCTCATTTCTTTATGATAAATCTCTGTTCTATGTTAATTTTGATAGCAAATATGATATTAGAGTACATTCTGTTCAAACAGCTTTAGTATATATGGGATATATGTATGAGGAACGAAGCTTTAGTGAATTAAAATATGGTTATTATTGTGTGTGTACATATGATATGATTAAGATTTTTCAAAAAGAACATAAGATAATACCAACTGGAAGATTGTGTAAGAAGACCTGGAGTTTGATATTTAGAAAATTATATTCCAATTATAATATAATTATTTTGAAGAATAGTGAAAAAGAAATCTGTATTAAAGATAAACAAGAAGAGAATCAATATAAATCGCCTTGTAATCTAAAAGCTATAAATTCTTTTATATATGATGAAGTAGAATGTGATTATAATTTGATTGATGCTTTAATAGATGATTGTTATTATGGAGAGAATAAGCAAAAGTTTGACGTAGAAGATTCAGACTATCAAATTTCTTTTAATCCTAATAATATAAATACACTTAAAAAGAGTAAGTTTTCTATAAGTCTTATATATGGAGACAAAAAAGAAAAATATAGAAAAATTATTGGAGTATCACCTATATCAGTAAGTCAAGAAATAGATACAACAGGAAATCCTGTATACGATATTTATGAATTTATAGCAAAAGATGTAATTGAAATTAACAATTAAATAGTGTTTGGAGGAGATTAAATGAATTATGATGAAAAAAAAATAGATTTATTGGCAAAACAGGCTAAGTTGGATTTAGAATCTCAATATGGAAAAAATATAGATGAAATTGATTTATATGCAGATGTTTTTAATGATGGCAGTAAAAATGAAAAACTGAAAGATTTAGCGTTAGAAGATACACCATTATTTAAAGATGGACCAGGGACAATTCAATTACAAACATGGAAAAAGAAATGGTCTGATTATGATATATATATGATTGATATTTTAAAAAAAAGGTTTATATTTAGAACGATTAATAGATTTGAATATAAGCAGTTATTGTCTCTTCAAAATATTGATACTTTAGAACGTGAAGAAATTATATGCCAAACTGTGACATTATGGCCAGAAAACTATGATTGGAAAGATAATTCTAAGGCAGGATTAGCAACTTCATATTCTGAAGTTATTATGGAGAAGTCAGGTTTTACAAAAGATTTTGTGATAGAGGTAATATAGAATGCTTTCAATACAAGATATTATAAATATAAAAGAAAAAATGGGTTATAAAAAATTAATTCATATCAAATTTGGCACACATGAATATATATTTAAATTGATTAATCTAAATATATATATGAAAGCTAGTATTATTTCTAATACATACGAAGAGTTTAATGATTTTATATGTCAATCTGCATTAATATATCCTGAGGAATTTATTTTTTCAAAAAGTTCAGTGGCAGGATTAACAGATGAAATTTCTAAAAAACTAATTTATGAATCTCATATTTTAGATGAAAGTTCAATAGTAAATTGTTTTGAGGAAAGTAGAGGAAAACTTAATACTTTTTTAGAACAAAGTAAGCTATTTGTAAAAGCAGCATTTCCAGATATTTCCTTTAAAGAAATATGTGATTGGGATTATGAGAAGCTTATGGATATGACAGCTAAGTCTGAATATATTCTTAAACTAAGAGGTGTAGATGTAAATCTTGAATATGACAAAGACTATTTAAATAATAAATCTAATAAAGAATATATGAATAGTCAAAATAAGATAAAAAGTTTAAACAAGAAAAACCTCAAAATTAATTATATAAAACCTAAATACTATCATCTAGATTCTAATAAATTTATAAATACAAAATGGGACACTCCAGATAAACTAAAAGTGATAGAGAATAAAAATATACAAAAACTAAATATAGAAACTAAATATATAGACTCAAATGTTTTGAACATAGGGAATAAAAATAATAAAGATAATATTACTTATTCAATATGTAAAAAAGATAATAATAAAGACTCTACTGAAAATGAAGATGACTTTAAAAATGGTAATTATAGAATTAATTCTAAAATAAATGATTTTTATATCGACGAAAGTTTAAAAGATTATAACAACATATCAAAGATTCATTTAGAAATAAGAGATATTTTAAATAGAGCAGGATATAAAAATATTGATATAAATTATATTTTAGGTGGAAAAGATTCAAATATAGATTTAAATTTTTATGAAAACAGACTTGAAAAACTTAAAATAAAGATGTTAAAAATGATTGGAGATATTATACATGAATAGTATAAATAATATTGAAGAAAAATTTTATGAAGAATATGAAAACTTTTTATTAGGAAGAGGAATAAAAGCTAAGGTAGTTTTTAATAATATTAAATCTAAATTAAATGACGAATATTATAATTCAGAAAGTAAAGATAACATAATAGAAGATGATATTTTGATAAACAATGATAAAGCATTAAATATGAAAATATCTGCTCAATCCCCTTTAGATGCTAATATAGATTATGGTGAAAAGATTATAAAAAAATTATTTAAAAATATAAAAAATTTAAATATAAGAACTACAATACAAGATGATAGAAAAGATATAACAAGCGATGAAATTGAAAGCATAATATCTAAAATCATTTTATGAATTTATAAAAGTACTTATGAGCTAAAGAGGGTGAATTTATGGGTAATGAGTCTAATAAAAGTTCAAATCAATCATATTATGGAGCTATTGCTCAGGAAATAACAGATAGAGATAGTCAAGAAATAGTTAATATGCTATATAAAGAAGCAACACTTAGAAACTTAAGTAATAAATATAAACCTTTAAGTTATTATGAATATATTCAGTATGAACATAGACTCAAATATAAAGACAATGTTGATAATATTTTTAGAATAGGAGATTGCTGTTTTGAAATACCTCCAGAATATATAAGTGTAACTTCTACGAATGATGGTGAAAGTTTTAATGAAAATAGGTTTGCAAATATAGGACAATCTAAAAAACAGAATATAAGAAGAGAAATATTTGTAAACTTAATGACAAATGGTATAAATCAAGTTAATGGATATAAGGTGGAATCACCATTTGATTTCAAATATTATGTAGATGGATTAAGAAATTTAATTTGTCAATTTAAATATACTCCATTTGTTCCAATTGAATGTAAAGTTGTGAATAATGCAAATGGTATAAATAATGTGGTCTTAAAAAGTATGTCAGTTGAAACTGTAGAAGGTTTTTCTGAGAGTCTAAGAATTAAAATAATTATGGAAGAGCTTAATGTAAATCCTTATTTTAATAAAGATTATGTCTCATTAGATAACCATATAGATTGGGATTTGTATAGATTTTATACTCAAAAAAATCTTGAAAATTCTAATTTATCGAGGATTAATAAGATAAAGTCAGTAAACTTTACTGGTAAATTTACATTTAAAAAATTACACTCAAAAAATATAGATTCCAATAAAATAAAGAGCAAAACCACAACAACAAATAAAATTTATTTTGATGAAATATTAAGTGATAAAGAAAATGTGTATCTTACATATATCAATTTTAATTTAAATAATATATTTTCTAACATAAAACTAAATAATGGTGAAATACCAACAAAACAATACATGGGATTTGATAAAATTGACTTTGTGTTTGTATTTAAAACTAGTGATGAGAGTATAATAAAAAAATTCAACAAATTAAATAATAAAAATAGAAATTTTGAAAATGAAAATATAGATATTATAAAAGTGGAAAATGAACTTGTTAATTTGACTGGCACAGAATACATAATGATAAAAGATGTTCAAGTAGATACTGTTTTAGGATTTTCTGGACTATACAATATAACTATTAAATGTAGAAGTTATGATATAGATAAAATCCAAAAGACTAAACCAATAGGATTTAGACCATTCGATGAAGTTAAGGAAACAAATGGATATGAATATAATGAAATTCCTGAGGGTAGATTAGGTACAAAAGAGGATTTTATAGATTGTACATCTAGAGGCATAGATAGGAAAACTATGCAAGATATTTGTGTTAACAAGAAAATTATGCATTTAGAAATGTATCCAACTCTAAATTTACCAAAATATTACGAAATAGACAATGCTATACAAAATATAAGAGATTTTAGATTTAAAAATGGAGTTAAACAAACATCTCTTATAAAATATCCTAGAACAGATATTGTTATGAATAAAATAGAAGAAAATGAAAAATATAATGGTTTTGTAGAACCAGATTTTTATATTATATATCCTGATAAATTTGAATTTAATAAAGTTAATGTACAACTAGAAAATATTAAATCAGATACAGTTATAGAACCAGAATATAAATATGGATATGAACCTCAAGATATAAATAAATTGGAGAACGAATTTAGAAAAGAGCTACATTATGATGAGAATTTAATATTTAAGAATGAAAATTTTAATAAAATACATGGTAATGAGATTGGAAAATTTAATATTGAACAAGTAAAACCAAAGCAATCCTTTAAAAAACTTCCTGAGAATAATCCAAGTACAGTTGTAGAAAATATGTTAGTGGATGAATTTTTATATTCACAAAAAGGTACATTTACTAGAGCATTTCCAAACTTTATATTTATGTTATGTGATGAAGATGTAGACTTTTTAGAGGGGAAAAAAAGTTGGACAAACTACTATATATACAAATCTGTTGTAGATATAAAAATATCTCAAAATGTTGATTCTCCCATATCAAGTGCAAAAGTAATCATTTCTAATGATTTTAATAATAAGAAAAATTTAGATGATAATAATTATATAAAAAATGATGTTTTAAATATATTTAATAAAAATCAACCTATATCATCAAAAT
The DNA here is from genome assembly GCA_012955965.1 of Clostridioides difficile. GTDB lineage: Bacteria > Bacillota > Clostridia > Peptostreptococcales > Peptostreptococcaceae > Clostridioides > Clostridioides difficile_G. The sequence goes on from JABBZI010000027.1 coordinate 20,969, forward strand.
GTTCAGAGGAATATAAAATAGATTCAAAATCTGAAATTGAGTTAGATATAGTAGAAAAGAGAAATAAATTAGACAGTCAAGAAGTTTTAAAAGAAGGAACCAGAGTACATATTCGTATGGGGTATGGTTCAAATCCTTCAAAATATCCAGTTGTATTTAATGGAACTATAGTTGAAATAAATATCTCAAAAGATAATATATCAATAGAAGCAAAATCAGATGGTATAGAGCTTACAGATAAATATCTAGATGAAAAAATGAATTTTTCAGATGACAATATAGATTTAAAAAAAGATGCAAGTAATATAATATTAGATTTAATAAGTAAGAGAAATTTAAAAACAGAATACCAAAACGTTGAATGTAATGAAAAAAATCTTAAGAGTAAATATGGTGTAGAGCATTTTGGTATGTACGATTCTAACTCTATAGGAACTTACAGAACAATTCAAAATGACATATCTAAAAATATATATTTAAGTACTTATAAAGGAATGTACTTCAATGATATTCACAATATTGATTATATGGGAGAATCGATTTATGAGTTTTTACCAATAGGTAAAAAGATATGGGATATATGTAAAATGAGTGAAAAATCTATGCCTGAATTTGTAGTATATCCAAGACCGTTTTTATTTGAACATAGATTGTTTTTTGGTTTACCTATTTGGATGTATAAATTTAATATAAACAATATAAAAAATGATATATATGAGTACTCTAAGGCTTTTTCACAAATGCATATAGTAGATTTTTATGACTCAATTATAGATAATAATATAATTATAGATAATAATAATTTAATAACAAATGTAAGAGGAATCTATAATGTATTAGGTAATTTAGAATCTACACCTTTTATAATAAGTGATAGCAATATAAAATGGTCAAACCAAAAGCTTAAAGTATTAGACAATTCAAGAATACAAAATTTTAATGTATTTTCTAACTTAGAGGATAAAACTTTAAAATACAGAGAATTATATGCAAATAATAGACATATGGCCATAAGAAATTGTATATCAGAAATTCAAAACTCATGGAAAGAAGCTTACGATGGCGAGTTGATTATTACAGGAAAACCGCAAATAAATGTATATGATTTAATAGCAATTAATGATTTGTTTGGAGGAATGGTAGGTGTATGTTTAGCAAAGAAAGTAACACATTCACTAAGTATGAAAACTGGATTTACAACATCAATTACTCCAGGTTTGTTAACTACAAATTCATTAAAATATAGCGGTATGAGTAATGTACTAAAATCATGTAATAAAGTATTATTTTATGTATCAAATATATTAAATAATGAAAGATTAGCAAATCTAAACGATACAACTGATAAATTTAAACGGACAAGATTATATAATTATGAAAATCTAAATAATATGTTTACTACACAATATGAAATGTTTAATTATAAAAACACTATAATTACATATCCATTATATAAAGTCTAATTCATATATGAAGTTTAATCTAAAGTAGGGGGGATTATGTGAAGCTCAAAGATAAATTAATAGATAACATCATAGATCCATATTCAAATACAATATTTACAACTTCTATAGGAAAAGTCATAGATTTTAATATGCATAAAAATACAGCAGATATATATGTAGAGAATGTAAAAGGTAATAGTGCAGTTTTTTCAAACGTACCTTTTCAAAATATAGGAGAAGGAGTTCATCTATTACCATTAGAAAAAGATGATAAAGTCTATATACAATTTAATAATGGTTCTGTATTTCAGCCTAAGATAACAGGAATAGCAAATGAATCTCACCAATATCTATCAAGAAAAAGAAAAACTCACATTAGAGATGGATGTCTGTTATCAAATATAAAGAGAGACTCAAGAGAAATAACTAAGAAAATGAGTGAGACTTGGTTAGATTATGATAATAAAGATAAATCAAAATATAAAGACTTTATGGATAAAAATCCTATTGATAGTGTTTTAGAAAAAATAGAAGGAAAAGGAAGTTTTGCAGGTAATGAAGTTGGTATATATCATCCTAAGAAATCTTCAATTGTAAAATTAAGAGATGATAGCAGTATAGACATATTTACAGCAACTAATGTTGGATTAAGGATAAATGCTGAAAATAAAACTATAGAAGTTTTTGGAGATTTTTCTACTAAATCAGAAAACTGGTCAATAATCTCAAATAATATAAATATATGTGCTGAAGATAAAATTATTTTATCTGGAAGTGAGATAGTTATTGATACAAAAAAGATAGAAATAAATGGAGTAGATAAAAATGTTTGATTTTTGCATAACAGATAGTGGAGAACTTATATATGATAATAATTCCAATAATTTGCTATATTTAAATTCAGATGATTTACTTAGACAAAAATGTATTTGTAGAATAAAATCTGTAACAAAAGATTGGTTTAATGTGGACTATATAGGTTCAGATATAGAAAAATTTTTAGGAAAACTAAATAATAAAGATACGCTAGATTCAATTATAGCATCTATTGAAAATGCATTATTTTATGACAGGTTGGTTGGAGAAAATAATTTGTTTTTTATACCTAAAATACACAGAAATAAGATAGAATTATTAATTTTCATAAAAGAAAGAAGAAATAACAATCCGATTGTTATTAACATGGAAATTGACATAGTTAGTGGGGTGAAAATCAAGTATGATATTAATACACAATAAAAATTTTGAATCTCTGGTTAAAGAAACAGAAGTTGAGTTAAATAAAATTGGGTTTGACACAAGCCCTGGTTCTATAGCTAAACTTTTTTCTGACATAATAAATAAAAATATATCAGAATTTTATGATGTACTTACAATGAGCCATCTTCAAGCTTTTGTAACTACAGCTACAGGCAAATTTTTAAACGCTATAGGTTTATTAGTGGGATGCAAAAGATTATTTGAAGAATCAGATGAAGATTACCGAAAAAGAATTACTCATCAAACATTAACTTTGGCTAAGGCAAATGAAACTTCAATAAGATTAGCCGTTTTAAGTATAGAAGGTGTAAAAGATGTAATATTAAAAAGATACTCTCATGGTCCAGGCAGTATGACTATTGTGCCAATAGCTGAAAATATAGGTGATGAAGAATTGCTTTCAAGTGTAAAAAAAGCATTATTAGATATAACATCATTTGGAGAAAAGGTTGTAGTAAAGTTACCTAATTTTAAATATCTAAAGTTAAATATAGATTTAGTTTTTTCTTCATATGTGGATGAAATAGAGAAACAGTCTATAAGAGTGTCTGTAAGAGAAAAAATTATAAGCTATATAAATTCAATAAATATAGGAGAATCACTATTTATAAATGAACTGACTCAAAGAATAATGCAAGTTAGTGATTCTATACTAACTTATTCTTGTAACAGTATTAAGATAAACAATAAAAATTGTTTGTTAATTAATCATGATTGCAGATGGGATGAGAAATTTATTGTTTCTCCAGATGAGGATTCTGTAGTAATTATATAGGGGACATAATGACTGAAAACGTATATTTGGAATTAATAAAGAGTTTTGTAGCAATTATAACTGCAATTATCACTGTAGTTGGAGCTTACTTAGGTAGAAAAAAATATAAGATAAAGAATAAAGAACAGTATAGAGCCAAAAATAATCAGTTAATGTTGTATTCGCATCCAATATTTAAAAAAATAGAGCTAAATAAAAATATTATAAAAATACATTTTACACTTGAAAATAAGGGAAAAGAGGCTGTTTTTAGAGAAATATTAATTAATCATATGAATATATTTAAAATTCATGCTTTAAAACTATGTAAAAAAGTGGATTCTGGAAAGATTGTGGATACAGATGAATTATATACAGAGAGTGTTTATACATTAAATAATATTATTGCTGATTTGAAAAGTTTTTATAAAGATAGCAATTGCTATTCACAAGAAGAAGTAAATGTACTTGATATAGTAATGGATAAGTATAATCATTGGAATTCAGATAGGCAACAGGAAATAGTTGCTAGGATTCAAGAAATTTGTGTATCTGCTTTTTATACAGATATATACAATAAGTCTATAACAGTATTTGACACACTTCTATTTGTAATGAATGATATTATGTTTGATGCAAATAAAACATTAAATAATTTAAATGGAGATTTAGTAGGGCTTAAGTTTAGAGGAGTGATTATCTAAATGAAAGAAAGTGATTTTGCAAGATATACAGAAAAAATAAGATCAATGCTTCCCTTTTGGTTTGAAATGAAGAAAAACCCTAACAAATCTATTGGGATTGAGTTTTTAAATATCTTTGGCATGGAGTTAGATGAAATAGAAGAAATATTGCTTTATGCTTCAAAGCAAATCTATATTGAGTCAGCAGATGAGGATTTTGTCGATTTGGTATATAAAGTTTTATTACCAAGTAACTTTAATGTAAATAATATTTCTATGGTGTATACAAATCAACTTATACTTGAAAGAAGTTGGGATTTGTATACTTTTTTTGGAATAAAGAAAAATGAAAAAAATTTAGAAAACAACATAAGTCAGCCAGATTATTATTTTATTGATAAAAAGAAAAAAGTAATTTATGTTAGAGAATCATATGATAAAGAAGAAGATTTGCCTTTTGGGAAAATAAAAGTAAAGTGCAATAATAAAGAATTTTTATTTGAGTTAAATTTACATCATGTATGGAATTTTTTTGATGAGTTTGGTTTTTTAGTAGGATGTTCTAGGCTTAAAGGAGAACAGAACCATGAATATAAGCTTAGAATTCTTGATGTTTTTAAAAATCCAGCTAATTCCACAAAACGAGGTCTTGCCAATGGAATTTCAAGAGAGCTTGGAATTAGAGAAGTAAAAGAATGGAAAGATATGAGTAAAGATTTTGTTATATCTGAAAAGATGGTTTTGGTAAATACTATATTAGTAGATAATAATTTAATAACTTTAGATGATGTTTACATCACTTCTACAGGAGAAATTCTATTAAAAGGAAATCCTGATAAAAAAAATCAATCATCAGTTGTTTCTTTTATAAAGAGTCTTGAAATGTATGAATTAGTAGATATAAATAATAAAAAATTAAGTATAGAATTATATAATTCAGATGCAACCCCAACCAAGTTATTAATTGATTATGTAACAAAGATAAAAGAAGATACTTCAATTTTTTGGAATGATTTTAAGTATGATGAAGATATATGGGTAAGAGAAGATGAAGATTATGATAATAGTTTTTCGTTTTTATCAACATTTCTTGACTCAAGTATAAAAGGTTTTTCAAAATATGGATATTATAAAAAGTAGACTGGAGGTGAAAAGATGGAAGAAGAAAAGAGTACAATTATGAAAGAAAATGAAATACCAAATCATACTAAATTTGAATTGCCAGAAAGAGTGGAAATGGTTCCACATATAAATACTAATATAGCAAGTAGAATGAAAGCTTTTCAATCTGGAATAGGAGATTATAATGATTGTAAGTTATATAAATCAGAAGATACTACATATAAAAAGACATTTAAACTGTTAAATAAAATATATGGAATAAGAGCAAGTAACAAAGTGAAATACAACACTATAAAATTTTATTATAGATATAAGATGGAAGCAAAAACTAATTATATAACTTATGATTCTAAAGTAAGAGTGAAAGTAAGCGCAAGAGAAGTATCTTCAATTGGGGAAAAAATTGAAGGAGAACCATTTGGACCAACTTACACATCTGAACTAACTTTAGATTATATATTTGATGAATATACTCAAGTAGCAGATATTTATTTATATAGTTTGATGCCAGAATTAAAAAATAAGGATTATTCAAAGCGATATAAATTTGATATAGAAGTTTATGATATAAAAGGACCAGTAAGAATATATTCATATACGCATGGATATAGGGATTTTTTAGAAGATAATGAAACTGATAATAGGGTTGAATTTAGTGAATATGGTTATTTTGACCATAAGGTGTGTATAAAAGCGATAGAAGTTACAAGACAAAAAGAGTATATAGAGATATTTCCACCATTAGAATATGATTCGCTTGTTGGAGTTATAAATGGAGATTTTCAGGTATCAGAAAATGGTAAAAAAGATATGATGGATACAGCTCCACCCTTTGAAGCTTCTATTGATGTTTATGATAGAAAATATTATTGTATCATAGAAAAATTTAGCCCAGAAGAAGCTTATGTTTTATATGAATTTGAAAATCAAGTAGACGAAGATAATTATACTCTAATCAATGGAGATAAAATAAAATTTTATTCAGATTCTATAATTGCAGATTCAACTGAATATAAGGAGTTTTTAGGCCAAGTTGATAGAGGGGAATTCATAATTGATGATAATAGAAAACACACTTATATATATGGTCTTACTGAATTTAATTTAAATTCAACTGAGTATAAGAGGTTTGAGCTTGTAGTGGAAGCTAGTATAAGTGATGTGGTGATTTTAGATTATCCCAAAGTGCTTACTATAAGATATGGGCATATTGATGATATTATAATTGTGTCTTTAAGGACATTACAAAATGCTTTAGCACGTTGGTGTCCAAGTATACATAATGGATATTATTATTATAATCAAGATGAGTATTATTTATATAATAAATGCAATATGAATGGTCAAGAAAAAGTATTACAGGATGCTTTTAATAAATTTAGAGTATTAATAAAAGTTACATTGAATGTATCAGAGTCAGAAGGAAAATTTGAAAGATACGATATTAGAAAAACTAATAAAAAAGACTTATTACTTGACAGTTCAAAATTTTTCTACAAAGATAATATGCTGTGGCCAAAACCAACAAAATGTTATAACGATTATTATTATGACTTTCTTGATGAATATATTTATGAAACAACACCATTTGTATTCAACAAAAAACCTACATCCATTCAAGAAATATCATGGATACAAAAATCTAGTCTATTCAGTACTGTAGATGTATATTATGTAGGGCATAACGATATTTATGGAGAATGGATGCAACCAGTTAAATTGATTTATGGACAACCCATTCCTCAAAATTTAATACTATGCAAAGTATTTAAATTAAGATTTGTACTCAAACCGTCTAAAATGCCTAAACTACAACATCGAGAATTAATTTATGAATGTGAGTCTGATTGGAGAAATTTTATTGACTCTTTCTTGAGTTTCAATTTTTATTATAGAGAAGAAGTATTGATGCCATTATCAAATAATTCTATTTCAGTATCTATAACTAATATAATTGATTTAGGAGATACAGTAGAAGAATCAGCAGATTTAAGATATATAATGCCAGCAATGAAGTTTGATGGAAAAGTAGAATTTTATATACAGGATGATAATGTGTTGATTAATCTAGAAGGAAAACTAAACTCAGATAAATGGATTCAAGTAGAAAATAATACAAAGATTGAAACTAAGAGATTTGTGAGATTTAAAATTGTTTTGAAAGAGGGAGCAAAATTATATAGTTTAAATCTAAAAGTTGGAAGATATGAGTATACAGGAATGAATTTAGAAACATTTGTACCTGCGATAGGAAATATACAAGTTAAAGCCACTTATAATCCTACAGAACACTCATCTAAATATGAAAATATAACATCATATAATCTACCATATGATACCCAACAATATACAATTATAAAAAATATTGAGGAATATGCAGAGGCAGTTGCAAAAGCAAATGATTTCAAAGTAGAAAATATTCAAAGTATAAAATTTACCAAAGTAGATGTATATTCTGAAGAATATAATCTTTTATATGAGGGTGAAGGTAAAATAACTAAAAAACCATTAAAAGCACAATCATTATATGTATCTCAAAATGATTTTATAGCAGAATTAGACCAAGATGGAATAATATTTAAGGTTCCATATACTAAAACTATAAGAATGTCTCCTATACCACAACAATATTCACCTATTATTATATATGAAATTGGAATAGAGGAACCATATACTCAAGTATTTTTTATAAGTAAAACAGGAGAATATTCACTTGAAAATGAAGAAAAATTTGAATCTCTAGGATTTAAAACTTTATACTTACAAAATATAGGTATAGATGAGACAACCATAGAGATTACAATAAATGATATATCAATGAATAACTATAATATTGAAAATAATGTTGTAGTTTTTGAAAAGGAAATTCCTAAAGGAAGTACAATAAATGTTAGATACAAAATTAAAAACTCTTTTATAGCTTTATATGACTATGAAAAAGATGAAGTTGAAATAAAATTGCATAAATTTGAAGAAAAATACCCAACTAAGGTGAAGGTATATTTTGAAACTCATAAAACATCTTCACTAAAAGAATTAAAGCATATATCATTAAATCCAATCTACAATACCCTATACAATGGATATATATACATATCAGACTATACTTTAGAACCTTACTTTTTAAAGATTTACTCAGAAAACAACTTTATATTTGCAAATGGAAAAGATGATATAAGCATCTTAATATCAGTAACAGATAAATATAATAATCCAATTGAAGGTGCATCTGTAAACGTAGAAGCTGCTCTTGGAACAATAGAAAAATTAAATGATAGAACTGATATTAATGGAATAATTGCATGTATTTATACAAGTTGGACAGGCAATTGTATAGATGTTATAAAAGCAATTGCCAATGAAAATGCTAAAGATGAAATTAATATAGTAAATAGAAAAATATAGATAAGTTACAAAAGGGGAATGTTTTATGGATATTAGTAAACTGAAAACATTAAATTATAAGATTACAAATGGGTCTAACCTTCAAGGAGCTATTCTGATAAATGATGGTCAAATAAATTCTTTAGGAGATGCATATAAAAAAGGATCTATTGAAGAAGAGACTTTTTTAAAATTAGCTGGAGATGTTACTTTTAATATTTCAAACAATATAATTTATTTTAATTATTATGCAAATGATTTATACATAGGAGAAGACTCTTTTGACTTTGTTGTGAAATTAGAAAATGGTATGACATATATTCAAACAATCGATATTTTAATTGAGAAAAAAATAGTACCTATAAATTCAAAAGAAAGATTTATAGAAATATATTTTGATGATGCACAAGAAGATAGAGTAAATGTGAATATATCAAGCAATGTTGACCAATCTATAGAGTTACCAACCACAGTAGTTTATAGTTCAACAGATAAAGAATTTAATATTGATAAATGTGTTGAAACTAATGATGCTATAAATAACTTTAGTGTAATACCATACCCTTTATATGATTGTAAGGTTGAGATAGTGACTAAAGTTAAGAATGATATAGTAAATAATGGAGCAAGTATAAAAGTAATTAACAGTGCCAATATATCCTTTATAAAAAATAAGAAGTTTTTAGGGGATGAATATGGAAAAATTATATTTAAAAACTTTGTAAATAAAGAATACAATATTGATTCACCTACAAGAGAAATAGTTTATATAGTTTGGCATGCAAGAACAATTGCAACCGAATATAATCCTAAAGATGATATTGTAGTAAATCAAAGACCTGATATAAGTACGCCTGATTTCAAAATACCTACTATAGATTATCCGCAAGCACCAAAATATGAATCTATTTTGGAAAAAGAAGAATGTATATCGGGAGATTTATTTTCCAATACAAAAGTGCATAAGGAAATCGATAATAAAGGTAATAAATCTATTAAACTTGGAAGAAATATTCCAAGTGGAGCAGTAAATTTAGCCTATTATTATAATACAACAGCATCTCTAGATGATACTGTTTCTGTAATAGAAACCAATACCAATAATGTAACATTGCATTTTGTTGATGATTGGATTCATAAAAGAAACTTAGCTACAAAAAATGAAGATTATTTTCCAGAGACTATTGAGTTTGATGGTGAAAAAGGTACAGAATTAGAAGGATATTGGGGAATTTTATACAGAGACTTTGTTATGTGGGATGAATCTACTATCACTGATTTCAAGCCAGAACATAAAGTTCAACATGAGGAATTTCAAGGTCTATTAGCAAAAAGAGTGCCTATAGATAAGATATACAATGATGGTGACAGATATGGTGTTTTAAATCTGACAAATTCGATATTCGAAGCTGTAAATTTTGTTGAAACTGAGAATGAATTGATTGACTATAATCCCAAAACTTATAATGCATATACGCGATATGAAGGTTTAGTTAGGAAATTAAAAGTATTATATAATGGGTCAGCTAAGTACAGTGGTGTTGTAAATAAAAAAGATGAGATATCAAATCTATATCCAGAACAGGCAAAGGAAATAATAATGTATCCAGATGAAAGTGGTCTTTTACATAAGATTAATGGAGAATATTTGGTAGATGATGATTTATTTTATATAACAAATAAATTTAAGGACAATGTTCCATTGTATTACAAATATAAGTTAAAGTACAAAATTTATGATAATGTTGGATTAGATATAAATGGTCTGTATAATTCAGAAAACATAAGTCTTGTTTCGGGAAATAATTATCCAATAGATGAAAATAAATTTAAGTATAAGGTCTTTATAGAAAAAACTAAATATGAAAATGTATATGATGCATATATATATACATCATTTATTCCAACTATAGAAAATCCTATATATGTTATGTATGATGGTTTGTCAGAAGAAGCTTATAGAAAAGACAGTGTAAATCCTTTAGAAATCAAAGTAGGAATACTTGAAAAAATAAATCCAGTTCAATGTTGTGACTTAGAGTCGTATAAAGTGAATAGGCTTCAAGGCATAACAAATAAGTCTTCTATAGAAGTGTTCGAATATGAAATATTAGAGGATAAAAGAGCCAAAATACAAATTGAATATATTATAGTGGCTGATGATTTGGAAATAGCACCTATTACAAAGGAAATAATAAATAAAAAATATGCATTATATTCAGAACTCGATAGTTTTAAGAATGAAGATATGATTATATCTGAAAAGGATACAAATGGATATATGACAGCAAGAGATATATTTATGAAGTATTCATCTGATGAAGATAGAGACAAAATAAATGAAAATTCAACTTTTAGAGTTAAATATAATATTCAAAATTTAAATACCATGTATTCAAAGGATAAAACTTTGATATATACAGCATCAGATGGAAATGGATTTATATATGGGAGAACATATGAAGATACTGGATTTCCAGAACAAAATTCAAGTATTATTGGAAATAATAAAAACACTAGAACCTTAGATAAAGATTCTATATATAAGTCAGCTAATGGAAAAGTTTATAAAGGATATTCAGTAGTATGTAGAAACATAAATCAAATTATTGTGGGAACACCTCTAGAAAAAGAACCTTTAAAAGGATGGTTCCCAACCATTAAATATGCTTATTTTAGTAAAAAATACGAAAGAATTGATAAAACAATAGAACTTATATATTCTATACCAGAATACGACTTACAAATATTTGGAAAATATGGGAAGCCATACATTGATATATCTGAAGAAAAGGGAAGTTTTGTTGGAAATAATACTATTAAAGTAAAGAATACTCCAATGTATATAAAAGTAGATAATAGTTGGAAACCAACTAATTTAAGAGTTTATAAGATATTAAGTGATAAAAATAAAAAAGAACTTGAAATAAAAGGATTTAATTTCAAGTATGGATTTATAGAAATTAATGATTCAATAAGTGACAATGATAAAATACTAGTAGATTATAGCTATGAAGAAAAAAACCTTCATTATAGAGGCTATTATAAAAATCAAGATAAAAATAGTAAAATTATAGATTTAAATTTAAATCCAAATATGTATAGTTTTTATACAGACACTTCAAATGAGATAAATGAAATGAGAAACTCATATGATTTATTTAATCGAACAATCCATTTCTTTTTAAAGCCGATGAGAATAATAGATAGAGGGACAGGTGATATTCTAAAAGACAACTATTTTTGTGTATATCATAAATTTGATAATCAAGAAGCCTTAGAACCATTCGATTTACATATAGGTAGAATTTTTGTAAGACATCATACCTCGCTAAAGTCTACAAATCTAATAGATACTAGATTAAGAGGTGGAGGTATTATCAAAGAAATGGAAGATAGACTTCGTCGAGATTTAGAGCCTGAAAGCGATTATTATTTAGATATTGGTACACTTGATGGTAAACCATATCAAGAAAACTCTGTAATTATAATAAGAATAGATAGTAAGTTACTTTATAAAAATGGTGGAAGGTTTTCTGAAGAAGATATTAAAAAAGCTGCTCAAAAATGGGCTGCCTATGGTAGTTATCCTATTATTGAATTTGTAGATGTAATAGGAGATGAGGAATTGCCTCAAACTAGCATAGAAGTCCATAAAAATATAGACAATCAAAAACATATCAGACCAAGTATATGGATAGAAAATGTGAACTATAATGTATAACATAATTTGAGATTCATAAAAAATATATTTAAATTAAACTCGTTAAAAAACAAATAAATTAGATGATTAGTAAATATAACTTTAAAAATGTATTACTAGATTAAATGAGGTGATTTTATTGGGTGTTTTACCTTCAGCAACACTACTTACAAATGAATTGAAGTTGCATGATTTCAAAGGTGTTAAGTTATCAGTTACATTTGGAGATGCTGACTTAAATGATGGATATTCGTATGCAAAAATGAATTTTAGAGCAAGTGATATTAAATTCGATTGGTGGATAGATAAACCAAAATTAAATATTATAACAAGTGAATTAACTTTAAACGATAAAAAAGTTTGGAGCGAGTTAAATCAAGGACCTAATAGTGGATTAAATGCAGATTGTCTAGATGGATATCATGCTATTGATTTTAAAGATAGATTAGGATACAACCATTTCAAACATGCTGTAATGGTGTCTAATAAAAGATATATCAAAATAGCTACATTTACTCCGAGAAGAGTTGGAAATGCTCCTGATTTTTCTACAGATGGTAAACTTCCATATCAAGGTATATTTGCAAATAGCATGGTAGCTAAAATGAAAAATGAAGATTATATTGATGAATTTGTTAAATCTACATCTGATTACATAGACTACACAAAGCCTAATATAGGGAAGTTTGACCATACTGATATGATGACAGAAGGAATTTACAACTCACTATTTAGAGGTTCCATAACTCTTCTTAAAGGAAATAATCCAACTACTATGGATATTCATATTGGTTTGTTTGAAGACCCTACAAACAAAAATAAGGATGGATGGACTTGTACAAATAAGTTTTTTTATGTGTCATTACATGATGAAAAATTACCATTTATAAACGAAGATTTATCTTCTGAAGAAACTTTAACAAAAGAAGATAGAATAACAACACACAAAAATAATGATGTAAAGAATCATTTAAATAACAATATAGAAGATAAAGAAAAAGCAACTATAGAAAAGTTAAATATAGAGGAAAGTGTTTCAACATATTCAAGTATGACACCACCAAGTGAAAATCATGCACATGAAAGACCTATTGATTTAAGTGGTTATAAGACTCCTCCAGACCCTAGTAAAAATGACTATAAAGCGGAAAAATTTCCACCATATAAACATGAAGGAGATAGTTATCAAAGAGATATAGATGTATTAAGACTGTATCATGTGAAGTCAGACTCTACTACAGTTGATGGTGTGGAAATAGTTACTCATAAGTTTGAATTATATTTAGCTATAGATGAAAAAACAGAAGTACATATACAACCATATATGTCTAGTTCTTGTATAGTTCATCAATATCAAAGTCCAATTACAATATCTGGACTTCCTGAGACAAATCATTTTATAAAACCAAAATCGATTTATGATAATAGATATTCTCATATTAGACATAGACATTATGATTATGAGTCTAGATTGGATAAGATTGATAATGAAGTAGAAGAAATTTGGGATACTTTTGATTATTATGTTGTAATAGCTCAAGGAAGTGATAATGCTAAAAAAATTCTTATGACAGATGATAATGGAAATGTTTTTTGTTCAAATGATAATATGGAAAGACATACAGATTATAGAAGAAATGGCTCAAGAGTTTTAGTTAGTGATACTAATAAGTGTATTAGTGAAAGTTCAGTTACAACTAGAGAACTTGCTCAACTTAAAGATGTAAGATCTAATGTTCAAGAACAGTTAGATGAACTAAGGGATGATATTGATGATGTTGAAAGAAGAGTAACTTATATAGAAAATGAAATTGATTCTATTAAGCGTAAATATGTAAAGAAAAGTGGAGATACCATGACTGGTAATCTTATTATGGAAGATTCTTATATAGTTATATCTGATAAATATGAAAGAAGAAAAGTGGCATTACGTGGAGATACAGGAAATGGAAGTAATATAGAAGGAGATGAAAATATAGAACATTTTTGTATGTATGATAAGAATAAAAATAGAAAAATATTTTCATACAGACCAGAAGATGGAGGAGGAGGGTGTATTTGGTTTTATAATAATGGAATTAGACTTGGTGATGGCGATGGAGAACCAGGGCCAAAGCTAAATATTTGCTATTTTCCGCCTACCACTAGTAAACCATTTAAACCACCTAAAATAGGAGATATCTGGATTAAAAATGAGCCTCAAAAAAACGCAGATGTACTTAATAAAAAATATCCTTTAGGAGTTTACACATGTACTAAAAGTGATGGGATATTAGAAGAACGACCTCCTGGTGCAGATGAAAATTATAAATGCAAATATATAGTTGAATGGACTTTACTGCCAAAGTACTTATAGTGCTTAGCCATATATTTACTTAAAATAATATCTTATTCATAATTTTTAAAGTTATGAATGAGGTATTTTCTTTATTTATGCGAAAATTACTAATATAATGAAAAATATTGAACAAATTCAGATATATGCAAGGTATATTAAGAGTGAAAGTGATTTTACAAAAATAAAATGGAAAAGAGGTGAGTTTATTTGGAACATCCCAAAATAAATATATGTAAATCTACAGAAGGAAATTTACTACACTATATTTATAGATTTAAAAATATTTCATCAGAAACAGAAATAGAAGAGTACATAAATAATCAAGACCCAATTATAGAAATATTAGAAGAAAATGCTGACATAGAATCGACTAACATCAAAGATTTTTTACTTAGTAGAAATGATTTTCCAAAAGGATATAATGGATATACTGAATTTACGCTACCATTTGAAATAGTAATTCCTTTTAAAAAATTAATTGTAAATTTAAAAAATGATTTATCCTCAGTTCCTCAAGAAAAAATAGAAATACAATTAAGTTCATATCAAACTATATCAAGAATTTTATTTAAGAAAAAAACTGATTATAATGGATATGAGATATATAGAACTATAACAGAACAATATGAAATTGACGACATAATAAAGATTAGAAATAATAATGGATTTCTAATAAAAAAATCCAATGCTGAATACAATAAAGTTACCTTAGATTTTTCTATAGATATAGTTACATATATAGATATACATGCACATGGAGTATTTGACCCAGTAGTATCTACAATAGAAGGTAAAAACTACATCTTATTTTACCAGAAAAAAGAAGAACAAAAGAATAAATATGAGTATAGAGTAATAAGTAAATTTCAAGATGGATCTATCTCAGAACTATCAAATGTAGGCGTTTGTGAATTATATGAAAATCCAGATGAAATAATTCAAGTATTAGAAGTAAAAGAGGATGACATTAAAATAACCAAATGGCAAGAGATAAAGAGAGAAAAAGTTTCAAAAGATATAAATATCAATAAGGATGACTTATATAGTAAAGTAATAAATACTATAACTAGTCAAGAGATACATTCAGATGATTCCACTTTAATAACTGATGGAATAAGATATGTGAAATTACCAAATATATGGCATAAGAATAAAAGAGAATTATTTTATAGAAAATCTAGAGCTTTTAGGATGAAAAACATATACAAAAACATATCAACAGACTATTGTAAACCAATAATATTTCAAGATAAATTTGAAATATTAATTGATAAAATGCTCATTTACAGAAAAGATGTAACAAATTTAAGTATAGATGAGCAGAAAAAACCAGTTGACATGAAAGATGAAAATGCCACGATATTTAAAATATACATAAGGCAAGGTGGCAAATACTATAATGATTATATAAATAATATAGAAGATAATGATACAATTGAGATGGTCGTATTAAATTCTAGATATCCACTTTTGTCAATAAAGGATTACTGCTTTTATTCAAATAAGTACAACTACACTATATATTTATATGATGAGAAAGGAAATATATCAGACCCAGTAGTGGCTGTATTGTAGGTATACATATGTATGAAAATATCAATAATCTTACAAAGATATATACGGAAAATACAATAACTTTTTCAAGGATAAAAAATTTAAAATGTACAAGTTATAAATTATATGTAAATGAAAAAATAGGAGAAAAGTGGAAAAAATATTTATTAACAGAAATACCGAATCCAAAGGTTGAAGTTTTGTTAAATGAAAGTAAAATGCTAGAGTATAATTCAAATCAAAAGTGGTATGTATCCAAGCAGATAAGTGGAGTAGTAAGTAAATATATAAGAGTTAGTGTAAATAATATAGAGTTAGATAGAAATAGTTATACATTTAATTCTAAATTTAAAATTTTATATATTCATATGGAACTTTCTCCTACAGACTTTATTGAGATACAATATCAAGTTGATAAGATAAAATACGTGCATAAAACTTTAAATAAATGTGAGTATAGTGTAATACCTGTTTTTAATAAAGAATATTTGACAGGGCAACACTCTATATTATAGGTGAACTATGAGTGAAAAATTTACTAAGGTTTCAAGCAAAAATATAATAGATAAGTTATGTATTGATAAAGAAATAGTTAAAAATTCATTTAAAAATGATATATCTTACTATTCAGATAATTTGTTTTTTGATAGAATTTTATTTAATTTTGATAATAATAGATATGCAAATTCCTTATTTATAAATGAATTTAAAAATAAGGAATTTTCTGATGTACTAAATAGCATAAATATAAAATTCGATTTTGATAAAACGTGTATATCTTTAAATGAAGGTAGCAGTTTTGGAGAATATAATTCAGTTGATATTTATACTCATGAACATAAAAGTTCGTCATTAAATAATTTTTTTCTACTGGTGGACCAAGATATACCAGAAGGGTCAGAAGTAATATATTATCTAATAACAGATAAAAAAGAAGTATTTCAGATAAGAGCAAATAATACTGTACCATATACTATACAAAAAGAGGAAGATATACCTAAAACTGTAAAAATAAGAGCTAAGATATGGTCAAATTTGGCAGGAAAATCCCCTGAAATTAATGCAATAGCACTTTTATATAATGATGATTTTACAGAAGCTCAAATGGGTTTAATTAATCCTGATTTAGGAAGACTTCCAAATACTGAATATCCAGATTTAAATGATGTAACAACTATATTAAGAGATTCTAAAAATGATGATAAGTTAATAAAAGTAAGCAGTGCTAATGAAGATGTACTGCTTAATTATAGTGAAGAAGGAAATTTAGATACAATAAATATTTATGAAACAGTATCAGGAGATAAAAAAGAGGATATTTATCTTATATATGATGATTATGAAAATAGTGATAAAGAAGTCGGAAAAGTATTAATGCAAGTTATAAGTAAGAAAAAATAGTAACACATATAGACAATATAGTGAGTTGGTGAAATATGAGAATACAACAGAAAAAAGATAACATTTATGTAAAAGGGCTAGATAAAGTTGATGCATATCTAATAAATGTAATTCAAAGATATTTTGAATATGATGGTAAAAAAGTTCTGGGTTCTAAAGAGCAAATTATAGATGAGGTCATACAAAGAGTTAAAGAAGAATTTATATTACCTCAAACTCAAGATTTATTGGAAGCATTTTTACTAAAAAAGGGAATATCATTTGAGGAAAATAAAGTTATAATAACTAATAAAGATTTAATAGTTATAAATGGAAAAATAAAATAAGATAAAAATACTGAATGAACATAAAGTAACAAAATAGATAAAGGAGGAAATTTTGTGCAAGATTTTGAAGAAGATAGATATTTCATTTCAAAAGAAAGTTTGGAAGGGTATATTATGGAAAGCGGTGTTATCATAGGAAAAAAGTTAACTAGAGAACTAGAACTAATGGATGAAAATATGTATGAAGTTCATAAATTATCTTTGTGGATTAAGTTGATAAAGGAAGGTATTAGACCAACTAATTGGAAAAAATCAGAATGGGATGGTACCAGAGTAGAATTTGAAATAATGAAAACTAAGGAAGATGTACAAACAGCTATAAATGAATTAATTGATATACTTGATAAATGTTGCGAAAAGTATAAATTAAAGGTTGGAATATAATATGCTATGTACTAACTTGAATATAAATAAAATAAAAGATGAGATTATAGAAGAAATTGTAAGTCAAATAGCTTCAAATTGTTCAACTGATGAAGAAAGAAAGATTTTAGAAAATGAATTTAAGACGAAAATTAAAAATAATACACTAATATCAAGTCTAAATGAGCATGAGGTAAATATTAAATCTCAATCAATCAATAAGACTATGAATGAACTATATATAGATTTATTAACCAGTTTTGGTGTAGTTAACTCAATGAGTGAATTGATATCAAAGTATGATGGTATCAGTACATCATATATAAATAGTATAACAACTAAGATAAATCAAATAAAAGATAAATTAGAGAGTTGTAGATATTCTACTTCATTTAAACATATGTCTAAATTTATAATAGAGAGGTTTAGAAATTCAAATAACTTTGATAAAAGTAGAAATATTCAAAAAGATAGAGCTGGGCAATGGATACTAGAGAAGTGTTATGCTAATTTTGATGAAAATGAAAACGTGTTAACATTGCCATTTTTAAAACGGGATAATATGTTGAGGTATGATAATAAAGTATATACAGCATGTTTAAATTATAGCTTTCAGCTAGGGGAAGGATTTATACAATCTTGCAATAACGAAACATCTCTTGAAAATGCTATAGATGGAAATCCAAACTCATTTTGGAGTGATACAATACTATCTGATGCTCCATTAAATGTTTCATTTGAAAATAGTAAACCACAAGCTATATATGTAAGAGATAATTATTTTTATGGAATAGACTCTGGTGCAGTTTGTGATCTTGAGCTTAATTTTGAATCTATCAATAAAATAAATGAGATAAACCTTACCCCATTTACAAAATATCCTATTGATATAGTAGCTATAAGATATAAAATGACAGATGATGAAGATGAAGCATTGATAGAACTAGTAACACCAGATAATAAGGATAAAACATTAAAAAGTGTTTTTACAAAAGATAAGGTTACATTTAGGTTTCCAGATATAATATGTAAGAGAATATACATATTATTTACACAGAAACATTATATAAGAGAGACATATATATATAATCCAACTGAAATAAACAAGAGTTTACTTTGGTTTAATAATAAAAATGACAGAAAAGAAGAAGTAACTAAAGCTGTATTTAAACCAGTATATTATGACAGGGAAAAGACTAATTCTTTATGGCAAAAAATGAATGATAGAATATTGTCATCTTCTTATGATGAGTTACTGCCTGAAATAGTCGGAAATGACAAGTTAAATCATAAGATATTAAAGTATGAATACAACTATGGTTTATATGATATAGGATGTTATAATAATCATTTTGAAAGGACAGGTGTTTATATAAGTAAATCTATAAATTTAAATTCTAATATAAAAAGTGTACATATAATAACTGACGAATTACATCCTAGAAATTTATTTGGAAAAACTGTTACTGATATAGAATATTATATTACTACCTCTGATAATCCAGAAACTAAAGACTGGATTCCTATATTACCAATGAATAAGGATGCTATAGAATCTGAACTTTTATTTATAACAGGGAGTACTAGAGCTTATTTTAGATTTGAGGCAGAAACTATTTATAAAGTAATGAAAGATGGAGAAGAGATACCTTTAAACAGTGAAGAATTCTATATACATAAAAATCAAAAAACTGGATTTTTTTACTGCATTCAGATATTTAACTATGATTATAATGCAGTATATAGTATAAGCTATAAGCCCGTTTTTGGCAGCGATTCTGTGGATTTATCATCAAAATTAGAAACAACTATAGAATCTTTTAAGGGAAAAAATAAATCAAATTTTGAACTTGAATATAGGCCATTCACAGAATCTGATACTAATTATTGTGATGTGAAAATTGTAGATACATTAACTAGTAATATTAACTGTGAAATAGAAACCATAAATGTAACAGATATATCAGATAATAGTAGTAGTTATAAGAACTTTAATAATTTAGATGACAAATTTCAATTTTATGTATTTGAGAATTCAATCTATTTTAATAAAAAGATAGAAAGTAAGTATATGATAGATATATCATATAAGCATTTAGTATCAAAAATAAAACTAAAAGCATTATTTAGAAGAAATACAGTTAAAGATGGCTGGCTGACACCTGTTTTAAAAGAAATAAAATATATGATAGATACATTTTAAAGGTGATAATATGAATAATTATAAATATAAAAGGCCAAGTATATTGTTTGAAGAAAGAATTAAAATTTTAATAGAGGATTTAAATAAGGATTTTGATTCTGGGAAAATCAAAACAAAAACAGAGTATTTTTATGAATTTAAAAATATGATTATCGATTTTTATAATAAACTTGGAAAACCATTATTTGAATTCCATGAGGCAGTAGATATACCATCCTTTTCAAGCTATAGTGATATGTTGAAAAAAGCCAAATGTGATATGCATATTTTAATATGCAGTTATAAGGAAATCGGAAATAACTTACAAATATATTTTAAAGATGTTAAAGAAGAGAATGAACTATTAAGTAACAAATTAAATTGTATAGAAATAGAGATAAATGAACTAGATAAAAAAGTAGACTCCTTGAAAACTGTCAGCAATATGATTTATTCAGATGATTTCACAAAAATTAGTAATATAAACAACTTAAATAATGTTTCTTGTAGTGTATTAAATAGAGTATTAACATTAGCAACAATATCGAGTAAATGTGTAAATGATAATATAAATATACAAATTCTAGATGTATCAAATGGCTTTCCTGGGAATACACATGAAATATATTCATCTTACAATAAAATAAAATATATTGGAGAAGATGATCCCCATATATATTTATCGGATATGTTAGATGGAAATGCTGATACTTGGTTTGAGTTTGAAATGTATAATTTAGAAGATGATGTAAAAATAAAAACTGCAATGGTTGGATTTAAGTATAAAGAAGGCATAAGTTGGATAAATGATGATAAGATTTTAAAATTACATTTTAAGATTGTTTTAGATATTCCTGTTAATATAAATTGGTTTAAAATTTCTGGAATACCAAATCAAAATGTAAATCTACATAACCCTATAATAAAAAGGATAGTTGTAAGAGATAAATATGAGAATGTTCAAATATTACAACTAAACGAATCTTTAAAGGAAGAAAATATAATAACCTTTAAATCAAGTATAGTTAAAGAAATTGTAGTTGAATTAGAGCAAGAAGATAGCAATTTTACTAAAGTATGTAGAGAGTATTTTTTAAATATAGATCCAACTAAAATTCCATATTTTTTTTATGACAATAATAAAGATTATATACAATTTGATAAACCTCAAAAAAGTATAGAGATTATAGGTCTTAAGTATAACCATGATAATAAAAATATAATTTATCCATCTACAAAGTCAACAAATAAATTTTCAACAAGAGAGTATGTAAAATCTCAATTATTTTATAAAAACATAAGTGAAGATAATTATAAATTTCAATATGAAGGAGTAAGTGCAAAGAGATATGTCATAGGTATAAAAAATATTGAACTTAAGTATAAGGTTTATGATAAGCAAGGAGTATATCTATCAAAGAAATTTTTATCAACTGAAAATATAAGGTCAATTACTTTGGATTCTAAAGATTACATACCTAGGAGCTTTATGGAATATTTAGATAAAAACAAAAAAATTGATGATTATATCAAATACTATATAAGTTTTGATGATGGTTCAGTGTGGACTAGAATAAGACCAAGGAATAGGGTTGAATATGGTTCTTGTACAATAGTTATAAATAGCAATATATCAACTATAAATAGAAATAAAAATATTACATATGTTGACATGCTTAATGATGTGAGCGAATTTAGGTTAAAAATAGAGTTAGATAGACCAAATGAAATAATTGATGAGTCGCCTATAGTATATAATTATAGGATAGATGTAGGTTCGGAGGAAATTATATGATGAACATTCAAGAGTATCAATTAAAAACTAAAGAAGAAGAAATAATAAAAAAACTTTTGAATAATGGTGAGTTAGTAACTTTTTACGAAGTGAATAAGTTTATAAGTGAGTTTTTTGAAAAAAAAATAATTGGATTACCATATTTTAAGCCATTTACATTATTCCCATATCAAAATTCAGATAAAGAGCAATTTAATACTATGTTTAAAAATATAGAATATGATTTGAACTCGATTTATGAAGTACATAATCATCAAGTAGAATCTTCTATAGAGACTATAAACAAATATAACTTAGAAATGATAAATATATATAATGAAGCCAATAAGGTTATTGCTTATTCAGAAATAGCAAATGAATTTTCTAGCAAAAAAAAATCATATTATCCTTATGTTATAACTTTTAATACACTTGAAGATACAAATACTATTAACTTAGTAAAAAATAATATACCTAAATCAACTTGTGAAATAGATTACAATACTTCTACACTTAGAAACGAACTTCATTCAACCCCGAATGACAAAATAGATTTGAGTAAATCAAATTTGAAAGTATTGCTAAATGGACAAGCGATAGGTTCAAATACAAATATAAATTTGATACTAAATGAAGCTCTTAATGAAAATATATCATTAGACATAACACCAATAAAAAATGAAACTCAAATAATCACAATAGACTTAGAGTTAGATGATGTTAAAACCTCATCTAGAATTGAACTTAGTGGCTATTCACTACAGGATACCACTATAACATTATTAATTTCTTCTGATAACAAAAACTTTAAAGAAAAGTTTAAATATAAAGGAGAGAAAAATAATATATGGAGATTTAACAAAGAAGATATTTTAGCAATTAAATTTATAATAGAAAAATGTGAAATTGGTCAAGAAGGGTTAGATAACTTAGGTTCATTATTTGTATTAAATAATATTTCAATTTATAATGATAAATACTCTAAAACTAGTGTGTACACAAGTAATAGAATTAATATTGATGAACCTATATCAAAAATAACTTTAAATCCTCAAAATAAAGTGCCACCAATGACAAATATATCATATTTCGTAGGTATAGAAGACAAGGATAATAGTGTAGAGTGGAAGAGTATAAAACCAAATATTGCTTTAGACTTAAACCTCTTATATAAAGAAGAAAAACTACTTAATTACTATACATCTGATTTATTTGGAAGACGTGATTTTGATATACAATTAAAAAACTTTTTATTTTATGTACAACAACTTCCAGAGTATGTAAATTTAAATTCTATTGAAATGAGAACAGGACATTCTCAATGGCTTATTGAGAGGTTAGATGTAAGTGATAAATATAATCAAGAATATCCAAGTTCATTGAGGGTATCTATAAATGATTATGCAAAGCATAGAGTCACTGGAATAGCTCCGATGGATGTAAATACAATGGAGATAATGTGTAAAAATACATGGAATTATATAGTGATGAGCCAGTATATTAATTGTCTTGAAGAAACTATAATAGAAAATAAATACTTTAGTTTTAAGAAAGACAAAGAAGTGTTTGATGTAGTTGTACTTGTGAATGGAAGACAAGTGTTTAAAAAAGATAATAAGTATGCATTTAAGTTGAAAAAAGGAGAAAATAAACTTCAGATAATGTTTTTACTTGGTGAATTAGATTTATCAAAACCAGTAAAAACCATTAAGCATAATTTTAATTTAATGCCTCATAGTGATTCTATATTTGCGGGTTCAAAGATGGAAAGAATAACATATAATTCTTTAGTGAAAAATATAAGTAATCATTCTCTTAAGTATTATGCAATAAAATCTATGGATAATATGGATAGTATAGTTATAAAATTTGACCCCAATTATACACTTAGTCCAGATGACCCTGTTAATATTGAATTAAAAGAAAAAAAGACTCGACAATATCAAAGACCAGATATAAAAATTAATACAGCTGAGTACTTTAGAATATTTGTAAAATATAAACATATGTTATCATCAACAATTGAAAAGTTAAAATCTATGGATGATAATAGTTTAATAAGGTGTAGAGTAATGGCAAAATTATCTACATCAGATATATCTGTCACTCCTGTAATCAATAATATAAAGGTGGTGGCTGAATAATGTCTATAACATTATATACGAAATCTTATGATAGAGAAAATAAAGTTAGTTTAAAATGGGAGAATACATCAAGTTCACCACATTTGTACAGAGTATTTAGAAAAAAAATAGGAGATGATTTTGGGAATTCTGTTGACGAAGTATTTCAACCTATTTCTGTATGTGAACTAGAAATATTAGAAAGTGACATAAAGGTATTAAATATACATCCAAATATAGGAGAAGAGATTAGTTTTAAATGTTATAGAGGTATTACATGGACCATTAAGAAATCTGCTTCTTTAAAAAAATGGATGGAAGAGCCTTGTAAAGAAGATGCAAGAGGGTATGGTTTAGCTAAGATAAATGTAACTCCTGTATCAAATAGAGAATTTTGTGAAAATCCAGATGATTTTTTAAAAGATAGCAGAGGGATGTATATTTATGATGTAATAGTTATCGGATTTTCTAGTGGTGAAGATTATATTGTTGAAAATAAATTAAAAAAAAGAGGACTAGATGCTATATTTGAGTTTATGAAAACAAATAGAAGTGTTATTGCGAGTCATGATTTAATTTCATCTATATTTAGAGAAGATGAAAGTTTGAATAAATTAAGAGAGTTTTTTAATATAAAAGTTGGAAAGTGGAATGACAATAATATATTTTTTGATGAAGGTCATGGATTCACAAGTTCTGTATGGGGAAATGAAGTAGTTGTAAATAAATCAGATTCAGTTACATTATATCCTTGGAATATGGTGAATAATGAAGAAAAAATAAAAATATCATATACTCATACTACATCAAATTTTGCTTATGGAGATATATGGTTTAATATAGTACCACAAAAAATAGAAGGAAATTCAAATTGGTCTGCTTCACAAGAGAAAGCATCTTCCTATTATCTTACAACATGGAATAATACAGCTATGATTCAAATAGGACACAATATAGATGATATTGAAGATATAGCGGAATATGAAAAGAAGATATTGGCAAATACTATTTTTAGAATGAAACAATTGACTGAAAATATGTCTGTTGAAGACAAGCCAGGAGATACATCTATTCCAATTAAACCAAGTATAACAAATCAGTATACTACTGAGGATAGAAAGGTCATTTTGGAGTATACTTCTACAGATACAGGAAGTATATATCAATATTATGTAGAAGGAGTAGATTTAAACTCAAAGGTAGTAACAGAATCAAATGTAGCTACAACAATAGTTACAACAGGTATTAAAGAGTATAATTGGTGTTTACATACTGTAGAAAGTGATATTAATCCAATCACCTTAGATAATTCACCAATTATATATAATAAGACTCAAAGAGAGACCATTATGACACAACCCCTTCAAAAAGGATATTATATGTTTAGAGTTTATACAACTGATTATTCAGGTAATAAATCTAATGTAGAAAGTAAGATTTTTCATGTAGATGGTAAAGTATATGACACTTCAAATAGAGTATTAGATGAAGTTCCAAATGCTGTAAGGTTTAATAATAGGTATAGAGGAGCGCAAGAAAGTTATAAGATAAGTTCAATGTACCATCAAGCAGAGCATAATATAAGAAAATTAAGTGATAAGATAGATAGGTTAGATGTAATGAAAGAAGACGTGTCTATAGACTCTAATTGCAGTTATGGAAGTTTTGCAGATATAATTGGAAATATACAAGAAGAAATAGACACATTCTATGATGTAAGGGGGGATTAGGTGAATAAAGTAGTTATTAATAATTTACCAGTATCAAATAGAAAAGATTTTGGATATAAAGCTATAAATACAAGTTCAATGCATAATGATAATCAAAATAACATGCTAAATGATATATTAGATTTGTTTAATAAAACTAATGAGATAGAACGTATGTTAAATGATAATATAAATTTAATAAAACTTGAAAATGCTCAACTAGAAGCTGTAAACTCAAACTTGATACAAAAATATAATCAGTTATTAAATAAGTATATTGATATACAAAAGTCTAATAAATTGAGAAGAAAAATAATCTTACCACAAGATTGTAAGTCTGATGAGAGTACTTTTGGATCCATAATAAACAATATAACATCAGATATAACTATAAGACCTTCAAAAAAAATTTCAAAATTAGCTGTTTTCGATGATGTATCAAATTCCATGTTTATTCCAAAAAGTCTATCAGTTAAAACGAAAATTACTAGTTTTGGTGTTATATCAGAAAAGGACAACGATGTGTATGCTCCTTTTTCTAAAGATAATAATCTATATTGGATAAAAAGAGTAGTTACAGGTAATTCTGTAGATTTTTTGGACACAGAATATGAGATTACTCTTCCAGAAGATATTATGACTACATTAGAAATGAATGAAATATATATACATCCGTTTTTATGTAGTGTAAAAAATGTATATATAAGGTTTGGAGATTCTAGTTATTGGGAAGAAGTAGAGGGAATTGGATATCATTCAGCAATAACACAAAATAATTCAACAAATGAATTTTCAAATTCAGTTAGAGCATTTAGAATAAATTTTCCTAATAAAAAAGTTAATCAAATAAAGATAGTTTTAAGAAGTTATAATTATGAAGAATGTGAGACAAATCTAAGAACTTTCGTTTATGGTATAAAATCATTAGGAGCATATATAAATTATTATAATAATTATGAATCTTCTACATTTAGTTTTAAATGTAATATTGATGAAAAGAGAGATGTAATGATTACAGGTATAACACCCCATTTTAATAATAGCAGTG
The DNA here is from genome assembly GCA_012955965.1 of Clostridioides difficile. Lineage (GTDB taxonomy): Bacteria > Bacillota > Clostridia > Peptostreptococcales > Peptostreptococcaceae > Clostridioides > Clostridioides difficile_G. The sequence goes on from JABBZI010000027.1 coordinate 48,138, forward strand.
ATGGTGGAAAGTATTCTAAAGATTTTATATTTGATATATATTATGAAGATAAAGGTGAATATTATCATAAAATAGTAGATGATTTTCCATTTAAACCTCCTAGTCAAAAACTAATGTTTAAATGTAGGATAGGAGAAACTTATAGTGAAATAAACATAAAGAGTATTGACATAAATTATACTTATTATGGAGAGGATTCAGAGCATTTTTAAGTGTGAATGACTGTATTTAATATTTTGCATATGATATAATTAGTAGTACAAATTTGGAGGTGGTACTTTTGATTGTGTTTATATAAGATTTATAATAAAGTGTTTTAAAATTTTGTCTTTATAGAAGACTTTTTTTTTGTTTATGAATTGTCGATTGTGACAAGTGGCCTATATACTCTTATACTTAGATTTATTATTAAAACAGTAGGCAGAGTGATATTGAAAATTAGGAGGTGAAAACTATGCATTTATTATATAAAAATAAAAGTGAAATAAAAACAGTAACTAAAATAGTTAATCTTATTTTTAAAATCATTGATGAGTTAAAGTTATTTATTAATAATATATTGATATGTAATATAAATAAAGAAGATTTAAGATATTATTTCTTGCAGTTTGATTTACAAAATAAAAACTTGTTATTTAATGTAAAACTTTACAATTCAATTACAAAGACAGTTGTTATAAAAAGTTATGTATTAACAGATTTAATAAGAGACTGTGAAAGTAAAAAAATAGAATTGAAATTAAACTATGATATTAAAAATATGATATTAAAATCCAAAGAGAATGTACATAAAGATATTACAGAAGTTTATATATGATTTTATTAAACTTATGGAGGAGAAACATGAATTTTACTATTGATAAAAATATAGAAAATTGTATCACAAAAGGACGTGGGGTTCCAAAGCTACCAAGAAAGGGAGAGATAATGATATGTCAAATATGTAACAAGCCAATAATGCCAGAACAATTTTCTATAGATGAATATAAAAAAAAGAGAGAATTTAAGTGGCATATACATCCAGAATGCTTTGAATACATAGATAAATTGGCAGACAAATCAGTTCCTGGTTTACTCAATGAAAGAAAATGTTTATTTGATTAAATATTTTTTAATATAAATGTATAGTTTTATAATCTTAATAGATAAGAAGTAATAATATAATGCTAAGAAGGTATATAATATGAAAAAAAAAATAAATTATAAAAATAATTTGCAAAAATATGGAATGAATGAGTATCAAAAAATACATGAATTGGTATATGAATTACAAGCTGGTTCAAAAGATGCAGCACAGGAATTAATTAATTCGTTTAGAACAATGCTAAATAAGTATATTTCTTTAATAATATATGGACAATATTCTATAGAAGATTACTCAATAAGAAGTTTTATTAAATTATTTGTAGAAGAAGAACATGAACGATTGAAAATAAATTCGTATTTTGTTAATGGTCATGGTCAAATGATTGCAGATAAGACAGTTGCAAAAATAGTTGGGATATTTTCAAATAATGATAAAGAAGACATACAGCAAGAGATATGTGCTATTTTTTTATCGATGTGCCATAAATATAAAGATACAAAACCGTCTTTTCACAATTATGTAAAGCGAAATTTTCATTATTATGTTTTTAGAAATTTAGAAAAATTATCTAAAGACCCTGTAGCAAGAGGTCTATATTATCAGAAAAAGATATTCAAGATATATGATTCTGACCAACAGTTACCAATAGAAGAAACTATTTGTGATAAAAATGCACAAAAAGAAATAGATGAAGTGCTCGATTATGTCGAGCTTTTTTATAATCTACAATTGTCAATTGCGATAATTGAAAAAGACATGACTATAAATATATATGATGAAGAATTTTTAAATAATAATTGGATTAATGGAATTACATGTTCTAATATATTTAAAGATCTTACAACATTTGAAAGACGAATACTAGTGATGTGGTATATGAAGGATAATACTGATTCAGAAATAGCAGAGATGTTTGGGCTTTGCAGAGGGACAATAAATAAAAAAAGAGCTTGTGCAAAATCTAAATTGAAAAAGGCTGTTAGGTTAATTAATTACTTAAGTGAATGAGAATTATTACTTATATGAAATTTAGACCACTCTAACTTAAAGAGTGGTCTTCTTTTGGATTATTCTAATTCATTTGCAATAGTATTATAAAAGTTTGCCGACTCTATTAGCATCTGTTTAAACTCAGCAGACCTTTCATTGTAGTAGATTCTTCCTTTTTCAGTTATCTTATAGAGTTTTTTGCGTTCTTTTTTTGTTGCAACTTCAATAAGACCTTTTGTGAGCATTTTTTCTATTATTGGATACATGGTTCCATTACTAGGTTTCCAAGATAAATTAAAACTACCTATGTAATCTGTAACTTCTTTCCCATAAACACAATCGTCTTTTTTTATCATTAAATTTAACGTGTATAGCTCTAAAAATATACCACTAGAAAATTTATTGTCATTTTCTTTTGTATTTACTGCTTTCATACCCATTGTTGAATATTTCATATATTTTCTCCTTTTAAATATTATTTTTATAAATTCTGATAGAGTATTAATAGACAATTTACATGATAAATAATTTACATTATGTATTTGAATAATATAATTGAATCTACACTATGAATTTTAATTTATATATTTTATATAACTTTTATATGTGCTTGATTATTATTATATAACATCAAACAGTCGCAAACAACAATTAATAAGTTATAAAATGCTTAGCTTTATGCTATAAGTAAAATTTAAAATGAAGGAATGGTGAATAAATATGTGTAATAAAGATATACAAGAAGAAACTATTTTAGAACAAATAAAAAAAATAAATGAAAAAGACAACAAGATAGTTACTAATATAGTAGATAATATTATAAATAAGATTTATGATGAAATCAATAATAATGAAAGCTTTAGTCTAAAACATGGTTTTTTAACTGTAGGAAGGTTACTAGTTATTTTAGCACAATCATTATGTGATAATGAAGAGCATTTTTCAAAAGAGTGTGATTTAGCAAAAGATATGGTTTTGGATAAGATTATGGAAGCTATTATGCCAAAAGGTGATTATGAAAAAGCCATAGATGAGGATTTTGATATAGAGAATTTATCAATAAGAAGAATAATGCTTGCGCTTGGAATAGCTGTAGATTATATTATATGGAAAACTGACTTAGCAAAAAATTATCAAGAAAATAGTAATAAGCAGCTATATACTAAATAAGAGTTTTGACAAAGTAATATTTTATATGGCAATATAAAGGTATAGAAAGTATTAGGAGGAACCTTGAGTGTTAAAAAAGTTGTTTGGTATTATGAAAAAAAGACAAAAATTTGATGAAGCAAAAGAAGAAGGTGAAATAGTATTAAAAAATGAAGAAGAATTATATAAAGAAGAGTTAATCGAAAAAGAACAAGTATTAATTGATAAAAAAGAAGTTGAAGTTTTAGAACAAGAAATATTTTCATCTGATGAAGATGATAAAATTTTAGGCAAGGAAGATATAGTATGTAGTAATAAAAGTGAAGTATCATATATAAAAGAAACAAATGTTAATAATGATAATAAAATATTGGATAAAGTGGAAACAGTAATTATTGATAAATATATAAATGATGAATACATAAGTGATGAAGACAAGGAAAAGTTAATTGAAAATAAAAAAGATGATTCAAAAAAAATTGAAGAACTTGAGCAAGGAGAAAGTTGTGTTTTATTAAAATATGATATTGAAGAAAAACAAATAAGTGAAACAAGTGAATCTTTGACAGAAGAAGATTTAGATTACATAAAAGAAATAAAAATGAAAAGGGGAAAAAGTATAAAAGCAATAAACTTGTATACTAGAGAAGAAAATATTTTCGATACACATATACAATGTAGCAAAGACCTTAAAGTACCCTTAGGATATATAAGAGAAAATTTGAAATATGGATATATGGATTATTTTGGCGATGCCATAAAATATCTAAGTAAAGTATTAAATATAGAAGAGTATTGTAAAAATGAATGGAGCTATTTGGAAAATAGTAAATCTCCATCTGAGATATTTAATATTCTAAATGATAAGATATTTAGTACAAGACTTTCTGATAAAAAAAGGAATGAAATTTTAACCAATGACAAAATTGAGGCATTAAAAATGAATTATAAATTTGAATGTATCGATGAGGAGTATGATGAATATTTTAAAAAATATAAGTCTATAATCAAAAGAGGTGGAAAGAAAAAGATTGAATTAGTAAATAAAAAAGGTGAAGTATTAGAGATATTTAAGTCTTTAGAAGAATGCTCTATTTATTTGCAAAAAGAAAAAAGTGAAGTTATACAGATGTTAAAGTATGGAGATACAAAAGTAGGAAGAAATTTTATAAGATATAGTTTAAGGAATATTTAATTTCATTTTAAATTCATGAGAGTTTCATTTCTGATTCACACATTTACTATTATTTTAATGTAAAATAATAAAAGTGAAGTATTGTACAAACAAAATTAAGGAGGATATTAATGTCTGAAGAAAAAAATCCAAAAGAAAATACGTTAGATGAAATTAAAAAGTCAGATAATGTAAGTTCTAAAAAAGATGATGTGTCAGGTGAAAAGAATACTGATAACAAAGTCAAAAAAAGAGAAATAAAACTAAGTAACAAAACACTTAAAGCAGTTGTAGCAATTGTTGCAGTAGGAGCTATATGTTTAGGTGGAGGTTATGTCTTTGGCAAAGAAGCTGGGAGAAAGTTGCCAGCCACTTCAAAGCACTATAATAGCAATGAAGTAGTGGCTACTATTGGGGATAAAAAAATAACAGGTGAGATGTTAAGAAAAAGAATGGAGCCATTATTTTTCTTAAATGCAAAAACTACTATGAGTGATGATGAAATACGTTCATATGAATCAAATATGATTGAAACTATGATTACATCTGATATATTATCTACTGAAGCAGCAAAAGAAAAGGTAAGTATAACTAATGATGAACTAGATGCTCAATATAACAATTTAATGACTAATATAGAATCTGCAATGGGCATGACTAAAGAAGAATTTTTAAAACAGTTTGATTTGACTGAAAAGTATATAAAAGAGGATATGAAAAAAGAACTAGTAGCATCAAAATACTTAAGTGAAAAAGCAAAAGTGACTGATAAAGAAGCTGAGAATTATTATGATAAAAACAAGAGCAATTATTTACAAGTTAGAGCTTCACATATTTTAATAAAAACTGTTGATGATAAAGGTAAACAAGTGAGTGATAGTAAAAAAGCTGAACTTAAAAAAGAAGCTGAAGAAATACTTAAAAAGGCACAAGCTGGAGAAGACTTCGCTACTTTAGCTAAAAAGTATTCTGAAGATAGTAGTGCAGAGTCAGGTGGGGATTTAGGATTCTTTGGAAAAGGTCAGATGGTGGAGTCTTTTGAAAAAGCTGCATTTGCTTTGAAAAAAGGTGAAATATCTAGTAAACTTGTAGAAAGTGATTATGGATATCATATAATTAAGAAAACAGATGAAAAATATCAACCATTTGAAGAAATAAAATCAGATTTAGTAAGTAGTTTAACATCAGAAAAACAAAATTTACTTATAAACAATTTAAAAGAAAAATATAAAGTTGAAATTACAGATAAATATCAAATGAAAGCTAAACAATAAATTAAGTCAATTTACTAAAAAAAGAAAATTTTGATATATAGATAAAAGCTATTTTTGTTCTCATATAGAGAATTTAAAATAGCTTTTGTTATTTTAGAATAAAAACAATTTATATATATGAATTGACAAAATAATAACTTGCAGAAAAA
>JABBZI010000280.1 GCA_012955965.1 Clostridioides difficile
TACTAATAATCAGATAGGTTTAGATTTAGGAATTAAAGAATTTTGTATCTCAAGTTGTGGACAATTTATAGAAAACCCTAAGTATCTTCAGAAGTCATTAAATAAACTTGCTAAATTACAAAGAGAATTATCAAGAAAAACAATTGGTAGTTTAAATAGAAATAAAGCAAGATTAAAAGTTGCAAGACTTCAAGAACATATAGCTAATTGTAGAGAGGATTTTCTACAAAAACT
>JABBZI010000281.1 GCA_012955965.1 Clostridioides difficile
TTTTGTTTCACTTCTAACCTCAATAGAATTATCATCTATAATTTTAAAGTTTGTAACTACATTTTCTTTTGTAGTAGCATCTATAATATTTACAACTATTCTTTGTGTTAATAAGTTATGTGTTACAATTGCCTTGAATCCATTTTCCTCATCATCTAGCCAATCACCAATTGTTATTGTTTGAGTAGATGCCACATTCGAGCCACCTGCGATTAATTGGTCAATCTTAATAT
>JABBZI010000282.1 GCA_012955965.1 Clostridioides difficile
TATATTTTTAAAACCTGGATTTGTAATGGGAGGAGGTAATAATCAGATTACACCAGATGATGAACAAGAAAGTGATGATGCTGGTGGTGACCGTGGAGGTGGAGGAAGAGATGACCCAGATAGAGAAAATGATGGACTTGATTTAGATAGTAATAATGACAATGATAATACTACTGAAGAAATTCCAGAAGATTCTAATAATATAACAGATTCCAATAATGAAGAAAAAGATA
>JABBZI010000283.1 GCA_012955965.1 Clostridioides difficile
GGTATTAGCACAAATAGTCAGTTGGAATTATAAAGAGAGTGAATGTTTAGTTTGTGATATAGAAGATTATAAGCCATATCAAACAGAAAATTTATATATTGTAGGGGGAGGAGCATGTAATAAGATAAGTTCCATAACAACAGAAAAATATACTATGATAAAAGGTAATGATAGATTTGACACCCTTTATAAAGCATTAGATTTTATAAACAAATAAACTAATTAGGAGGTAG
>JABBZI010000284.1 GCA_012955965.1 Clostridioides difficile
TGTACTCAGGGTATTAGTGCAGGAGAAAATTCAATAATTACTAATGGAAAGACTTGGGGATGTGATTATGGAATGGAAATTTCAACTGGAACTTTTATCAATGGTATGAGAGTAGAAGAAGTTGGTAAGGTTGGTATTAACAATATTGGTAAGGGTTCAAACTTTGTTACAAATATTACAATTGACCAATGTGGTTATTGTGGATTTAAATTTAATTCAATATCTAACACA
>JABBZI010000285.1 GCA_012955965.1 Clostridioides difficile
ATACATGTGGGGGAGAGTTTGAAGCTCTATCACCTTACTATTATTCAACTTATGAGCAATATGACGAAGTAGTTGTTAGTGATAAAAGAAAAGTAATAGTACTGGGTTCTGGACCAATAAGAATAGGTCAAGGTATAGAGTTTGACTATTGTTCAGTTCATTGTGTAAAATCTCTAAGAAAAATGGACATAGAAACTATAATTATAAACAATAACCCTGAAACAGTAAGTA
>JABBZI010000286.1 GCA_012955965.1 Clostridioides difficile
GTATTCGATTATGTAATTTATCAATATTAAAGGCTAATGCCAATAGATAATATTCAGTTCTTACGTTTTTATGACCTCTCATAAGAAATCTCTTAAATTTATAGTCTTGTTTTGTAACGCCGAAGGCCCCTTCAACTTGAATAGAGCGATTCATTCTAAGTAAAATACCTGTTTTAGTCATAATATTTTCTTGACTACTTTCACGAAGCCTAGAGAATATTTTTGAATGTT
>JABBZI010000287.1 GCA_012955965.1 Clostridioides difficile
ATACTATAAAGGAGAACTTTGATTAAAAAATAGATACGCATACTCATGACTTTAGTCGTGAGTTAGTAGCTAAAATAGTCAGCATATAGGGAAACTTATATGTAGAGATAGGATAGAGCCTATCCAATACTACTTGAATTGCTGGAAACCCCTAAAGCTAACCAAACTAAAACATAAGGATGAAATAAACCTAAGTGTGAAAGTTACGAAAGTAGAAAAAATTGGTTAGAT
>JABBZI010000288.1 GCA_012955965.1 Clostridioides difficile
TTGACTATTCAGGGACACAAGCGTGCCAATCTTTAAAAGAAGAAGGAATTGAAGTTGTATTAATAAACAGTAATCCAGCTACCATAATGACTGATAAAGAAGTAGCAGATAAAATATATATAGAACCTTTAACAATAGAATTTATAGAAAAAATAATAGAAAAAGAAAGACCAGATAGTTTACTTGCAGGTATGGGAGGTCAAACAGGACTTAACTTAGCTGTAGAATTAC
>JABBZI010000289.1 GCA_012955965.1 Clostridioides difficile
AATGGCTAGAGAGTGAGGATTTACAAAGTGCTTATTTTATAGGTGGTCCTCAAATGATATCAACAAATGTTATCAATAAAGTAAATGATATAACTAAGGATAGTGTTACTAATAATAGAGTATATGGAGCAGATAGACATGAAACAAATGCAAATGTAATAAAAAAATTCTATACAGAAGATGAATTGGAAGCTATTTTAGTAGCTAAATCAGATGTACTTGTTGATGCT
>JABBZI010000028.1 GCA_012955965.1 Clostridioides difficile
ATTATTTTCATATTATTTTACTTAAATATAATTAGATAATTGTGTTTTTTCTAAAGTAAATAATGAAATATAATTATTTTATCAATAAATTATATATATAATAAATTACACTAAGATATTTAAACATTACTCTACAAATTAATAATAGGGAATAAGAAAATATACCACTTTTTATAAAAAGTGGTATATTTTCTTATTCCCTATTAATCTATCTTTTTTTATTTTCTTCTGTTAAGTAACTCTTTTTTTATTTCATCAATTTTAACATCTTTTTCTATCATCAAGACCAATGTATGATATACTAAATCGCTAATTTCATAAATAAGTTCACTTTTATCAGTATTTTTTGATGCTATAATTACTTCACTACTTTCTTCACCAACTTTTTTAAGGATTTTATCTATACCTTTGTCAAAAAGATAATTAGTATAAGAACCTTCAATAGGATTATTTTTTCTTTCATTTATTAAATTATATAATTCTTTCAATATACTTTTTTCTACTTCAGATTCAATTTTATCAGTATCATCAAACAAATCTCTATAAAAACAAGAATAGTTTCCTGTGTGGCAAGCTACTCCAGTTTGCTCCACTAAAAGTAATATAGTATCTACATCGCAATCATAAGACATCTTAACAACTTTCTGAGTATTTCCAGATGTCTCACCTTTAATCCAAAGTTCTTGTCTACTTCTGCTAAAATAACAAGCTACTTTATCTTTTAATGTTTTCTTTATAGCATCCTCATTCATATATGCCAACATTAGCACATCTTTACTCACTACATCTTGAACAACAACAGGAACTAAACCCTTATCATCAAATTTTACACCTTTTATAAATTCATCTATTTCCTCACTGTATACATTTCTACATTTATTTTCCATCTTTTCAACCTCCCTTTAGATATTTTATTACAATCTTACTTCTACGCCCATGTGTTTTAAATATTTCTTTAAATCATTTATTTTTATTTCTCCAAAATGGAATACAGATGCTGCTAAAATTCCATCCACATTAGATTCCTTTACAGCCTCATAAAAATCTTCCATTTTACCAGCACCACCTGATGCTATAACAGGTACATTCACCAAAGAAGTTATTTTTGACAACAATTCTATGTCATATCCATTTTTCATTCCATCTTCATCCATGCTATTTACAACGATTTCCCCTGCTCCAAGTTCTACACCCTTAACAGCCCACTCAATTGCATCCAGACTAGTCTTTTCTCTACCACCTTTTACATAGACACTCCATGAACCTTCTTCATTTTTCTTTGCATCTATTGATAAAACGACACACTGTGCTCCAAATTTTAATGAGGCTTCCCTTATTAATTCAGGATTTTTGACTGCTGATGAATTTATAGAAACTTTATCAGCACCTTTTCTTAAAATATCAGTAAAATCTTCTAACTTATTTACTCCTCCACCAACACAGAATGGTATATTTATATTTTCTGCAACTTTTGTTACAAATTCTAACGACGTCTTTCTGTCCTCATTTGATGCAGTTATATCATAAAATACAAGTTCATCTGCACCACAATCACTATAAAACTTCCCAAGTACTTCTGGACTGTCAACATCTACTATGTCTTTGAATTTTTTACCCTTTACAACTCTTCCATTTCTTACATCTAGACATGGTATTATTCTTCTAGTAAGCATAATTGTTGTGCCTCCTTAAAGTCTATCTTTTTGTCATAAAGTGCCTTGCCTATTATTGCACCATATAAGTTCATATCTCTCAATCTTCTAACATCGTCTATAGAAGTTACTCCTCCTGAAGCAATAACATTTAGTGATGTTTCATTTGATATTTTTTCATATATATCAAAATTTGGACCTTGTAACATTCCATCTTTTGATATATCCGTATAAACAATGGTTTGTACACCCATGTTTTCAAGTTGTTTACACAATGTTAAGGAATCTACATTACTTACAACTTCCCAACCTCTAACTGCTACCTTTCCATCTTTGGCATCTATAGAGACCACAATTTTTTCTTTATATTCTTGTACCAATTCTTCAACTAAATTTAAATTTTCAATAGCTATACTGCCCAATATTACTCTAGTAACACCAGCTTTTATTAAACTCTGAACTTTTTCCTTATCTCTAACTCCACCACCTACTTGAATAGGTATATCTATATTGTTTGCTATCTTTTCAATTGTTTCTGTATTTACACCAAATTCACTTCTAGCTCCATTTAAATCTACTATATGTATATATTCTGCTTCTTCATCTTTCCATTTGTTAGCTACCTCTAATGGATTATCATAATATACATTTACTTTATCAAAATCACCTTGAGTAAGTCTCACACACTTGTTATCCTTTATATCTATTGCTGGAAATATTATCATTTTATCATCTCCCCATATGCTTTTAATATATTTAATCCTACTTCTCCACTTTTTTCCGGATGAAATTGTATACCATATACATTATTTTTTCTAACAATAGCAGGAATTTTCTTTTCATACTCTGAAAATGCAATAAGTTCTTCATTTGACGAATTTGCATAATATGAGTGAACAAAGTATACATAGTCATCTTCCTTAATATATTTAAGTATATCATCATCTTCTTTATTAAATTTTAGATTATTCCATCCCATATGTGGCACTTTTAAACTTATATCTAATTTATCAATACTACCTTTTATAAGTCCCAACCCTTCGTATTCTCCATACTCATAACTTTTCTCATAAAGTAATTGCATACCTAAACATATACCTATCAGAAATTTTCCTTTTGAAGCATGTTCTCTTAATATTGGTATCAATCCTAGTTCATCTAAAGCATTTATAGAATCTCTAAAAGCCCCAACACCTGGAAGTATAAGTGAATTCGCCTGCTTAATTTCATTTATATCACTAGAAATTTTGGTTTCTATTCCAGCTTTTTTAAAGCCTCTAGACACAGAATCTATATTTCCAAGACCATAATCTACTATTATATTCATTCTACAAAACCCCCTTTGAAGATGCTATCTCATTGGAAATTATTTCACTTCCTTCTTTTAAAGCTCTTGCAAAAGCTTTAAAGATACTTTCTATCTTATGATGGTCATTTTCTCCATATAAAAGATTAATATGTAGTGTTACTCTAGATTCATTTACAAAAGCTCTAAAAAATTCTTTAAAACACTGCGTACTCATATTCCCAATCATTTGAGTATCAAATTTAGCATTAAATACAAGGTACGGTCTATTACTTATATCTACTGCTACCATTGATAGAGACTCATCCATAGGTATATATATAGTAGAATATCTTCTTATTCCTTTTTTATCACCTAAAGCACTTTTAAATGCTTCACCTATGGCTATACCTATATCTTCAACACTATGATGGTCATCTACATATATATCACCTTTACAAAGCACCTTTAAATCAAACTTGCCGTGAAATGCCATCAATGTAAGCATATGGTCTAAAAATCCTATTCCAGTATCTATTTCAGCTTTACCAGAACCATCGATATTTAGTTCTACTGAAATTTGTGTTTCAAGAGTATTTCTTTCTATCCTCCAAATTCTCATACCTATTTCTCCTTTTTCAAAATATCTCTTATAGCATCCATAAATATAGCATTTTCTTCTTTATCACCAATTGTAACTCTATAATAATTTTTTAACTTTCCACTAAATTCTCTTATTAGCACCCCTCTATCAATAAGTTTTTGTGATAGATTTTCAATTTCAGAATAGAACAATATAAAATTTGCTTGTGATTCATATGCCTTTATTCCTATATCAATCATTTCTTTATATAAAACTTTTCTCTCTTCTTTTACTTCATTTATGTAAGCTTTTACTACATCTTTATTTCTAAGAGCTCTTGTAGCAATAAAATCTGATAATGAATTTAAATTATATGGAGGTCTTACCTTTTCAACAGAACCTATTAGACTACTATTAGATAACATATATCCTGTTCTTATTCCAGCCAGTCCAAATGCCTTTGATAAAGTTCTAAGAACTATTAGATTTTCATACTTAAAAACATCACTCAACATACTTTCTTCTCCAAAATCCATATATGCTTCGTCCAAAACTACTAAACTATTAGTTGAATCTAAAAGTTTTATTATATCTTTTCTCTTTAATATTGTTCCAGTTGGATTATTTGGATTACACACAATTACTATTTTAGGATTGTTTTCTTTTACCTTTTCAATTACATTATCTATATTTATAACTAAATTTTCGTCACTTTCAACACCTATAAACTTAGAACCATTTATTTGACTATATATAGAATACATGCTAAAACTTGGAGAGAAACTTAATATCACTTCATCTTTATCCACAAAAGTGTGTATTATCAAATCAATTATTTCACTTGAACCATTTCCTACCAAAAGATTTTTCTTACTCACTCCAGGAATATTTATATAATCTATTATAGACTCTTTCAATTCACTATAAGAATCTTCAGGATATAAATTTAAATCTATATCACTATTAGAAATCTCTTTAATAAGATACTTAAACAATTTCTTGCTGCCTTCATTTGCATCAAGTTTTACTTTGCAATTTACATGGTTTGGTTCATATCCCTTTAACTCTCTTATACTTTCTTTTTCTCTCAACTTAAACTCCTCCTTCTTAATCATATTTTAGTTATCTAGTTCTTCAAATAAACGAATTATATTTTGAATTTGTTCATATTTAAATCTATAACTAGCTCTATTTGATATAATTCTAGCACTTATATCACATATATCTTCCAATATTTCAAGACCATTTGCTTTAAGTGTATTGCCTGTTTCAACTATGTCTACAATTACATCTGACAATCCCACTATTGGAGCTAATTCTACAGAACCATTTAATTTTATTACTTCAATTTTTTGGCCCTTCTCCTTAAAATATTTTTTAGCTATATTTGGATACTTTGTCGCTACTTTTAGATATTCATCTTCTCTATATATACTATCACCCTTTAATCCTGCTACAGCAAATTTACACTTACCAAAACCCAAGTCATATATTTCATATACATCTGTTTCATTCTCTAAAATAGTATCTTTTCCTGCTATTCCAAGGTCTGCTACTCCCTTTTCAACATATGTAACTACATCTGATGGCTTGACATGTATATATATTATCTTATTTTCTTCATCTTTAAAGATTAACTTTCTTGTATCTGTGTCTATACTATCTCCCAGACCCATTTTTTTAAATTTTTTAAATGATTCTCCTTCTATTCTTCCTTTTGCTAGTGCTATAGTCAAATAATCCAAAATAATCCCTCCTTTTAAATCTTATTTATATACATATTTCATTAATTCATCAACACTTAAGGTAAATCCAATAGCTGGAATTTCTTTTCCATATTCTTTAGTTAGAGAATCATATCTTCCACCGCTCAAAATCTCTTTATATGAGTTTGGATAGTAACCTCTAAACATGATACCCTCATAATAATCGAGCATTGTAATCATTGATAAATCAAATCTGGCTTTATCTAAAAAATTACACTCTTCAATTAAGTTATTTATTTGTTTTAATTCTTCAAGTGCTTGTCTCATCTTATCATTACAATAGAAGTTTTTTGACTTCTCAATAACATCGTATAAATTTCCTTGTAAGCTTAAAATATTTGATAATAATTCCTTCACTTCATTTTTAATCTTTAACTCTTCAATATATAGTTTTAATTCATGAGTGTTTTTCGTATACAATAAATTTTTAATTTGATTTTCACAGTTCTTATTTAAATTTAATTCGTCTAATAAACCATTAATATACTTGCTACTTCCAACTTCTAATATAAACTTATTGTTATATTTTTCAAGTATCTTAAGAGCTAGTTTTACTACTTCTCTATCTGCTTCTACAGAAGATTCTCCTAGACATTCGCAACCTATCTGTCTTATCTCTTTTATTCCAACTGTATTTTTGTTTTTATATATTGATGAATTATAAAAAAGTTTAAGCTTTAAACCATCTTCCCATCTTGGCACAAGGCTTTTTATTATACTTGTAGTTATATCAGCTCTAAGTACCATTACTTTTCCATTTACAACCTTTACCATTGATTCTTCTGGAATTTTATTATTAATACTTGTAAACTCATCGTATTCTTCAAATAATTGTGGCTCTATTTGAAAATATTCTTCGTCTAAAAAAAGTTTATCTATTTCTCTCTTTAATTTATATCTTTTTTTAGAATAAATGACTTCATCTTCAATCCTCAAAAACTTCATATTATCACCCTTTTCATTAAAATTGCTATTCCCTTTGTAAATTTAAAACAATAAAAAGCCATATAGGCTTTATACCTATATGGCTATAATTTTCTCTTAAAATTACTCCCCATCATAGATACAAGACCAATTACACTAAAAACAGGGCTTGTGTCTATGAATTAATTTCATATTACAATCCCTTTAATCTATGATGATGGTGATGATTTAACTTTATATTTAATTTTAATGTATTTAATCTCACCATGATAATTTCCTCCCAAGTAATTTTTATTAATATTCTAAATTTACAGTTTTTTGTTACTATTAATAATAATATACTTTTCAAAAATTGGCAATAGTTATTTGTAAAATTGAATAAAATATTTTATATAGATTTTTTGTTTGTACAATTATAAATTTAATCTTTACCTAATTTGGAAATTTTATGTATAAAAAATGAAATTTCGGGAAAAATTGTAATAATTTAAAAAAACTTATTAAAATATAGTATAATAAGTATATCTTAATGTAAAGGGATGATTTTATGTATAAATATGATGACTATGTAAATTTAACAAATGATTTAGATTTACCTGTAGAAATTAGAAATAAATGTGTTAGAATTGTTAGTGTTTCAGAGAATTTAGAGGACATAATTATAGTACATAAATTCAAACTATATGTCGTAAATGAGAAGTACATTAAAGGAATTATGGAATAGACATTTTGAATGTACTATTTTTATCAAAAGTTATTATAAATAGAATTTAATATTTATAATAAGGGACTGTCTTATTGTAGAAAATACAATCTATATAAGACAGTTCCATTTTATTCATTGTAGAATTTTAGTATCAATCAATTAATTAAACCTTTTAAAATTATAAAACATACAATAAAACAGCTAAAAAGTGAAATAAAGAACCTATCATAATAAAAATATGAAAGATTTCATGAAAACCAAATTCAGGATTTATATTAGGCTTCTTAATAATATAAATAATTGCACCTATAGAATAGGATATACCTTCCATAATCAACAATTTAAGACAATCTTTAGGTATTGAGTTGAACGCATTTATATCAAAAACAATTGCCCAACCCATAAGTAAATATATACTTGTAGATAACCATCTAGGTGCATCCATCCAAAAGATTTTTATTATTATACCAATAAAGGCTACTATCCATATTGCTGTAACAAATATTATGCCTTCTTTCTTTTCCATAAAACTAAGACATATTGGTGTATAAGAACCAGCAATTAATACATAAATCATTGCATGGTCTACTTTTCTAAAAAACAATTCTTGTTCTGGTGTTCCTTTTAAAAAATGATAATATGAACTTGCACTATATAGAGCAATTAATGACAACCCAAATATTGATACAGATACTATCATCAAAAGAGAAGTTTCTTGCAATGTTACAGATTGAAACACTAAAATTATAGTTGCTAAAAGAGATAAACAAGCCCCTATAAAGTGAGTTAAACTACTTATTGGGTCTCTACCCTTCAAAAAAAATTGATACATTTCGTCCTCCTACAATTATGTATTTTAAAAATCACATTTATCAATATAGTTTTAATTACTATATCATAGATTTAATTATACCACTTTATATTTTTTTTACAACACTTAATATTGTTTTATTTTCTAATTTATTGTATTATATATATTATGGAGGTAGCATATGATGAATAATGAACTTAATACTATAATACTAGAAACACTAGATAATGCTGATATAACTTCAAATGATATTCCCTCTATCGACTTATACATGGACCAAATTATTTCTTTAATTGACAACAAACTTTCTGCCAATAAGAGATTTGAGAGCGACAAAATTCTTACTAAAACTATGATAAACAATTACAGTAAAGAGGGATTAATCAAACCTATTAAGGGAAAAAAGTATACTAAAGAACAAATTTTACAAATGATAATAATTTATTCAATGAAAAATACACTTACAATACAAGAAATTAAAAGAATCTTACATGGTGTGTATGAAAAGGATGACTTCAATGAAGAAAATTTAGTTAGTTGTTATGAAAAATTCATGTCTATAAAAGAAAATCAAAGAAAGAATATACCAAACTTTATAGAATCTAATTTTGAAGATATCAGAATAAATCTAGAAAATAAAGATGATTTGTTGATAGCTTTATTGAGTTTGACTTCAATGGCTGACCAATTAAAAAGTATTTCCGAAAAATTAGTAGATACCTATTTCCCAGATATTTCTAAAAAATAATTTCAATAAAGTAAGACTGAAAATAAATATTAAAATACAATAGTACTTAAATTACCCTTCATTGTATACAATATAATTTTCAGTCTAAATATTAATACTTTCTATTTTTAATTCTTTCTAATAATTTCCATGTTAAGGTTCTACAAATTTAATTTTATCCTATTTAAGTTTTGACAATGTGAACAATTTAAATTAACTTGGATTTGTTTATACCCTATGAAAACGGCTTGTTTTAATATACCAGTGCCATCATCTATCATAACTACATTGTCTTTTATCTCTACACAGAAATTATTTTCTTGATTACACCAATAACAATCATACTTTTCATTACTTTTTTCTTCTCGCATGATTTTCGCCTCCTTCAATATAAGTTTCTACATTAAAAGAGGTTTTTCCTTTATATTTTTAATAAAATATTGTAACTAAAACTTCATAGAATCTATTATACCTTCTATCTTTTCAGATGCTTTCTCTATTGCACTTTGTCTTTCCTCTTCACTAGTTCCAGTTCCATCTACTAATAACTCATCAAATTTCTTAATTCCTATAAATTTCATGATACTTTCCACATAATTTAATCCTTTATTCATAACTGGTTTTAATACCCATGGTATGTGTCCACCTGAAGATTGTATATACACCATACTTCTATCAATATCATTTAAAATACCTTGCGGCTTATCATTACCTTCAAATGATATAGTTTTTCCATCTTGAATTATACAGTCTATATATTCTTTAAGTGGCGCTGGAAAAGACAAACTCCACATAGGCGCTGCTATTACGTATACACTTGCACTCACAAATTGGTCACAAAGACTTCTAATCTTCGTAAGCTCTTTTCTATCCTTATCATCCAACTTCTTAGCATCTTCTTCATTAACTATGCAATTTCTCTTTTCAAAGTACTGGTATTCAAGTCTTGGTATATGTTCTTTATAAAGGTCTATCTCTTCAACCTCAAAATCCTTGTTTTCTTCCATAAATTTATTTATAAATTTTCTTGCTACAGTTTTACTTGAAGACAAGTCTTCAGGTTTTGAATTTACATTTATATATAATAATTTTTTCTTCATAAGCTCACTCCTAAGATTATTTTTATATTATTATTTCACAAATATAACCATTCTATTCTGTTGCTGACTTATAAAATAAATAGCGATTCAAATTTAAATAATCTTAAAAGTAAAAAACAAGAAAATATTATGTGTATTAATTACAAGAAAATATTAAAAAATAGCAAAAATTCTTTGAGAAAAACAAGTAGTCAACATCAGTTATTGTTAGCTTTTCGCCATTGAATTTTGTCAGTTCCATTTCTCCAATCACTTAGTAGATAAAGTGCTTAAACATTGACTAAATGCACCTGCTTGTATTTCGGACAAAAGAACAATTTATCAAAACTATGCCAACTTTAATTTTGTTACAAGTTTTATTAACACAAACAGAGTAATTTATCCATTCTGTTTGTTCCAAATCCTTCCTTAATTATCAGAATCATCATATATCTGAATAAAGACATTTAATTTCCCGTTTTCATATTTAGCATATATTATTCCATTCATTTGCTCAATCAGTATTTTCGAAATAGACAATCCAAGACCTGTTGACTTTCTTGCATTTTCGACTGTATAAAAGCGGTCAAAAAGTCTTTCAACCTCCACTTCACTCAATCCAGAAGCAGTATTAGAAAAAATGATTTTTCCTGTATTAGTCAAAATAATATCCAAATCGCCATCACTATATTTAATTGCATTATTGATGAGGTTTGCGAAAATACGAGATAATGCAGCCTGATTAACTTTTCGGATAATTTTATTCTCGGTTATGCAGATTCTCGGTGTTATTTTTCTCTCCTGTAAGGTTGCATAAAAACCTACTATACTTTCTTCCAAGATGCCGTTTACTTCAACAGATTCTACATGATTGTCGTATTCTGGAGATGTAATGACTGAATAATGGAACAATTCTTCCGTAAGTTGTTTTAAGACTTTGGTACGGTTTTTAATAATCTCAATATAACGCTCTGCCATTTCGCTCTTTTCCACATTATCAAGCAAATCCAAATAACCACTAATTGCTGTAAGTGGTGTACGTAAATCGTGCGAAATATTAGTAACTGCACTTTTTAATTCCATATCTCCTTGTAAATAACGATGTCGTTGTTTTCGCAGTTCCCTAAGCTGAATATTTATGTCATTTGCAAGATGCCTTATTGTCTTATCTCTTGATGAAATGGTAATTAGTGTATTGGTATCACTCCTTAGCCGTTCCCAAAGCTCTTCGCTGATTTCCATAGCAGATTTTCGCATTAAGATAATTTTGATACTTAATACAATTACAATAAAGAACAAAATGAAACATAAGGATACAAGCCAAATCACAATACCACCTCTTTTCAATTTATTTTATATCTTTTCGCTTAAATGAATTCACACCAACTCCAGTTGTTATAAGAATAATTATTCCTGAATATGAAGATAACATATAAGGATTTGATACCTGCATACATGTAAATTGAACTACTTGTCCTCCAGGAAGAAAATTATAAAAGAATTCGTATGCTTTACGCTTAGTTCCCTCTAAATATTTAGGATTTGGTGTATCTACATCATACATGGGTGAGCCATTTGTCGAAGTATTTGCAGGAATCATTTTTGGTTCATTATATAAGCTTGAAAACATTCCTGTTCCAATAATTAACAAAACCAAAGAAATAACAATTGCAGTTATGGAAGCAGTTGTTTTATTTTGTATCAACATAGAAAATAAACAAAAAATAGAACAAAGAGCAACTGCCAAAAAGTACACACAGACAATTAAAATTAGAATTACTCCTTTGTTATTGCCAAAATCACCCAAAAGATGACCTCCAATACAAATATGCATGATAAAGAAAGTTGAACATAGTATAATGCTTGCAGTTGCAACTGTAAACAAATTAGATAGATAAATAGAAGCTCGGGAATGACCTGCTATAATCTTATTCCTTATCGTTCCATCACTATATTCCGTTCCAATAAATAAACTACATAATATAGCAGATACAATAGATATTAGGATTGCACAATAAAATAATGTATCATCAATTTTGTATGTTGTGTTATATTGTATCATTTCCTTATATCGCATAACAGGCATAAATACACCCATAATCGACATAAAAAGTAAACTTCCCCAGAACAATTTGCTTTTCCAAAGACGAGAAAAATTTGCAGATAACAATTTATTCATTCTTAGCACCTCCTACAAGATTGATATAGTAGTTTTCCAGACTTTCATCACGTTCTTTCATTGATATAACTTCACAATTTTGTGCTAAAAGTTTTAATGTCAATTCAGTCACACTAATTTCACCATAAACATCAGCTTCACTGTCTGACAAAATACTATACTCCATTCTGAGGTCATCTAATACTCTGCTTAACACTTTCGTACCAGTTACAGTTAAATGAATACATTTACGACAGGTCATTTCTAAATCAGTAGCACTGATTTCCTTAACTATCATACCTTTATCAATAAAGCCAAAATATGTTGCAAGTTTGGATAACTCATCAAGAATATGGCTTGAAATCAACACTGTAATTCCACGTTCACGATTGAGATTTAAGATAAGCTCCCTTATTTCAACAATTCCTTGTGGATCTAATCCATTTATAGGCTCATCTAAAACAAGAAAATCAGGGTCACCAGCAAGAGCAATTGCAATACCCAATCTTTGACGCATACCAAGAGAAAAATTCTTTGCTTTTTTCTTACTTGTATTCTCAAGACCAACAAGTTTCAGTATATCGGATATACCATCAAATGATGGAAGCCCAAGAACACGGTACTGTTCTTTCAGATTATCTTCAGCAGTCATTTCGAGGTAAATAGATGGTGTTTCCACCACTGCACCCATTCTGCGACGAGATTTAACAATTTCTTTCTGCTTATTGCCAATACTGTAAATAGAATATTCGCCATCTGTCGGCTCCTGCAGCCCACAAATCAGACGAATTAAAGTTGTTTTGCCAGCACCATTTTTACCAACAAAACCATAGATTGCTCCTTTTGGAACACTCATAGTTATTCCATTCAACACTTTATAGTTTCCATAGTACTTTTTCAAAGTATTTGTTTTAAGAACATACTCCATAGTTTTACCTCCTCGTATTTGATACTGTTATTTTATTCCCAAATAGTAAAGAAAACAGTAAAGGAAACAGTAAAGAAATGGTAAAGATTTTATTTTGATTTCATTTTAAAACCTATTCCCCAGACTGCTTCTATATAATCTTTTCCATCTGCATCACGAAGTTTCTTGCGAAGATTACTCATGTGCATTTTTAATGAGCTTTCTGTACAATCAGGAGTATCTTCACTGATGCGGTCAAGCAGAGTAGATTTTGTGATAATCTGCTTCGAGTTTTGAATTAACAGTTTCAAAATTGCATATTCCGTCCTAGTCAATTTAATTTCAGTATCTTTTACCATAACCTTGTGCGTATCAGTGTCAAGTTCAATTTCCTCAAAAGTCAAAATCACTGCTTTTCCAAGAATATCAAAATTGCGAAGATGCACAGTAATTCGAGCTAATAATTCCTTTGTATTAAAAGGCTTTGTTACATAATCAACTGCACCACCAAGCAAGAGGTCAATCTTATTATCCACATCAACCTTTGCACTCATAATAATCACTGGAATACCTTTTATGCGTGGTAACACTTCTTCACCACTTAATCCTGGCAACATTAAATCAAGAAGCACAAGGTCTGGTTTCATCTGTGAAAATACAAGTACTGCTTCAGTACCAGAGTATGCACGTGTGACATTATACCCATCATTAGTAAGCATTTCTTCAAGTAAATTTCCAATATGTAAATCATCATCAATAATCAATATAGTTTTCAAAGTCAATCATCTCCATTCTTTAATCTTGCATTTTTAAGTTTCTCTGCATCTTTTAGTATTACTGACATATGACCAAGTTTTGAATGGTTATGTAATGCCCTATTTTTTCTAATTATATATGGACATACGGATAATGGCAATAAACAAGCTTCAAATAATATGCTCTATTACTGTCAATACTATGATATGTGTAATTTTAATAAAAATGGTATAGTGTTAAAACACTATACCATCACAATTATTTTAATATTTTTTCTTCCATTTTGCGCTTCTACCTCTTGCAACAACCTCTATCTTATCTTGCTTTCTTAAATTGTTAAAAACTCTATTTATTGTAGGCTCTGGAATATCAGGGCATAAATCTCTTATATCTTCTTTTGTAAAATATCCAAGAGTAGAATTTATTATTTTTTCTATTCTACTAGTCTTTGTTTGTCTCTTCTTATCAGATATATTTAAACTATCATCTAACTTCTCATATGCAGTCAATATTGTTTCTAAAAAGTACTCAATCCACGCATTCATATCTGCCTTTTCACTACCTATGGACGATTTCAAATAATTTAAATTACTGTAATACTCATATGAACTATCATCAAATATTTTTCCTAAACTTATATATCTTCCAACTTCATATCCATTTTTATTTAGCAACAATAAGATAAGTACTCTCGCCATTTTTATATTACCTTCTTTGAATGGATGTATCAATATGAAATCTAACACAAATGCAGAAATTAATATTAATATATCAATTTCATCTTCCTCCATCAATGTATTATAAGCTTCACATATTTCTTCTACAGCTTTTTCGACTTTATTTACACTTGAATCAATGCTTATGAATTCACCACATTTTAAATTGTGTTCAATAAAATCATTGTCTGATTTGTAGCTTCCTCCTCTAGTAGATGAAAATTTATATAAGTATCCATGAAGCTCAAGAATTGTTTGTGAACTTATTGGAATACTCTCATAAGCACTATTAATAGTTTTTACTACATCTCTGTATTCAACAATACTCAATTCTTCTCTACTTCTAGGTGTAACTTCATTACTTATTAATTTTTCTAAATTAAAATTACTACTATCTCTTTGATTTCCAATGTATGTAGATTCTGAGCAATCTACTAAAGACTTTTTCTCTAATCTTTCTAAAATTTCTTTTGGTTGTTTTTTGTAAAGCAGTTGTCTACCCTTATATTCATTTATCTTAGACAACATTCTTGCTACATTCATGTTTACATACATATTTTTTAATTTGCTTTTCTTTGTAAATTCCATAAAATCACTCCATAATTAGAATTTCTCTTATCCTTGACAGCGGTTTTATTTTATCATATAATTGTAATTTTTGCAATTTGTTGCTCAATTATCTGAATTTATATTTTTTATTCAGTTGTTATCTCATTTAAATTTTCACTTTCATTTAATCTTTCACTCTTAGGAGTGTATCTTTTTAACTCTCTAAATACAACTACACCTGTAATTACTGTAGCTATAAAGTCAGATAATGGTTGAGCTGTCCATACACCCTGTAAACCTAAGAATGTAGGAAGAATTAGTACTGCTGGTATCAATAAAATTACTTGTCTTAAAAGACTCAATAACATTGCCATTTTGGCTTTTCCTATAGATTGTATAAAATTTGTTCCTGTAACTGATAAGCCTACAATTGGCAACATAAGTAAGTATATTCTTAAACCACTAACAGATATATTCATAAGCTCAGGGTCTTTATTGAATATTCCTATAATTGCTTCAGGGAAAACCATGATTACTACCATACCCATACATAAAATTATAGTAGCTACTACTAATGAACCTAAATATGCTTTTTTAACCCTATCATATTTTTCAGCTCCATAATTGAAACCTATAATAGGTTGCGCTCCTTGATTTATTCCAAAGATAGGCATCAAAAATACCATTGCGATAGAAGAAATTGTAGCCATAGCCCCTATAGCTAAATCCCCACCATGAGTTTTAAGTGCAATATTTGATATGACTTGAACCAAACTTGCCGCAAGTTGCATTGCAAATGGAGACATACCTATTGCAAAAACTGCTTTTATTAGTTTCTTATCTAATTTTAGATTAGATTTACTAAATCGTAAGTTTGATTTTCCACTTATATAATATCCTATAGTTAAAACAGCTGTAAGAGCTTGAGAAGTTATTGTAGCAATTGCAGCCCCTTGTATCCCTAAATTGAATCCAAATATTAATATCCAATCTAAAACTATATTAGTTAAACATCCTACTATCATTATTCCTGCTGAAATTTTAGGACTACCATCAGCTCTTATCGAGTGGTTTAAAGAAAAGGAAAGAAGATTTACTACTGTACCTAATAATATGATATTTATATATGATTTTGCATATATAAGGGTATTTTCACTTGCTCCAAATAATGTAAGTATCTTATTTGCAAATAAGATTCCAAGTATCATTATAATAATTCCTGTTATTACGGATAATGTCATTGCATTTCCTATAAGTTTTCTTGCCTCTTCTACTTTACCTTGCCCAAGTTTTATTGATATGGTAGTAGTTGTTCCTATACCTATCAACATACCAAATGCAAGTATTATTGTCATTATCGGCATCGTGACACCAAGACCTGTTATTGCAAGTGGCCCAACTCCTGGTATATTTCCAATAAAAATTCTATCTACTACATTATACAAACTATTTACCAACATACCTATTATTGCTGGTATAGAATATTTAAGTAGTAATTTGCTAATTCGTTCTGTTCCTAATAATTGTTGATTTTCCATCAAGTCTCCTCCTTCTTCTAATATTCAATTTTCCACATATTACAAGGGAGGTGCAAATGCCCTCCCTTAATATTAACTACTTTTTAAATATTAATTTTATATATCTATTATATACCACTTTAATCAAAAAACCAAACTTTTCTAATATAAAATTTTTTTAACAGATAAAAATAAAGTGTATATATAGATGAGAGCACTAGTAATATACCCAGATTTTCTAAGTTAAAACTACTATTTAATATATTATTTAAAAAGAATAGACAAAGT
This sequence comes from Clostridioides difficile, assembly GCA_012955965.1. Classification (GTDB taxonomy): domain Bacteria; phylum Bacillota; class Clostridia; order Peptostreptococcales; family Peptostreptococcaceae; genus Clostridioides; species Clostridioides difficile_G. Next base: position 16,425 of record JABBZI010000028.1, read on the forward strand.
ATGGTATTTGCAATTGCTATAAAATATGGTATGAAAAATAATGTACCTATCTCTATACTAACAATTTTATTCATGTTTTTAAAAGATAGACCTATTTTTGATAGGTTTTTGTATTTAACTTTATCATATGGCTCGTCTGTATATAATCTAAAATATAAAAAACTTAAAACTCCCATAAAAAGTATTACGCCTATAAAAATACCCATAAATTGTAGAATTTTGCTTTGTTGTAATTCTACTAAATACATATCTGGTAAAGTTAAAAAATATGATTTATTATATTCTCTATCCAAATTAAAGTATTTTTCTTTTAAGTTTTCAGTTATATTCCCACTAGTTTGCCAGTTATTATAATCAAATCCATAAAAATTCATTTTTGAAAATTCATTTTTTATATCATTATATAAACTATCATTTATAACTATGATTTTATTGAACATTCCAGTAGGAAAAATTATATTATTTGATGATTTTTTTATTTTTAGATTTACTTTTTTTATATTATAGTCTTTTAATTGTTTTAGAAAATTTATATGTTCTTTTGAATTGCTACCAGGAATTAATATACCTTCATCTTTTTTTAGAGTCACTTCATCTAATTTTAATTGTCTTGACAATTCATTATAATGTCTTACGCTTAATATTGCTTCTCTATTATGTTTAAGTATAGGAAAGCTCAGCTCTTTATAATCATATCCTTTTATTGTCTTTCTAATTTGTTGCAATTCTTCATATTCTTTCTCATTATTATCTTCTGAGAAATATGAGTAAACCATTGGGAAGTTATTTTTAGAAGATTCTCCTTGAGAACTTACAAGTGTTGAAGTTGTTGTAAATGCTACTAAAATAGCTGACAAAAGTATTGTCATTAAAAATAATAATCGTGTATTATCTTTTAATTTGTACATCAGATTACTTATAAGCAACATATTCACTTTATTTTTATAAAAAGTTTCTTTATTTTTTAAATACTTTAACATTAAAATTATAAATTGAGAAAAAAATAAAAATGTACCTAAAGTGATTAGCAACGTTATTGTATACATACCTCCATTTATTTTTAACTTATTACCAAATAATATCATGGCATATCCTATTATAAGACATACTATACAAATTATTCCAAGTAACTTTGAAGTCTTTATATCTTTTTTAGGCTTTCTTGTTCCTACTAAAAGCTCTAAAACATTATTCTTATTCAATAACTTTAAGCTCAGTGGTCCTGTTATTAAAAATAAAATTGTAAAACATATGACTGTCATCAATATTGCTTTCACTGGAAAATAAATTGCTGTTAAATTTATATAAAATAATTTACTTAAATACAATAAAAACAATTTAGAGACCGATAAACCAAGCAATATCCCTACTATTATTGCTAAAGAACCTATTATCAAGTTTTCAATTAATATCAATCTTTTTAATTGTCTATTACTCATTCCAATTATCATCAATATTCCAAAATCTTTTAATCTATATTTCAAGAAATTTCCTAGAGAATACAATATAAAAAGTAAACTAAATCCTAGTATTATTAATTCTGAAACCATAAGAGCCATAAATGCAGTAGAACCATTTTGAATTCCTGAACCTGTTATAATGGGATGAAACATAGATACAGCAAAAACAAAAAATATCATTATAGAAAAAACTGAACTTAAAAAATATGCTAAATAGGCCCTAAAATTTCTAACTATATTATTATAAGCAAAATTTCTAAACCCCACTATCTTGCACCCCCTATTTGAGACAGTACAGATAATATTTCATCATAAAAAGAAGTACTGTTTTCAGATTTTTTTATTTCTGTATATACACATCCATCCTTTATAAAAATTACTCTATCTGAGTAACTTGCACTATATGCTTCATGAGTTACCATAAGTGTGGTTACACTTTGCTCTTTGTTTATCTTAGTAAATAATCTTAGAACATCATCAGTAGATTTTGAATCAAGATTTCCAGTTGGTTCATCCGCAAGTAATAGTGATGGTCTATTTATAATTGCTCTAGCAATAGCGCACCTTTGAGCTTGACCTCCTGAAATCTCATAAATTCTTCTATCTAAAAGTTTATCAATCCCTAAAAATTTAGCTATATTTATAGTTTGTCTATTCATATCTTTAATATTTGCACCATCTAATGTAAGTGGTAACATTATATTTTCTCCAACAGTTAGAGTATCAATTAAGTTGAAATCCTGAAATACAAAACCAAGTTGCTTTCTTCTAAATTCTGCAAGCTTTTCCCCTTCTAATTTACTTATATCATATCCATCCAATATGACTTTACCTTCACTCTGTTTGTCAACTGTAGATATTATATTTAAAAGAGTAGATTTACCACTTCCAGATGGCCCCATAACAGTTACAAATTCTCCTTTTTTTATATTTATATTAACTTTATCTAAGGCTTTAAATGGAACCTTACCACAATATGTTTTTGATATATTTTTAATACTTAATATGTTCATTTTACATTCTCCATAATTTTTTTATTTTTACTACAATACTATATTATCGTGAACATACTACTTTAACCATAAAAATACCCTAACAATTAACTTACATATTTGTAAGCCAATTAAATTAGGGTATTAAACAATCTAAATAAGTATTAATTATTATTAAATTTAAAATTTAAACGTTTTTCAAATTCATCTAAAACCATAGGTTTAGCAAATAAGTATCCCTGAACTTTATCACAACCTATTTCTTTTAAAAACTCTACTTGTTCATAAGTCTCTACACCTTCACAGATTACTTTAATATCAATAGCCTTTGCCATTTCTACTATTTTAGAAATAATAATTTTCCCACGTTTCGTATCTGTTGTCTCAATTAAAAATCCTCTATCCAATTTTAGAACATCAAAAGGAAGGTCTTTTAATAAATTTAAAGATGAATACCCTGAGCCAAAGTCATCCATTGATATAATAAAGCCTATTTCTTTAATCTTTTTCATTATATTAATCAATATATCTAAATTGTCAAATACAACACTTTCTGTTAGTTCAAGTTCAATAAATTCAGGAGATATATTGTACTTATTTATCAAATCAGTAATATTTTCTATAAAATTCTCTCTGTATAAATGAACTCTAGACATATTCACTGAGATTGGTACAGGAGTATATCCTTCATTTATCCATTTGTTAATCGTCTTACAAACTTCTTCAAATACAAACATGTCAACATTTACAATGAAACCATTTTTTTCAAATAAAGGTACAAAGTCTATAGGTGAAATAAATCCCATTTCTGGGCTATCCCATCTTATCAGAGCTTCTGCCCCCTCAATTTCATTTCCATTATTTAGGCTATACTTGGGCTGATAATACACGATAAATTCATCTTTTTCTAAAGCTTTGTTCATATTATCTTCCAATCGTTTTTCATTATACAATCGATTTCTTGTCTCTTCATTAAAAAATGAATATGAGTGTTCATATTTTTCTTTTTTAGTTTTTGCTGCAATATTTGCTCTATCAATTAACAGGTCAATCTTTTGAGCATCATCTTTTTCAGTGATTTTATATATTCCACTTGATATAACAATTTTATATTTAGATGAATTATTAGTACTTAAGTTACAAATTTCATTATTTATTTTAGACAATCTACTTAAAAGTTCATCTTCAGTACTACAAAAAACCAATAGTATGAAATGGTCATTATCCATCCTAGCACAAAGCTCATATTTATTCATATTATTATTTAAAACATGTGCAATATGAATTAATATCTTATTTCCCTCAGAATAACCAAACATCTCATTTATATATTTAAATTTATTTACATCTAACTGCACCAAGTAGAAATCATCTCGATAGTAATTTTTTAAAATATATATAGAATCTTTTCTAAACTTTTCCTTGTTTTTTATTCCACTTAAAGAATCATAATAAGCCAACTTTTTAAGTTGGTCTATTAACTTAGCATTACTTAATTTCCACAATATCATAAATATTAATATATAGAAATATAATTTTATTATAAAATTAATTATTAGGCTTTTAAAATTTTCAAATATATCACATTTTGATATTAAAGTCCAATTAGTATCCTTAATATTTGTATATTTTACATTATATAATCTCCAGTTATTCCAATATAAAAAACTACTTTTTTGTTTTTCATTTATATTTTTTAAAATTTCATCTTTAGTACTTCCTATGATATTTCCTTCTAAACTCAAAGTATTACTTTTGTTATTGATATAATTTTTATCTGGTTCAGAAATAAGAGTATAATCTTTGTCTATCATTAGAAATTTAATAGAATCCTCAAAGTTACTTCTACTCACTATCTTATTTACATCTTGAAAATAAAAAGACGCAAAAATGGTTCCTATTACCTCATTGTTTTTTACAATAGGCATATATATAATAAACACTTTATCACCTGTAACATTACTAGTCTCAATGTCTGAAACTATTACTTGCTTAGTTTTAATTGCTTTTTTAAAACCAACCTTATTTTTTATTGAACCAACTTTTTCCCTATATGTACTTGAAACATTTCCTTCTGTATCTGTTATACCAATCATAAAAAGATTATATTCTTTTTGATATGGTCTTAATAATTTTCCTTTTTCAATTAGAGATGTGTCACTATTAGAAAATCTATCATCTTGACTAAGAGCTTTTAATAAAGAAGTGTTTGTTTTTAAATAGTCCTCAAGCTCTCTTTTGGATGCCTCAAGCATATTTTCAGAAGTAATCTTCATAGAATTACTTGCACATATAATTGTGCTTGTGAAATCAATCAAGACTAATAGCATTAATAAAATTAATATATGCTTAAAAATTAGTCCATCAAATACTTTTTCTTTTTTTCTCATATTAAAACACCATTAATTATACAATTTGTCGTTTTGTTATCTAATATTAGATTTATCAAATTTAATTTTGTTAACCACACATTATTACCTCCTTATAAAACCTTTATTGTATACTATTTTATCACAATTATGTCTAATTATGGTAGAATAGTGTCAAATATTAAGACAATAACAGTTGCACAATTACAAAATAAAAAAATACCAAGCCAGAAATTATATTCTAGCTTGGTATTTTTAATTTACAAATTAAGCATTAACTTTTGCTTTTAAGTATTCATCTATTGAAGCTGCTGCTGTTTTACCAGCTCCCATTGCAGATATTACTGTTGCTGCTCCAGTAACAGCATCTCCACCTGCAAATACTCCTTCTTTAGAAGTTTGACCAGTTTCATCTGTTATTAGACATCTTCTCTTATTTATATCAAGACTCTTTGTTGTAGAAGATATTAATGGATTTGGACTTGTTCCAAGTGACATTATAACTGTATCTACATCAAGTACAAATTCAGAACCTTCTATTTCTATAGGTCTTCTTCTTCCAGAGTCATCTGGCTCTCCTAATTCCATTCTTATACAAACCATACCTTTAACGTATCCATTTTCATCTACTAAAATTTCTTTAGGATTTGTTAATGTATTAAATATAATACCTTCTTCTTTTGCATGGTGTACTTCTTCAGCTCTTGCTGGAAGCTCTTTTTCACTTCTTCTATAAACTATATATGATTCTGAACCTAATCTTAATGCAGTTCTAGCAGCATCCATAGCAACATTTCCACCACCAACTACAGCAACTTTTTTACCAGAACTAATAGGTGTATCGTAATCATCTCTGTAAGCTTTCATCAAGTTTACTCTAGTTAAGAACTCATTTGCAGAAAATACTCCATTTGCATTTTCTCCTGGTATATTCATAAACATTGGAAGACCAGCTCCTGAACCTATAAATATAGCTTCAAATCCTTCATCTTCTATAAGCTCATCTACTGTTATTGTTTTACCAACAATTACATTAGTTTCTATTTTTACACCTAATTTTCTTATATTATCTATTTCAGGTTGAACAACAGCTTGTTTTGGAAGTCTAAATTCAGGTATACCATAAGTTAAAACTCCACCTGGCTCATGCATTGCTTCAAAGATTGTTACATCATAACCTTTTTTAGCTAAATCACCAGCACAAGCTAGACCTGCTGGACCACTTCCTATTACTGCTACTTTTTGATTTTTCTTAGGCTCTGTATCAGATAAATTTATATCATTTTCTTTTGACCAATCTGCTACAAATCTTTCTAGTTTACCAATTGATACTGCATCTGATTTTATTCCAAGTATACATACACCCTCACATTGACTTTCTTGTGGGCATACTCTACCACAAACAGCTGGTAATGAACTACTCTTAGCTATTACTTTAGCTGCACCTTCTATATCATCTTCTTTAACTTTTGTTATAAATCCTGGAATATCTATTCCTACTGGACATCCACCTACACATTTTGGTTTTTTACAAGCCAAACATCTATTAGCTTCTGAAATAGCTTCTTCTTTATTGTATCCTAAACACACTTCATCAAAATTTGTTGCTCTTATAGCAGGTTCTTGTTCTCTAACTGGTACTTTTACTTTTTTAGCATCCATTATTTGTTACCTCCACATCCACAATTACTATGATGATGACTATCGCCTTCTTCAAGTTTTAGCATAGCTCTTCCTTCTTGAGTCTTATACATAGATTGTCTTCTCATCGCTTGGTCAAAATCAACTAAATGTCCATCAAATTCTGGGCCGTCTACACATGCAAACTTAGTTTCATCTCCAACACTAACTCTGCAACCACCACACATACCTGTTCCATCAATCATTATTGTATTTAAACTTACTATAGTAGGTATATTTAACTCTTTAGTTAATTGGCACATAAATTTCATCATTATCATTGGTCCAATCACTATTGCTTGGTCATATTTTTTACCTTGATTATCAACTAAATCTTTTAATAAGTCTGTAACTCTTCCATTAAATCCATATGTACCATCATCTGTTGATACGTATACGTTTTTAGCTACTTCTCTCATATCATCTTCTAATATGATTAATTCTTTAGTTCTTGCACCAATTATTACATCTACATCTAATCCATTCTCTTTAAACCATTTAACTTGTGGATACACTGGAGCAGAACCAACTCCACCAGCTACAAATAATATTTTTTTATTTTTTAACTCTTCTATATCTTCATGTATAAATTCACTTGCTTGTCCTAATGGCCCTACAAAATCCATTACAAAATCGTTTTCTTCAAACATCGCTAATTTTTTAGTTGAAGCACCAACTGTTTGGAATACGATAGTTACTGTTCCTTTTTCTCTATCATAGTCAGCTATTGTTAGAGGAATTCTTTCTCCCTTTTCGTCATTTTTAATTATTATAAATTGACCAGGTTGAGAAGATTTTGCAACTCTAGGCGCCTCTATTTCCATCAAATAAATACTATCTGTTAATTGTCTCTTACTAACTATTCTATTACTCATCTCGCTATTCTCCATTCTAACAAATATATTTTTCCCACTTTAAATTTAATTAAAAACATAAACACACAAAACTATAACTTCTTATAATATAATATTAGTTCTTGATTAATTGTTTTGTATTGGACATCCCCCCTATAAAATAATTATAACTGCCCAAACTACAAATAGTTGATATTAACAAATTTGTTTTAATTACCAATAAACACTAAGTCTATATCATATGTCTAATTTGTTATAGATTTAACCTAATACACACTTAAAGTATACTATATTATGCCAAATTTGTAACAAAAATTTTATAAATACATAATAAAATTTTTTTATTCAATTATTTATTTAATAAATTAACTTAGATTTTCATAATAACACTTATTTCTTTAAAAACTAAACGTGTATAAGGCTTTAATCTATTGCAATATCAGCTTTCATATTGTATAAAATATACCCTTATTTTATTATATATCTAAAATTTTCAATATTCATTAATTATTTGAATTTTTATATAAAATTTTTACAATTTCTAAAGATTTATTTACTTATGTAATAAATTATAATAATATTAATTTATAAAGTTAATAATTAATATGAAGTAAAATAAAAATAATATAAACATAGGAGGTACATTCTTTGAAAAACATTATTTCTGCAAAAGAACTCATATCAAAGCTAGAACAAAATGATAATCTAGTCATTATAGATTGTAGATTTGACCTTATTAATAGAACTTATGGTATCGATTCTTATAAAAAAGGGCACATAAAAGGTAGTTTTATCTTAGATATAGACAATGATTTATCGTCTCCTACAAAAGAACATGGTGGTAAAAACCCTTTGCAAGACCCTTTCATATTAAAAGAAAAGTTAGAAAAAATGGGTGTTGATAACGATACTACAATTGTAACTTATGATGATGGAGATTTAAATGGAGCTTGTAGATTATTTTTCCAATTAAAACATTTAGGTCTTAAGAATGTTTATGTACTAGACGGAGGAATAACATCTTTCATAAACGAAGGCGGAGAGCTAGAAGAAAAAGTAAATATCCCAAATTGTATAGGTAAAGAAATTAAGCCAAATATAAATGATGATTTGGTTGTACCAATGGAATATGTTAAATCTAAATTATATAAAAAAGATACTGTAATCATAGATTGTCGTGCCAACGAAAGATACCAAGGTTTAGTTGAGCCTGCTTACTCAAAAGCTGGTCATATACCTAGTGCTAAGAATTATTTCTGTAAGGATTTAATAAAAAGTAATTTTGAAAATGGATCACTTAAAGACATAGAATTTTTAAAGGATTTCTTCAAGGATTTAAATACTTATGATGAAGTAATTTTATCTTGTGGCTCAGGAATATCTGCTTGTGTCAATAGTCTTGCTCTTAGAGAACTTGACATACCTCATAAGATTTATGTTGGTAGCTTTAGTGACTGGATTAGCTACGATGACAATGAAATTAAAACTGGCCAAGAATAAAACTAATAACATATAAAATCAATCTATAATATCTTAAATATTATAAAGTATCATAAAGGCGTTAGTCATTGAAGACTTTCGCCTTTAATTATTACTTCTTATACATTTTTGAATTTATAATATATATTTTGATAATATTAATAAACTGCAACATGACCATCACATCTTGATTCTGTTGCACAGATATAACTTTCTTGTTCTGTTTTGAATATTATTTGACCTCTTCCCATATCGACACTATCATTAATTACTTTTATTTCATGCCCTTTTTCAACTAATGAATCTATGATGTGTTTTGGCATATCTGATTCAACTTCTATTTTCTTGCCTTCTATCCACTGCCATCTTGGAGCATCTAGTGCTTCTTGAGGATTTAAACCAAAATCTATCATGTTTGTTAGTACTTGAATATGCCCTTGTGGTTGCATAAAGGCACCCATTACACCAAATGGTCCTATTGCTTTCTCTTCCTTGCCTAAAAATCCAGGTATTATAGTATGATAAGGTTTTTTAAATGGTTTTACTACGTTATGATGTTCAGGGTCTAAGTTGAAATTATTTCCTCTACTATGTAATGCAATCCCAGTGTTTGGTATCACAATTCCAGAACCAAAGTTTATATAGTTACTCTGTATATATGAAACCATATTTCCATCCATGTCAGCAGTACAAAGATATACTGTGCCACCACAATATGGTTCTCCTGCACTTGGATACAGAGCCTTCTTGTTATTGATTAATGAACTTCTTTTTTTAGCATACTCTTGGTTTAATAAATCTTGAACCTTTGCCTTCATATGCTCTATATCAGTTACATAAGTTTTAGAATCTGCAAAAGCTAATTTTAAACTTTCTATAATTTTATGTATGTCTTCCACATTTTCTATATTTCCTTCTATATCTAGTTCTTTTAATATATTAAGTGCCATTAAAACCGTTATTCCATGTCCATTTGGTGGAATTTCAAATATCTTATACCCTTTATATTCTGTACTTATAGGTTCTACCCATGTTGGATAAAAACGCTCTAAATCGCTTTTTCTTATAGCTCCATCAAACTTTCTAGAATATTCATCTATTTTATTAGCAAGTCTTCCTCTATAAAAGCTTTCAGCTTGAGTATTTGCTATTTCTTCTAATGTATTTGCATGTTCTTCACATATAAATATGTCTCCAGCTTCTGGAGCTTTCCCATCTTTAGAAAATGTATCAAACCATGGTATGAATTCTTCCCCAATAAGCTCTTTTTCATATAGTTCATATGATTTTTTCCAAACTTTAGCCACATTAGGAGATACTACATAACCCTCTCTTGCATAGTTTATTGCTGGAGATAAACATTCCTTTAAACTAAGTTTACCATACTTTTTATTTAATTCTGCCCAAGCTGCAGGTATTCCAGGTACAGTTACTGCTCCAAATCCATACTTTGGCATTTCCTCCATATTATCATAATTATTTAATTCCATCTTTTCTGGAGCAAAACCACTAGAGTTTAGACCATACAATTTTTTTTCTTCCTCTATCCAAACAAGGGCATATGCATCTCCCCCAATCCCATTGCTTGTTGGTTCTACTACTGATAATGTGGCAGCTGTTGCAACTGCTGCATCCACAGCATTACCACCTTTTTTTAATATTTCAAGCCCAGCTTGAGATGCTAGTGGTGTTGATGTTGCAACTGCACCATTTTTAGCATATACGACATTTCTTATTGATGAATATTTATGTTGATAAGCATTAAACTTCATAAACTTCAACTCCTTGTCATTTTTTATTTGTTATTTTTCCTAAATTTATTATATAACATCAAGTAATACAACTGATACAAAATATAAACTTTTTCCAAAGCTTAATTCATTCATCATAATATGTGCCCATATAAACTCTACGATTTTCTGGATTAGCTTAAATAATTTAATTTACTAAGAAAATTTCTTTAAGACTTTTAATAAAAATTAAACTATTCTATTATCATATTTTGAGCATATTTTAATGTTAAAAAATAATATATAAAGTATCCTATATAATAAATGATTAGAGTTATGATAATTGGAATAATTAGTGACCTAGGGATAAACTTTTGTGCAATTGACATTGCAAATAGATTATGAATTGTGCCTACGACTAATGGTAGTAAAAATACAACTTTTAATTGTATTGATATTATTTTCTCAATATCCTTGTTATTTGCTCCAAGTTTTATTAACATAATGTATCTCTCTTTATCATCATATATACTTGATAGTTGCTTAAACAAAATTATACTACCTGTGCATAAAAGAAACACTACAGATAAAAATATGCCTATAAATAGCATAAGACCACTTAGTTTTATCAAATTATTATAGTTTTCAGTCCTCGATGTAAAATTAAAAGGATAAGTAGGTTTAATATTTTTATTCACTATATTCTTCAATTCTAAGGTCAAATCAAGCCCTTTCTTTTCATTGTCTACATCAATTAATCTTATTAGTCTAGAGCTTTTGTCTGATTTTAACTGATTAAAGACGTTATCTTTTACTACTACTAAATCAAATGTAGATTGTGAATTTATTTCTGGTTCTAATATATTTTCTTGTACTGTAAAAAAATTTGTATCATATTCTTTTTCACCTTTAATGTATAGATTTATTTCTTCAGTATTAAAGCTTTCAAAAAATATTTTCTTATATGAGTCAGAAACATAATGCACATATTCATCTGAAGATAAATCTTTATAATCCTTCTTCTGATACTGTCTTAATTTTTTAAAATCACTTTCTTTAATGAAGTCCACGGATATTATATCTTTTCTTTGATTATTTTCATTTTTATAGTACATTTCAAAGATTATATTTTTATCTATAAGCTCTATTGTCTTATCAAAGATTATCTTATTATCCTTTTTGTATTTATATATCAAATTGTCAATTTCATTATTTACATAATCATTTCCTACATTTATTGTATAACTGTATTTGTAATTTTCACTTATATTTCTATCTATATCATAGTAAAGTGATATAGTAAATCCTAGCATAGTTACACTTGTAGCTATTAATATTGCTATTATAGCCAGTATCCTACTATTACTTTTCAACTTAAATCCAAGTTCAGAAAAAGCAATTAGATTTCTTCCTTTATAATAAAAGCTTTTTTTCTTCTTAACAGTATCAATGATTATAGACATAACTGATGAGAAGAATAAAAAAGTTCCAGGTATTATTGTAATTAATATAAAAACAGAAAGCATAATATTCTCAGCAATAAAATAACTAATTGACATAAGATAAGAAATTGTTGTCAATAAAATACCAAGTATTCCTTTTAGCCTTATACATTTTTTAGTTGTATGCTTTTCTGGCAATTTATTAAATAATTCCACAATCCTTTTATTTCTTATAACCATAGTATTTCTTATTCCAATAACTATGAATATTATTAAAAATACAACTATTGTTTGAACTAAAGCCTTTATACTTAAATTCATTTTTACCACTATCATTTCATTCATTAACTTTACAAGTATCATAGTCATAAGCTTTGAAAATAACAATCCTAAAAATATTCCTATTAATATAGCAAGTATTCCCATCAAAAAAGTCTCATATAAAAACATCCTTCCTATTTGACTTTTCCTCATTCCAAGTAAATTATAAGTTCCAACTTCTCGTCTACGTCTATTAAAAAAAAATGAGTTTGAATAATATATAAATAAGAAAATAAATATAATTATTACAATTGAACTTGTATTAATACTCATCTTAGTTTTTTCGCCAAGTGAGCTTAAAGCTTCATTATACTCTATAGATTTAAAACTAAAAAATACAAACACACTAAATACAATTGAAATAAAGTACATTAAATAGTTAAAAAAACTATTTTTTACATTTTGTATTGCAATTCTAAATAAACTCATTTTTATTAACTCCTCCAATTAAGGAAACTGTATTTACTATTTTATTATAAAATTCCCTAGTACTCTCTCCCTTGACAATCTCTGTAAATATTATTCCATCCTTTATAAAGAGTATCCTATCGCAAAAACTTGCACATGTGGCATCATGAGTTACCATCAATATCGTTCTATTGTTATTTTTATTTAATTTCAATAGACAGTTCAATAAATCCCTAGCAGATTTGGAATCTAATGCTCCTGTGGGTTCATCTGCAAGTATTAATGATGGTTTTGTTGCTATTGCTCTACAAACAGCTCCTCTTTGTTTCTGTCCTCCTGAAACTTCACTTGGGTATTTATATAATATTGATTCTATATTTAATTCTCTTGATATTTCTTGTATTCTATTTTCTATTACTGATACACTTTCATTTTTTAAAGAAAGGGGCAACATTATGTTTTCTTTTATTGTAAGAGTTTCTAAAAGATTAGAATCTTGAAACACAAATCCAAGATTATCACGTCTAAAATCTGCTAATTCATTTTGCTTCATTTTAACAATATTCTTTTTATTTATATAAACCTCTCCTGATGAAGGTAAATCTATCGTAGAAATGATATTTAAAAGAGTTGATTTACCAGCACCAGATGAACCCATAATACCAACAAATTCTCCTTTATAGACTTTAAAATGTATTCCTCTTAAAGCTTCAAATTTTGAACCTTTTCTTCCATACTCTTTTTTTATATTTTCAACAGATAATATTTCTTCCATAGTTAAATAATCACCTCTAAGCATAATTAGTTATTTATTAATTCCCACAAATATATTATATATATTAAAATAGCCTTTAAACATTTAATTACATTAATTTAAGGTTACATTTATATAAGTATTTATTATATTTCTTCATTTTTATTGTAATTATGTTTAAAATATAATTTATCAAGCAAAATATAGTTATATTAGTATAATTATTTTAGATTATAAGGTAGAAAAATTTTAATTTATCAAGTAAAATAAGGTTATGTTAATATAACTATTTTGAATTAGGAGGTAAGAATGTTTAAAATAATGGTAATTGAAGATGATGTTTCATTGAAGAATATCATAGCAGAATGTCTTTCTAAATGGGGACATGATGTGTATCAAATAGAAAATCTTGAAAATATCATAGAAGAATTTAGAAACTATGAACCACAATTAGTTTTATTGGATATAAATCTTCCATTTTATGATGGTTTTCATTGGTGTAATGAAATAAGAAAAATTTCAAAAGTCCCTATAATCTTTATTTCTTCAAGAAACTCTAATATGGATGTAATAATGGGGGTAAATCTTGGTGCAGATGATTATATACAAAAACCATTTTCTATAGATGTTTTAGTGGCTAAAGTTAATGCCCTTTTAAGAAGAACTTATAATTTTGTTGAGAATAATTCAAATCAAATTGTTCATAATGGTGTTATCTTAGATTTATCAACTGCAACCATAAGTTATGAAGACAATATTGTTGAATTAACCAAAAATGAAATTAAAATTCTACATGAGCTTATGAAGTATAAGGGGCAAATAGTTAGTAGAAATAAACTTATGAAAAAACTATGGGATAATGATTGGTTTGTAGATGATAATACATTAACTGTAAATGTAAACCGAATACGAGTAAAATTAAATGAAATTGGGTTGGAAGATTTTATAGATACAAAACGAGGATTAGGTTATATAATCAATTAAAACAACTCTAAGTAGGTGAATTTATGAGCTTTAAAGATTTTCTCAAAGATAAGCTTGGATTTTTGATATACAATTTTACTTTCTTAATTTTTACAATAGCAGTTATTGTATTTTCTCCTGTAGAAATTTTTTTAACTGACACTATTTTATATATATTAATTATAAATGTCGCATTTTTATTGTTATATCTACTAATTAACTACATAAAGAAGAATAAATTTTTAAATGACCTAAAAAATGATACACTTAAGATTAATACCAATGATATAGAATTAATTAAGTGTAAAAATGAAGAAAAAATATATTTGAACATCATTAAAAATTATCAACATAAGTGCAATGAAATAATAAACAATAATGTTAAGAAATTTGAAGAAAATAAAGAGATTATGAGTATGTGGGTACATGATATAAAGATGCCTATAGCAATAATAAAACTTACGCTCGAGCAGAATGAAAATTTAATTGATGAAAAAACTTCTAATGATATAGACAATGAAATATTTAGAATTGAAAATTCTGTTGAAAAAATTTTATACTTATCCAAACTTGAAGATTTTCATAAAGACTTTTTGATTCAAGAAGTAAACATTGAAAAGATTATTAGAGATATTATAAGAAAATATTCAAAATATTTTATTTCAAAAAAAATAATTTTAGACTTAAATAATTTGAATTTTAAAGTTTTATCAGACGATAAATGGCTCTACTTCATATTCGAGCAATTATTGAGTAATTCCCTAAAATATTCCTCATTAGGAGATAATATATCTATCTATTGCAAAACAAGCAAAAATTATTTACAATTAAGAGTGGAAGATACTGGTTGTGGTATAAAAAAGGAAGATTTAAATCGAATATTCAATAAGGGATTTACAGGTAATAATGGAAGAAATAACGCTAAATCTACAGGACTTGGGCTTTATTTAGCAAAAGAACTTTGTGATAAACTTGGCCATAAAATCGATGTAGATTCAGAGTACAATCAATATACAAAATTTACTATTACATTCAAATGTGATTTATAGTATCTTAGTATTGATAGTTTATTTCTATTTAACTTATATTCAACAGGCTTCTTAATAATGATTCTATATGTACATCCCAGTATATAATAAATAGTTTTTATAAAAAGGAGGAAGACATGTCTTTTCTAAAAAAATTTAAAAAGAAAAAATTTAGAAATAGCAGCTTCAAAAGTAACAACTTTAGAAGTAGTAGTTTTGGAAGTAATGGCTTCAAAGCTAAAAATAAAGGTTTTAAAAACAATCCCTTTAAAAATAAAAGATTCAAAATTTATGCAGGAATAGTAGTAATCATACTTCTAATTTTAGGGGTACTTGCTTACAATGATGCGAAAAACACTAAATTACAAGCTAATGAAAACTTTATAGAAACATATACTGTTCCTGAAAATGAGAAAATATTTATAAATGGTATGGTTGTTCCTAAACAGACTAAAGACTTTAATATCTCTGGAGATTATGAACTAAGTGCTGTTAATGTCACAAATGGTCAAAAAGTAAACCAAGGAGACCTTCTTTTTACTGCTAAAAACCCAACTATAATAGCAGAAATAGATAGTTTAAAATCACAACTTAGCCAATACAAAAAACAAAAAATATCACTTTCTGATATTACTGAAAATAGAGATGCTATCGCTTCTATAAATGCTCAGATAACTGCTTTAAATTCTCAGATAGCTTCTTTAGATAAGAAAGCATATGATAGCGTTACTGCTCCTTTTGATGGTACTGTATACTTAAATGACCAAACTGGAAATCCAGACCAACCAGCTTCATTTATGACTATTCAAGGTCTAGAGTTTTATATGAAAGGACAAGCAAGTGAACAAGATTTACCTAAAATGAAAATTGACCAAATGGTTAATATATTAGTTTTCTCAACTGACCAAAAGCTTACTGGTAGAATAAGTTTTATATCTGATAAGCCATCTACTCCAAATACTGAGATGGGAGCTCAACAGAATACTCTATCTTATTATGATATAAATATAGCATTTGATAATCAAGAAGGACTAGTAAATGGATTCCATCTTCAAGCATCACTTGAAGTAGCTAGTTCAAGCTTTAAAATACCAGCATCTTGTGTGCTTAAAGACAAAAAACACTCATACGTATTTAAGGATTTAGATGGTATATTGAAAAAACAAATTGTAGATGTAGCAAGTCAAAATGATGATTTTGCTGTAGTTAGAGGCGGTCTTGAGCAAGGCGATATAGTAATAAAACACCCTACTAAAGAAATGAAAGAAGGAAACCCAGTTCAAGGCGATGGCGTAACTGCTGGTTCTGATAATGGAGATGCTACTCCAAATAAAAAAGTAAAAGAAGTTACTATGGATGTGAATTAATTTACATATGTTAATAAAATTAGAAAATATTCAAAAGTATTACAAAGTAGGGAAAGATGAATTACATGTTTTAAAATCCTTAAATTTAGAAATTGATTCTGGAGAATTCGTCATGATAATGGGTAAATCTGGTAGTGGTAAAACTACTTTACTTAATATCTTAGGTTTTCTTGATGTATTTGATGAAGGAAGATATATATTTGATGGAACAGATGTAACTAATTTGAGTGAAAATGAACGTTCTGTTTTTAGAAACATTAATATTGGATTTGTTTTTCAACAATTCAATTTAATAGAAACTTTAAATGTATATCAAAATGTAGAGTTACCTCTAATCTATAATAAGGCACTAAAAAAATCTGAAAGAGAAGAAATTGTTAAAGATAAATTAAAATCTGTTGGACTTTTGGATAAACTTAAACAAAAACCTCTTCAATTATCTGGTGGTCAGCAACAGCGTGTAGCCATTGCACGCTGTCTGGCAAATGACCCTCAAATAATCTTTGCTGATGAGCCAACAGGAGCATTAGATAGCGAAACTAGCAAAGAAATTATGGAACTTTTAACAGAACTTAATGAACAAGGTAAGACTATAATAATGGTTACACATGATCAAGATTTAACTAAGTATGCAACTAAGGTCATACGACTTAAAGATGGTGTGTTTACTTCGGAGGTGTAATCATGAGCTTATTGAAAAATTCGTTGGCTAATTTAAAAGGGCACAAACTTCGTGTCTTTGTAGCTTTGCTTTGGATTATAATAGGAATAACTTCAGTAATACTTGTTAGTTCTATAGGTAATGGGTTTCAGAAAGAAATTAAGAAGTCTGTAAACAATGTAAATCCTAATAAAACTACTATTTCCTTTGAATCAGCTGATAATACAGGTCTTACTGATGATATGAGTATATTTTTAAAACCATTTAATGCAAAAGACTTAGAAGAATTATCATTTCTTGAAGGTGTAGAAAGAATCGCTCCATCAAGAGATGGGTTTAATCTGGATTCAACTTACTCTTCACAAGCATCTTTTGATAAAAAGAGCACTTATGTTGATGTAGGACCAGTAAAAAAAGATTCTAAAATAAATTTAGTTTGTGGTAGAGATTTTTCTTTGGATGATGAAAAAAGAAAAGTAATTTTACTTACATTACAAAGTACAAGTGAAATTTTTGAAAATCCAGAAGATGCTTTAGGGCATGGTATCAACATAAATGGAACTATATTTGAGATAATTGGAGTGTTAGATGATTCTCAACAGAACCAAGATATGGGATTCTTTGGTGGTTATCAAGATATGCAGTTTACTACTTCTCTTATACCTAAAAAAGCTTTTGACAGTTTAATGAGTCAAAATTCTTATTCAAATGAAATCTATCAGTTAGACTTAGTTTCTTCTAATGGGTATAATGTGAATGAAGTTGCAAACAATGTCATAGCTAAACTATATGAGATGCATCCTGGTATCAATGGTTCTTATACTACACCAGACCCAACAGAACAGACAGCTTATCTTGAAAGTATTAATTCTAATGTAAACAAATATGTATCTATAATAACTGTAGTTGCAATGTTTGTTGGTGGTATTGGTGTAATGAATATAATGTATGTTTCTGTTATGGAAAGACAAAGAGAAATTGGTATAAGACGTGCCATTGGTGCAAAACCTAGGTCTATATTATTTCAATTTTTAGTTGAGGCTGTATTTATAACAGTATGTGGTGGAATTTTAGGAACTATAGTTGGATTTATTGCTACTAATTACGTTTCTAAATACATCGGATTTGAAGCCATTCCTAGTTTAAATAGCTTATTTTATGCTATTATAGCTACTATATTAACTGGAGTTGTGTTTGGTTTAATCCCAGCCTTTAAAGCCTCTAAACTAGACCCTATAAAGGCGATTTATAAGTAAAAACTTAAGTTTAATATATAACGCACTATTATATATGATAGATTAAGAATTTAATCTTCTTCAAATATAATAGTGCGTTCTTTAGTTTCTAGTCTATTATTTTTCTTATGAAATCTGTTTTATTATCACAGTAAGCATTAACATCATATCTATAAAGTTTTGCTAGTTTTTTCTTTAAATTAGAATACTCTTTAACTTTATCTGGGTTTAGTCTTAAATAATCTCTAAATTTAATATGTTCTAAATATCCCTTTCCATTTTTAGAACATACATATAAATTATGTTCCATAAAATCAGTTGTATCATATAAAAAGGCTTCTCTTCCTTCTATATCCAAATTACCAAGATGTCTATACCCTAATTTTTCTAATTTACTTATAACACCTTTTAAATAATTGTAGTTTTCAATTACTACATCAACATCCAATCTTGGCTTTGCAGAAAGCCCTTCAACAGATGTGCTACCAACATGTTCTATTTTTAAAATTGAATCTCCTAACATCTTTTCTAGTGTAGATTTTAACTTTTCAAACTCATATTTCCAACTTGGATTGTAGTCTACTACTTCAACAATCTTTGTAGTTAATTCAGTTACCTTTAGTTGATAGATGTCATGTTTCATTACTTTTCCTTTGTAAGTCTTATCATACTCTGATATTTTTTTCATACCGAGTCTCTTTGCTACATTTATAGATGTTATATTTCCAGGTCTTATATCTGCCACCAAAGTATCTGCTTTTAAATTTTTAATAGCATAATCTATACAAGCAATTGCACCTTCAGTAGCATATCCTTGGTTCCAATATTCTTTTTTTAGTATATATCCTATTTCTAATCCTATGTCTTGCTTTATAAGGCCTATCTGTCCAACTACTTCTTCTCTTTCCTTATCTATAGCAATAAAGTATCCATGCCCATCATTATCATATCTTTGTATATTTCTATCTATCCATTCCAAGACTTCTTCATTAGAGAAAGCATGTTCCCAAGCATACATTACCTCTATGTCTTGTAAGATTTTACTTATTTCCTCAAAGTCATTATGACTCATTTTTCTAATATATAATCTTTTACTTTCAATCATTGTATTCACCGCCTTCAAAAGATAATCCTAAATTAAGCGTTATATACAATTTCTCCATTACATATTGTATAATTAACCTTACCATATAAAGTCTTTCCTTTAAATGGTGAATTATCTGCTTTAGAAGCAAAGCTTTCAACTGTCCATTCTTCTTCAGGATTAAATATAACAATATCTGCTATTGCTCCTTCTTCTATAAAGCCAATATTTAAATTGTATAATTTTGCAGGGTTTGTAGACATTTTTTCTATTAACTGCATCATACTAAGATGATTTTTATGAACTAAGTTTGTTATTCCAAGAGATAAAGATGTCTCCAACCCAATAATTCCACTTGGAGCTTTAATGAATTCTCTGTCTTTTTCTTCTTTACTATGTGGTGCATGGTCTGTTGCTATTATTTCAATAGTACCATCATTTAATCCTTCTATAATTTTATCTCTATCCCATTTACTTCTTAAAGGTGGATTCATTTTTGCATTTGTTCCAAACTCTAACACATCTTCCTCAGTCAATGTAAAGTGATGTGGAGAAGCTTCTGCAACTACATTTGCACCAAGGTATTTTGCAAATCTGACCATATCAACAGATACCCCAGAACTTATATGTTGTATATCAATCTTTGCACCAGTTTTTAATGCCAACATACAATCTCTAGCTACCATAACATCTTCTGCCACACTTGATGCACCCTTTAATCCTAGCTCTGAAGCTATATTTCCTGCATTCACACCTGGATTTCCAACTAAAGAAGGGTCTTCTTCATGAAAACTAAGTGGTACATCCAACTCTTTTGCCTTAATCATAGCTTCCATAATTAGATTGCTATCCATTAGAGGTAGTCCATCATCAGTAAATCCTGGTACACCAGCTTTTTTAAGATTTTCCATATCAACCAACTCTTTACCTTCAAAACCTTTAGTTATAGCAGCTGCTTGTAAAACATTTATACATGCACTTTTTGACTTTTCTTTAATATAATTAAAAGTATCTTCATTATCTACAATAGGATTAGTATTTGCCATGCATATAACAGTTGTAAATCCTCCTCTAGCAGCAGCTTTAGCTCCACTTTCTATATCTTCTTTATATGTAAATCCTGGGTCTCTAAAGTGAACATGTACATCTACTAAACCTGGTGCAATTATATTACCACTAGCATCTATTACCTTTTCATATTCGTCATTTTCATCAAATTTACCTATTTTATAAATTTTATTTTCTTTTATAATTAAATCAATTTTCTCATCTCTTTGACTCTTAGGGTCTATTACTCTACCATTTTTAATTAAAATCATGTTATTTCTCCTTTATACTTTTCATTTATATAGACTCATATAATATTATACATTATTTTACATACTTAAATACAAAATTACGTTTGACATCAATAGCCTTTTTAGGACAAAGTTCATGGCAACAGTAACATCTTATGCACTTACTTAAGTCTATAATAGCACCCTTATTTCCCATCTCTATAGTACTTGCAGGGCAAGCTTCCTTACATTTCCCACATTTTATACAATCTTTGAATCTGACCACAGGTTTTGGTGTTATAAGTTTTGAAATAGGCTCATTTAAAAATTTTGGTAGTTTTACAGAAAATAATCTTAAATCTTTACTCACATTTGGAACTTTATAGTCTTTTATAATTAAATCATCTATATCTTCTCCTACAACCTCAACATCTGAAAAATCTGCTTCTATATATCCTCTTTTTATAGCGCCTCTAATTGTAGCAACTCTATTTGGAAGTAAGTTTATAATCTTACATGCAACTACATCTATAGCATATGGATTTTGTGATGCTAACAATACACCTATTTCTCGAGTAGTCCCAGCTGAAGGTCCATCGCCTTCCATCCCTACTATTCCGTCCATAATTGTCAATGTCGGTTTCACATAATCACAAATATCCAAAAGTACATTTTCACAAAATAATTCTTCTGTAGGAAATCTATAATGTATTTCTGCTTTTTTCAGTCCAGCTATACATCCATACAAGTTTTTTGTGCCACCAGTAAAAGTCGCCATCACATGTGTCTTTAATTTGCAAATATTTATTACATAATCTGCATCTACTATTGGTTTAATAATATCCATATATTTTAGAACATGTGCTCTTTCACTATGTATCTTAACATCTGAAACATCATAATTTAACTTAATACACAAATCATTTGCTACCTCTTCAATTCCAGATGCCTTATAAATACTTTTAAGAGAGTTTTGATTATATGGGCCACCAGGGCTATCTGCTATTGTAATATCACAATTTAACTCTAAAAGCTTTTCACATACAACTCTTACAACCATAGGATGTGTAGTTGTAGCTTCTTCAGGTCTTTTCTTCATCAATAAATTTGGCTTTACAAGTACTTTACTTCCTTTTTTAACAAATTTATCAATACCTCCAATATCCTCTAAATTCTTTTCAATGGAATATCTTACATCTTCATAATTATAAGTTCTGCAACTCCTAACAGATACTGCTTTCATATTATTTCCACCTTTTTATCACAACAGTTTATTTTTATAATTTAAAAAAGGAGAAACCAAAGTTTCTCCTTTTAATCTATGTTTTTAATTATTATTTTCCAAAATGTCTGTTTAATAATCCTAAGAATGCTTTACCATGTCTAGCTTCATCTTTACACATTTCATGTACTGTATCATGTATAGCATCTAATCCTAATTCTTTAGCTCTCTTAGCTAATTTTAATTTTCCATCAGTTGCACCATACTCAGCATCAACTCTAACTCTTAAGTTTTCTTTTGTATCTGCAACTACAACTTCTCCAAGAAGTTCTGCAAATTTAGCAGCATGCTCAGCTTCTTCAAAAGCTATTCTCTTATAAGCTTCTGCTACTTCTGGATAACCTTCTCTATCAGCTTGTCTACTCATTGCTAAGTACATTCCTACTTCTGTACATTCACCAGTAAAGTTAGCTCTTAATCCTTCGATTATTTCTGCATCTACACCTTGAGCTACTCCTATTCTATGTTCATCAGCCCAAACCATTTCGCCTTTCATCTCTTCGAATTTATCAGCTCCAACTTTACATACTGGACATTGTGCTGGTGCAGCATCTCCTTCATGTATATATCCACATACTGTACAAACAAATTTTTTCATAATTAATTTCCTCCCAATTTTATATAATTAAATTTTTATTTTTAAGTTTAATAACTTGCTACAAGAATATATATACCCCCGGCTTTGTAGTTTAAACACTAAAAATAAAATTTATTTCCTAATTAATTTTATCACTTTGAAACATCAGTATCAACCAAGTTTTGATGTCAAATTTCTACATAATATATAGTTTATTTGATTAATTAGGAAATAATTGTCTTATTAAATACTTTCCAATGAAGACTCTTTTGAATCTTTAAGTTTCACTTTTTTGCTCTTTAAAAAAGACAATTTTGTTTCTGCTGTTATGATTGCAACAAATATTAATATGCTACCAATAACCAATTTTGCTGTAATAAGTTCTTTTAGAATTATTATAGAAAATATAGTACCAAATACAGCTTCTGTAGATAATATTATAGCTGTTCTAGTTCCATCAACTCTTTTTTGACATATAGTTTGAAATAAAAATCCTATTGTAGTACTAAATATAGCTAGATATATAGTTCCCATATATCCAGATAATTCAGCTTCCATCTTCAATTGCCCTGCAAATGTTTGAACTACTAAAGACATTAAAAATGCTACAGTAAATTGAACAGCTGTTAATGCGATTGGGTTATTATCTTTCGCAAACTCACTTGTAAAGAATATGTGAAATGCAAATCCAAATGAACATATAAGTGTTAGTAAATCTCCAAAATTGATAGAGAAATCTGCTTCTAAAGAAAGTATACCAATCCCTATAAGAGCTACCAAACTGCTTATTATTCCTATCTTATCAAGTTTTCTTTTATAAAGTATAAAGCCTATGAATGGAACTATTACAACATTTGCTGCTGTTATAAATGCATTCTTAGATGGTGTAGTGTACATAAGTCCAATGGTTTGTACTGTGAAAGCTAGGAATAAAAATATTCCTAAAAGTGTTCCTGCTTTTAACAACTTTTTTCCCATACTAGCACGAATCTGTTTAAAAAACAGTAAATTCATAATTACGGCTGCTAAGAAGAATCTTAAGGTTATGATTTGTAGAGGTGTAAGTCCACCGTCTAATGCAAATTGGGTTGCTACAAAGCCACTTCCCCATATAATTGCTATAAATATTAGTCCTATTTCTCCAAAGTATTTTTTCAATAAAGCCCCCTCCTTTTTATTTTTTTGCAAAATTATAAACCCCCTAAACAGCAAGAGAGTTTTTCTATAAGCATTACTATAAAAATATAGTAAATTTTTTCAGTATTTTAAATCAAGATTTATATCTATCATGAGCTCAAATTTATATCCACTATTTAACAGTAATATATTAATCATTTTTTGTAAACACCTTTTTAGTAAATTTTTTTATTTTTTTACTTATACTAAATTTTTTTATAAATAACTTCAATATATTATACATTAATATTATGCAAATAATGTCAAATAAGTTACACTTTGTTTATCTTAGTTACAACTTTGTCGGTTTACTTTTTCTACTTTCTTCGATATAATTATAATATATTTTTGATACAATTCGACAAAAGGGGGAATGCTGTAATCATGGTAAAAAGAAGAAAAAAGAAAACTATTACACTTACTATAATGGTTGTAATAGTGATTGGTATTTTTTCTATGGCATGGGCGGATATGTCTAGAAAAAAAGAAATTAAGGAAACTCAAGAAAGAATCAAGGCTGAAAAGCTGGAAAAGGAAAGAATTGAAAAAGAAAAAAATGAACCTATTATTGGTGCAAAAAAAGAAGCCGCAAAAGAATATGGATATGATGCAAAATTAGTTTGGGATAAACTTAGCAAATACGACTATTCAAACAACGGAGAAAAGATAGTCTTTCTTACATTTGATGATGGACCATCTACTACTAATACTCCACAAGTCCTAGATATCTTGAAAAAACATAGTGTTAGAGGAACTTTCTTTATTAAAGGTGATTCACTTGAAAGAAATGGTGCTAATGAAATTTTAAAAAGAACATTTGATGAAGGAAATGCAATAGCTCATCACTCTTACACTCACGACTATAAAAAACTATATCCTGGCAGAAGCCTAAATCTTGATACATTCGTAAATGAACTTAACAAAACTGATGAAGCTATGAAAAAGGTTTTAGGAAAGAATTTCTCATCAAACGTAGTTAGATGCCCAGGCGGATATATGTCTTGGAAGAATATGGAGCCTCTAGGTAACTACTTAAAAGAGAAAAATATGGCATCAATTGATTGGAATGCTTTAAATGCTGATGCAGAAGGTAAAAAGAAAAATGCTCAAGAGTTATTTGAACATGCAAAGAAATCTTCTGAAGGCAAAGAAATGGTTGTTCTTTTAATGCATGATACTTATGGAAAGCAAGAAACAGTAAATGCACTAGACCAAGTTATAACATATTTTAAAGATAATGGTTATCAATTTAAAATTTTAATATAATAAAAAAGCAAGCTCATTGATTGTACTTTTATAATCAATGCACTTGCTTTTATTTTAATCTATTTTACTAGCTCAATTTTTACAAATTTTTTCTTTCCTATTTGAACAACTAATTCACTTTCTTTAACAATAGCACTTAAGTCCTCTACTTTTTCACCATTTACCTTTACTCCACCTTGAGAAGCTAATCTTCTAACTTCACTTTTACTCTTAACAATCTCATTAGTCACTAATACCTCAATTAAATCAAATCCTTCTTCCTTAACTTGAATTGTTTGTATATCTTCAGGTATTTGACCTTTTTGGAATACAGATTTAAATCTTTCTTCAGCTTCTTTAGCAGATTCTTTTCCATGGTATAATGTAACGATTTCTCTTGCTAAGTTCATCTTTATATCTCTTGGATTTACTGAACCATCTTTTAACTGAGATTCTATTTTATTAACTTCATCAGGATGAACATCAGTTACTAAATTATAGTACTTAATTATAAGTTCATCAGGAATTTCCATAGATTTTTGGTACATTATTCCTGCTTCTTCATCTATTCCAATATAGTTACCTAAACTCTTACTCATTTTTTCTTTTCCATCTAAACCTTCTATTAAAGGCATCATTATTACTATTTGAGACTCCATACCAAATTCTCTTTGTAATGATCTTCCCATTAATAGGTTAAATCTTTGGTCAGTTCCACCAAGCTCTATATCAGCTTCTAATGCTATAGAATCATATGCTTGCATTAATGGGTAGAAGAATTCATGTACTGATATTGGCATTTGCCCTTCGTATCTCTTCTTGAAATCTTCTCTTTCTAACATTCTTGCAACAGTAATAGTTGCTGCTAATTTTATTACATCTTCAAAATTTAATTTAGCCAACCACTCACTATTAAATCTTACAATAGTTTTTTCTTTATCTAAAACTTTGAAAATTTGTTCTTGATAAGTCTTTGCATTCTCAAGAACTTGTTCTGTTGTTAAAGCTTTTCTAGCTTTAGATTTTCCAGTTGGGTCTCCAATTTTTCCTGTAAAATCTCCAATTATTATTACTATTTGATGACCTAAATCTTGTAGTTGCTTCATCTTTCTAAGAACTACTGTATGCCCTAAATGTATATCTGGAGCACTTGGGTCTAGACCCAATTTTACTATCATAGGTTTTCCTTCTTTTTCTGATTTAATAAGCTTTTCTCTTAACTCTTTTTCATCTATTAAATCGTCTACACCTTTCATAATTATTCGTATTTGCTCGTCTATCGATTTCATTTTTCATTCCTCCTAAAATATTTATATAATCTTTAATTTTTATTTTTATAATAAAAAAAGCTTCCATCCTATTAAAAGGACGAAAGCATTGCTTACGTGTTACCACCTTAGTTCATCAATATCTCACGATACTAATCTCTTAAAGTATAATTACATATACCCATGTACTATAACGTGTACTACTCCGATATCTCTTAATGGTTGTCATCTTTCAGAGATAGTGCTCTGAGATGTATTCAAACTAAATCAATTTATTCCATTTCACCAAACTGGAACTCTCTGTTAAATAAAACTTAGCTCTACTTCTTCTCTTCATAGCATCTATATATTCAGATTATTTCATCAATTACAAGAAATTTTTCTTAACTTACTCATAATATATTATTATTTTTACATTTTGTCAACCTTTTTTATTATTATATACATGTTTTTTTACATTATACTATCTTTTTATATTTTTTACCAATATCTAAAATTTATTTTTCAATTAAGATGTTAATTTGTTTATTGACAATATTGCTCTGATTCAATCTTATATTTATTTTCTTGTTTAAAAATGCATTTACTATTATTAAACCCACAATAGTCACATCAAATATTAAACATAACAATAAAATTATTATTAAAAAAGAAATTCTAGCATATAGTAATTTTCTAAATTTAGATATTATAAAGTTTTGCAAAGACATACATGAATCTCTAATTATAAAATAAATACATAGATATGCAATTGATATTAAGATTGTTTTTAAATAAACAAAATCAATTTTAATATTTAATAACTTCACAATTTCAAAAATAGCTAAATAGGAAACACATATGTAAAAAACTTTCTTAGAACAACATAAAAATTGATTTAGACTTCTAAAATTTTTAAATATTAAATACTTTTTTAAAGAATTCAAACCTAATATATGCAATTTATGTCCCAGAATCAAACTTAAAAAATATATACAAAAAACCATACCAAATGGAAACAAAGCTATCATCAAGTAATAAATAATATTTGCATATCCATTAAAATAAATTAATTTACTATATCCCTGAAATTCTTTCATAAAACTATAACCTATCAATGCTGAAGCATATATATCAATAAAAACCATTACAATTATTCCAAATATTGAACCATATACTAAATCATCCATCACCATTGTAGGTTTATTTATAAAGTAACCACACATTATACCAAGTAATACACTTTGGCTTGCCCAAATAGCAGTTCCTAGATTTCCAAGTACTAGAGAAATTATTAAAAGTGATGTAATACCAGATAAAACAGTATACTTTAAATCACATTTTAAACATATTATACAAAAAAATATTGGTACTATAAAATCTAGATAAATAGCATACCCAAATCCAGTACCCACGGCTACAATTGTCACTACTATAAATAAAGATGATAATAAAGATGCTTCAGTTAATTTTTTAGTAGTATTCAAAACAAGTCCTCCATAAATCATAAATTTTCTAACTAAAACTTTATTTTTAATATAGTATATCATTTTTTCAAAATATTTTTAACAAATATAAATTTTAATGAAAGTATCTATATTAGAAATGATATAATATATCTTAATATTCAGTTTTTTAAGACACTAGGAGGTAATTACTATGTTTAAAATTAAACACTTTAATGATTTAAGTTTAGATGAATTCTATGAAATAGCAAAATCAAGATATGAGGTATTTGCTTGTGAACAAAAAATATTTTCATTAAACGATTATGATGATATAGATAAAAACTCTTATCACATATTTTTAAAAGAGGATGGATTGATTTGTGCTTATGCTAGAATAATACCTAGAGAATATAGTTCTTATGACGATGTTTCTATTGGTAGAGTTTTAGTTCTTTCTAATCATAGAAAAAAAGGATTAGCAAAACAAATGATGGATTGTGCTATAGATTTTATAAAGATTAATTTACATGAAAATAATATAACTTTGTCAGCACAAGCTTATATAAAGAATCTTTATTTATCTTGTGGTTTTAAGGAAATATCAGAAGTATATGATGAAGCTGGTATTGAACATATTAAAATGAGATTACAGTGTTGACAAGCTAATATCGTTAATATATAATTTAAGTATAGATAATATATTGAATTGATATTTAGGTATTTGAAAATACCTTACATAGAGTCAGAAGGCTTTTTGCTTTCTGACTTTTTTTATTATTAAAATTCAATAATTATATAGATTCAAAATGTTAATTTTTATTCTATATTCTACTTTCCCCAAAAGTAAGAATTATACCCAACTTTGTGATAGGCATCCTGCCTATCTTTTTTTTGTTAAAGTAACAAGGTAATAATATAATGCATAGTTTAAAATAAGAAGATTAGCTCAGGCTAAATTTCATGCATGGAGGTGCTACTATGAAAAATCTTAACGACATCCAAGTGAAAAAAACTGTTAAAGTTGAAGATATATTATCTAGTGGTAATTTAAGAGAAAGAATGTTGGCGCTTGGTCTTACTAGAGGAGCTGTTATAGATGTAGTTAGAAAAGGTCCAAAAAATAATTTAACTGTCTACAATATCAGAGGTAGTAAGATAGCTCTACGACAAGAAGAAAGTAGCTTAATATTAGTTTCTGACATTTAAAATTTTATAACGGGAGGATATTAATATGGGTTTGACACACAACTCATCCAAAATGAGTTCTTTAAAAGACATGTTTGATATAGACAACAAAGAAGACCAGTTTGTAATTGCATTGGCTGGTAATCCAAATACAGGTAAAAGTACTGTATTTAATCATCTTACAGGGCTAAAACAGCATACTGGAAATTGGCCAGGGAAAACTGTAGCAACAGCTCGTGGTAATTTTAAACATAAAAATGCTGAGTATGCATTGATAGATTTACCAGGAACATATTCTCTATTTGCTTTGTCACAGGAAGAAATTGTGGCTCGCGATTTTATATGCTTTGGTAATCCAGATGCAGTAATAGTAGTATGTGATGCTACATGTCTTGAAAGAAATTTAAATTTGGTGTTTCAAGTGATGGAACTTACAGATAAAGTTATTTTATGTATAAATTTAATAGATGAAGCTAAGAAAAAAGGAATTACTATAAATACAAAACTTTTAGAAGACTCTCTTGGTATTCCAGTTATTCTAACTGCTGCAAGAAGCGGTTCTGGTATGGATGAACTGTTAGATACTTTAAATGATGTATCTTTTGATAAATACAAGTTCAATAATAAACCTGTGAAATATAGTGAAAATATAGAAGATATAGTAAAATCAGTTCAGCCAGAATTGGATAATATCATTCCAAACATAAATTCTAGATGGTTAGGTCTTAGACTTATTGATGGTGATGAAAGTATCTTTGAATCTATGAGCAACTATATAGATAAAGATTCAATAGATGCTATTAATGAAGTAAAGAAAAAAATCCCAACTGATATAAATAAACAGAAAATCAGAGATGAATTTACTAAGATTAACTATGATTATGCTAAAAAATTAAGCGAGGAATGTTCTTCTAACATTCCTAAAAAATCAACTGATAGAGAAGAAAAAGTAGATAAAATATTAACATCTAAAATATTTGGACTTCCAATAATGCTTTTATTATTAGGTACTATATTGTGGATTACTATACAAGGCGCTAACTATCCATCCTCTTTACTGTCTAATTTACTCCTTGGATTTGAGCCAAGTATTTCAAGTATATTAAATAGTATTAACTGTCCATCATGGTTAAATGATATGTTGGTTTTAGGATTATACAGAACTTTAGCATGGGTAATTTCTGTAATGTTACCTCCTATGGCAATATTCTTCCCATTATTTACATTACTTGAGGATTTTGGATATTTGCCAAGAGTTGCATTTAACTTAGACCATCTATTTAAAAAAGCTTGTGCACATGGTAAACAATGTTTGACTATGTGTATGGGATTTGGATGTAATGCAGCTGGAGTCATTGGTTGTAGAATAATTGACTCTCCAAGGGAAAGACTTATCGCTATACTTACAAATAATTTTGTACCTTGTAATGGTCGTTTTCCTACTCTAATAGCTATATCTACAATATTTTTTAGCTCAGTTATAACTAGTTCTTTTGTATCAAGTATAGCAACTGCATTTTGTATAACTTTATTGATAATTCTAGGTGTTATAATAACGTTGTTAGTCTCTTATACTCTTTCTAAGACATTATTAAAAGGAGTTCCATCTACATTTACATTAGAACTTCCCCCTTATAGAGTTCCTCAAATAGGAAGAACTTTATATACTTCCATAATAGATAGGACAATATTTGTTTTAGGAAGAGCTGTAATGGTAGCCATACCTGCTGGTGTAATAACTTGGATATTTGCAAATATCTATATAGGAGATTTAAGCATATTATCACATGTTGCAAACTTTTTAGACCCTTTAGCTAAAGCAATTGGTCTTGATGGTTTTATATTGATGGCTTTTATTCTTGGATTCCCAGCAAATGAGATAGTTATACCTATACTTCTGATGGCTTACCTAGCAACTGGTTCTATGATAGAACTAGATAGCTTTAGTGCTTTAGGTCAAGTTCTTAGAGAACATGGATGGACTTATTTGACAGCTTTAAATGTTATGTTGTTCAGTTTACTACACTGGCCTTGTGCAACAACACTTTTAACA
This sequence comes from Clostridioides difficile, assembly GCA_012955965.1. Taxonomy (GTDB): domain Bacteria; phylum Bacillota; class Clostridia; order Peptostreptococcales; family Peptostreptococcaceae; genus Clostridioides; species Clostridioides difficile_G. The sequence goes on from JABBZI010000028.1 coordinate 47,742, forward strand.
ATAAAAAGAGAAACTGGAAGTCTAAAATGGACTGCCTTAGGATTTTTGATGCCTACTGTACTTGCATTTGTTGTTTGTTTTTTAACAACTACCATTTACAATTTATTCATATAATCAGTATTTACTGACATTAAATTTACCTTATAAATACTATTTAAAACTTTATATACTTTATTATGAAATATAGAGATATACTCAATTCTAAGTATAATTACTTAATATTTGAATATATCTCTTTTTAATTCTTATTTAGATATTTGAATTGAAATCTCAGTCATGTAATTATCTTCATTACTTTCGCAAAAAAAATCAAGTATACTCTCCTCATATGAATTTCCAACAATTTTATATTTATTCTCATATATATACTTTTTCAATTTCTCATAAGATTTATATGAATCTTCATATTTTCCAATATGCTTTATACATGCATACATTCCCTTTGGTTTTATATATAATTTTTTATCTTTTATTTTTTTATCTATTTTCAAATAAAAACTTGCTATGCTTAAATAGTCTCCATGTCTTATATTCTCATTACTTACTATTGCTCCTAACTCATACCCTTGATACAAATTTTTTGATTTACAGTAATTAGTAAAATCTATTAATTCCATCATAAAATCACTATTGCTTACACTGCTCAAATCGCTTGATAGGACTAAGTATTCCTCAGACCTTTCAGATATATAAATTTCTTCATTATTCATTTTAGAAATTCCTTCAACTGTTGTATTTATCCTATTTTGCATCTTAGAACTTATCTTTCTTAGTTTTTTTATTTTTTCCCTTATCTTTTTTTCTTCCTCTTGAAGCATTTCCACACAAAGTTGAGGACTTCTATTTTGTATATACGCTTTTATTTCCTCTAAACTCATTCCTATCTCTCTTAATGATTGTAATATGTCTAATGTATCATATTGATAGACTGAATAATATCTATAATTATTTTTGTCTTTATATTCTGGAGAAAAAATCCCCATTTTATCGTAAAAAATTAATGTCTGTTTAGATATTCCACACAACTTTGCAAATTCACCTGTAGTAAAA
>JABBZI010000290.1 GCA_012955965.1 Clostridioides difficile
ATATGTACTAACATTAACAAATGGAACAGTAACAAATGGAGATGTAAAAGCGAATGTTGAAGTAACAGGATTACCATCAGGATTAGATTATACAGCAGTAGGGAATACATCAGCGAATACAATAACAGTAACAGTATCAGGAACAGCAAATCCAGCAGTACAAAATGATTTAGATAATGTAAGTGTATTAGTTAAAGCAGGAGCAGTATCTGGAACAGGAGCTACAGACT
>JABBZI010000291.1 GCA_012955965.1 Clostridioides difficile
ATCTCCATTTGTTACTGTTCCATTTGTTAATGTTAGTACATATTCATTATCTGATGGATCTACCATTTCATCACCTGATGCCATTTTTATTTGTTTATCTGTCGCATCAAAAGTTAATTGACCTACTATTTGTATTACATACTTTTTGACTTCAAATGTTGTGTTTGCAATTGAATCTGTAGCCCCTGTTCCAGATACCGCTCCTGCTTTAACTAGCACACTTACATTAT
>JABBZI010000292.1 GCA_012955965.1 Clostridioides difficile
GTTGGAAGGTCCAATGGGAGCAACAGGTCCAACAGGAAATACAGGATTAGAAGGTTCAACAGGAGCAACAGGCCCAACCGGAAATACAGGAGCAACAGGGAACACAGGATTGGAAGGTCCAACAGGAGCGACAGGTCCAACCGGGAATACAGGGTTAGAAGGCCCAACCGGAGCAACAGGCCCAACAGGAAATACAGGAGCAACAGGGAACACAGGATTGGAAGGTCCAA
>JABBZI010000293.1 GCA_012955965.1 Clostridioides difficile
CTCCTGTTTGGCCTGTTGCTCCAGTTGCTCCTACTGCTCCATCTGCTCCCGTTGGGCCTGTTGGACCTGTGTTTCCTGTTGGACCTATTGCCCCATCTATTCCGGTTGCTCCTACTGCTCCTGTTGGACCTGCTTCTCCATCTGCTCCCGTCGGACCTGTTGCTCCTATTGCTCCAGTAGAACCTGTTACTCCATTTACTCCAGTTGCTCCAGTTGCTCCAGTTGGAC
>JABBZI010000294.1 GCA_012955965.1 Clostridioides difficile
AGAAGTATAAACAATTAGATAACAAGTATATTCCACTGGTGTTATTAGCACTTGGGGTAGGCTTCTCAATATGGATGTTGGGGTTAAATGCTGATGCAGTCTTACAAGGAATTTTATGTTGGGGAGTAGCAATAGGAGCTAATCAAGTTTATAAACAACTAAAGGATGGTGACAAATAATGAAAATTGCAATAGTGCCAGGTCACACACTAGCAGGAAAAGGAACAGG
>JABBZI010000295.1 GCA_012955965.1 Clostridioides difficile
CTGTCTTAATATTAAGTAAATGCTTAACTCCTACATTTTCAGATACTGAATTTCCACCCCAAGACCCGCATCCTAAAGTAAGAGAAGGAGCTAGTTTAAAATTATATAAATCACCTATACCACCTTGTGATGATGGAGTATTAACTAATACTCTACAAGTTTTCATAGCATTTACAAACTTTTCTACTCTATCTGGATGATTTATAGAGTCGGCGTATAATGAAGATG
>JABBZI010000296.1 GCA_012955965.1 Clostridioides difficile
ATAGAGCATTTGCAGGTGCTGATACTTGGGCGACTTCATCAGCATTAGCAGGAGCATTAAAAAATATAGATTTTGATATTATAATAGCTGGAAGACAGGCTATAGATGGAGATACTGCACAAGTTGGACCACAAATTGCAGAGAAATTAGACATTCCTCAAGTTACATATGTACAAGACTTTAAAATAGAAGGAAAAGATATAATAGTTCAAAGACAATTAGAAGATG
>JABBZI010000297.1 GCA_012955965.1 Clostridioides difficile
ATGGAACTATGGCTAAAGAAGCTATAGAGCAATTAAAAGAATATGGAGTAGATAGACCAACGCATGTATTTGTGCAAGCAGGAGTTGGTTCACTTGCTGGTGCAGTTCAAGGATATGTTGCTTCAATCTATGATGAATGCCCAATAACAGTAGTAGTAGAAGCTGATGAAGCTGATTGTTACTATAAATCAGCAGAAGCAGGAGATGGAAAACCAAGATTTGTTGGAG
>JABBZI010000298.1 GCA_012955965.1 Clostridioides difficile
AGAAATATAAGCAACTAGATAATAAATACATTCCAATTATATTACTGGTACTTGGTATAGTATTTTCAATATGGATGCTAGGATTTAATCCAAGTTCAATTTTACAAGGAATTTTATGTTGGGGAGTTGCAATAGGGGCTAATCAAGTTTACAAACAACTAAAGGATGGTGACAAATAATGAAAATTGCAATAGTACCAGGACATACACTAACAGGTAAAGGAACAGG
>JABBZI010000299.1 GCA_012955965.1 Clostridioides difficile
ATATGTACTAAAATTAACAAATGGGACAGTAAAAGATGGAGATGTAAAAGCGAATGTTGAAGTAACAGGATTACCATCAGGATTAGATTATACAGCAGTAGGAAATAAATCAGCGAATACAATAACAGTAACAGTATCAGGAACAGCAAATCCAGCAGTACAAAATGATTTAGATAATGTAAGTGTATTAGTTAAAGCAGGAGCAGTATCTGAAGCAACTGCTACAGA
>JABBZI010000029.1 GCA_012955965.1 Clostridioides difficile
TGGCCCCTCTACCTCAAGAACATATATCTTCTTGGAGAAAAAATTTAGCAGGCCTAGATGGTGAAAGTGATGAAATTGATTGGAAATATGAAACAACAGAGAATTATCTAAAAATGATGGATAACAATGGGGTAGGCTTAAATGAAACTTATTTAGTACCTCATGGAAACGTTAGAATGGAAGCAATGGGGCTTGAAGATAGACCTGCCACTAAAGAAGAAATTCAAAAGATGTGTGAAATCACAGAGAGAGAATTAAAAGCAGGAGCTATAGGCTTGTCTACTGGACTTATATATATACCTTGTGCATATTCATTGACAGAAGAAATTATAGAAATGTGTAAGGTCGTAGCAAAATATGATGGAGTATTTGTAGTTCACCAAAGAAGTGAAGCAGACACAATTTTAACATCAATGGAAGAAATTATAGAAATTGGAAAACAATCAGGAGTAAAAGTTCATTTTTCACACTTTAAGGTTTGTGGTAAATCAAATTGGAAGTATATACCTCAAGTTATAGAGCTTTTAGAAAAAGCAGAAAAAGAAGGAATAAGAGTATCTTTTGACCAATATCCATATGCGGCAGGAAGTACAATGCTTGGAGTAGTTTTACCTCCATGGGCACATTCTGGAGGAACTGATAAGTTAATAGAAAGACTAAGTGATGAAAACGAAAGAGCAAAAATGAAAAAAGATATAGCAAATGGAATAAAAGGCTGGGATAACTTTATAGAATTTGCAGGGATAGACCAAATATTTGTAACAAGCGTAAAAACAGAAAAAAATAAAGATACAATTGGTAAGAGCCTATTAGAAATTGGAAAAATGAGAGGAAAAGACCCACTAGATGCAACGTTTGATTTATTAAAAGAAGAAGAAAATGCAGTTGGTATGGTAGATTTCTATGGATTGGAAGAACATATAATAGGATTTATGAAAAGAGACGAGCAAAATGTATGTACAGATGGTCTTTTAGCAGGTAAACCACATCCAAGAGCTTATGGTTCTTTCCCTAAAATACTAGGAAGATATGTTAGAGAGTTAAATGTACTAACAATTGAAGAAGCTGTCTATAAAATGACTAAAAAAGCAGCTACAAGCTTTAGTATAAAAGATAGAGGAGAATTAAAAGAAGGATATTTTGCAGATATAGTTATATTTGATAAGGATACAGTTAGTGGATGCGATGATTTTATAGATTCTATGCAGTACCCTACAGGTATAGATTATGTAATTATAAATGGAAATTGTGTTGTTGAAGAAGGAAAATACAATAAAATTAAAGCAGGAAAAGTACTTAAAAATTAAATCTTAGCTTTAAGGAGGAATAAATTTATGATTTTAGTGGGGAATGGGAGGCTAATAAGCCAAGATTCTTTAAATCCCTATATGGAAGATGGATGTGTAGTAATAAACGATAATCTAATTGAAGATATAGGTACTACAGAGGAAATGAAAGCGAAATATCCAGTACATGAATTTATAGATGCAGGCAAGAAGATAATCATGCCTGGTCTAATAAATTCACATATGCATATATACAGTTCATTTGCTAGAGGAATGGCAGTTCCAGGAAAACCTTCTGAGAATTTTTTAGAGATACTAAACAATTTATGGTGGAGACTTGATAAACAACTTACACTAGAAGATACTAAATACAGTGCATATGCAACGTATATAGAGTGTATAAAAAATGGTGTAACAACAGTTTATGACCATCATGCAAGTCCAAATGCAATTGAAGGAAGTTTGTTTACAATATCAGATGTTGCAAAGGACTTAGGAATAAGAACATGCCTTTGCTATGAGGTATCTGATAGAGATGGTGGAGATACAATTCAACAGGGTATCAATGAAAACGTAAACTTCATAAAATACGCTCAAAAAGATGATACAGACATGATAAAAGGTATGTTTGGTCTTCATGCTGCCTTTACACTATCTGATGATACATTAAATAAATGTGCTTCAGAAATGGATGGTCTTGATACAGGGTATCATGTACATGTTGCTGAGGGTATAGACGATTTACAGTACAATATAGACAAATATGGAAAGAGAGTTTTGGAAAGATTTAATGATTTTGGAGTACTAAAGGAAAAGACTATAGCAGTTCATTGTATATATATAAGCACAGATGAAATAAGTCTTTTAAATAAAACAAATACATTTGTAGTTCATAATCCAGAATCTAATATGGGAAATGCAGTTGGATGTTCTCCAGCAATAGAATTATTAAAAAGAGGTGTTACAGTAGGTCTAGGAACTGACGGATATACTAGCGATATGTTTGAATCACTAAAAGTTGCTAATATAATTCACAAACACCACTTAAAAGACCCAAGAGTTGGGTTTGGAGAGTCACAAACAATGTTATTTGATAACAATAGAAAAATAGCTAAAGCTTATTATAAAAATGACCTAGGGGTACTTAAAAAAGGTGCTTATGCAGATGTAATAGTAGTTGATTATATACCACATACTCCATTGACAGAAAATACAATAGGGGGACACACTATCTTTGGTATGAGTGGAAGAAGTGTAGATACGACTATTATAAATGGAAAGGTACTTATGAAAGATAGAAAGTTAGTAAACATAGACGAAGAAAGTATTTTAGCTAAAAGTAGAGAATTAAGCCAAAATTTATGGAATAGAATTTAAACATTATAAAATATAACTTAGACAAAAATAGGAATTTAAATGAAGTATATAGATAAAAAATATACGGAATAGAATATTAAATTAAATATAGAAGGGAGACCCAAAATGTCTCAAGATAAAAGCCCTAAAATAGCTCCAGTAGATGAAAGGTTACCCGTATCCAAATCTTGGGTATTTTCGCTACAGCACGTTTTGGCAATGTGTGCAGGAGCAGTAGCGGTTCCTATGATGATAGGAAGTGCTGCACGACTAGATCATGCTAGTATTGTTTTTTTAATAAATGCTTGCTTATTTATGGCAGGGATAGGAACACTCATACAAAGTGTTGGTATAGGAAATATTGTAGGTGCTAAAATACCAGTAATAGAAGGAACTAGTTTTGCCGCTGTGGCAGGTATGACAGCAATAGCCTCATCATATAGTGATTCTCAGGTTGCAATACAGACAGTATTTGGCTCTGTAATCGTAGCTGGATTGTTTTGTATATTACTTGCTCCAGTATTTGAAAAATTAATAAGATTTTTTCCTAGTGTAGTTACTGGAACAGTTGTTATGGTAATAGGTATTTCACTATTTCCAGTTGGGATAAAGTGGATAACTGACAACAAATTGGAAGCGGTTGAACCAAACTCATTAGCATTAGCTTTGGCAGTATTGGCAATAACTTTACTTTCATTTAAATTCTTAAAAGGAATTTGGAATAGTACAGCTATATTGGTAGGTATAGTACTTGGTACACTACTTTCCATGGCAGTTGGAATGGCAGATTTTAGTGCAGTAAATGGAGTTGGTTGGCTTAACTTAAATGTACCTTTAAAATTTGGAATGCCTAGATTCGAACCATCTGCAATACTATCATTGTGCTTAATTATGTTAGTACTTATGACAGAATCAGTTGGTAATATGATAGCTATTCATGAAATGGTGGATAAAGAGGTAACAGGTAAAAATATTAAAAGAGGTTTATTTGGAGATGGAATATCTACAGCTTTATCTGGAATATTCAACTCATTCCCAATAACTCCATTTGGTCAAAACACAGGAATAGTAGGTCTTACAGGTATAAAATCAAGATTTATAGCAGTTTATGCAGGGGTTATATTGCTAGTACTTGGTTTCTTACCAAAATTTGCAGCAATAATAGGAGCAATACCTAAACCTGTTCTTGGAGGTGTAGGGTTTGCAATGTTTGGAATGGTAATGGTTGGAGGAGTAAAAACTCTAAGTAAAGTAAAATTTGATGGAACTAAAAATGGAGTTATAGTAGCAGTTAGTGTTGGTTTATCTATGATACCACTAACAAATCCTGCTTTCTATAATAATTTCCCAACTTGGGTACAAACAATATTCCATAGTGGAATAACAACAGGTAGTTTATCAGCAGTACTTTTAAATATATTCTTCAATGAATTAGGTTCTAAAAAAGAGAAGAATAATAAAGTTGAAGAAGCAAAATAGAAATAATATAAAGAAAAAATAAATAACAAATACAAATAAAAAAATATAAGATAAATATTAAAAATATTTAATTAAGGGAGAGATAATAATATGGCTAATTTAAAAGTTAATTTATATGGAATGGAATTCTTAAACCCAGTTATGACAGCAGCAGGTCCTGGAGCAAAAGATGGTGCTCTCTGTCAGGAAGCAGCAAAAGGTGGAGCAGGAGCTATATGTACAAAAACTATATCTGTATTACCAGCAGATGTACCAAGACCATGTATGGCAAAGACTAATAGTGGTTTCTTAAATACAGAATTATGGTCAGAGCTTCCAAAAGAACAATGGATAGAAGAAGAATACAAAAAAGTAAAAGAAACAGGTCTTCCAGTAATAGTAAGTATGGGGTATTCAGCAGAGCAAATAGCTGAGGTTGCTCCTTTAGTAAAACCTTATGCTGATGCAGTTGAATTATCTACTCATTATGTAGGTACAGATGTTGCTCCAATAGTAAATGCTTTAAAAGCAGCAAAAGCTGTTTTAGACGTACCAGTATTTATGAAAATGAGTCCTCATACTGATATTCAAACTATTGCAAAAGCTGTTGAAGAAGCAGGAGCAGATGGACTTGTAATGATAAACTCATTTGGACCATGTATGGCTATAGATGTAAATACAGGATACCCTATAATGGGAAGTAAAGCTGGATATGGATGGCTATCAGGTGCACCAATAAGACCTTTAGCAATAAGATGTATATATGAAGCTTCTCAAGTTGTAAATATACCAATAATAGGTGTTGGTGGAATCACTTGTGGAAAAGATGTAGCTGAAATGATGATGGCTGGAGCAAGTGCTGTTCAAGTATGTACAGAAGCAATTCTTAAAGGACCTTCTATTTATGGAAAGATTGCTAAAGAATTAAATGAATTTTTAGATGAAAACGGATATGCTGATGTTAATGAAATAAAAGGATTAACTCATAAAAAGATGGCAGCTAGAGGATTTAGAACTCATTCAGTAGCTCCAGTTGTAGATGATAATAAGTGTATTAAATGTAAACAATGTGTAACAAGTTGTGTATATGAAGCATTAGAAGTTACAGATAAATTAAATATAGATGCAGACAAGTGCTTTGGATGTGGACTATGTGTAACTAGATGTCCAAAAGGAGCTTTAAGTATCTGCTACAATCAAGTAGAAGCTGTAAACGAATAATATTGTATAGAAATTTAATAATTAACTTAGAGTAATATACACTGAAGTGATAAATATATGAGATTAATAGACGAGCTATAGTAATAATCTAATATAAAGCAATATACAAAACTATTCTAGTTCAGTTTAGGATGTATAAGAGTTCTAGTAAAATTACTTTAAGTTAATTTCTTGAGATAAAATAAATTGATACATTATAAGTAAGGTGGAGTCTATATGGGAATTGTTTTAAAAGGTGGGAAAGTAGTAACAAGTGAAAAAACTTACTGTGCAGATGTAAGAATAGAAGATGAAAAAATAGTCGATATAGGTTTTGATATATCAAAAGAAAATGATGAAATAGTCGATGTTAGTGATTCTTATGTTATACCAGGAGGTATAGATACACACACTCACTTTGACTTAGATACAGGGGTCACTAAAACAGCAGATAACTTTGAGACAGGAACAAAAGCTGCTGTAGTTGGAGGAACTACTACTATATTAGATTTTGCGACACAAGCTAAGGGATGCTCTTTAAGAGAAGGATTAGAAGAATGGCATGAAAAAGCCAAAGATAAATCCTATTCAGATTATGGTTTTCACATGGCTATAACAGACTGGAATGAGTCAGTTTGTAATGAAATGGAAGATATGGTGAAAGAAGGAGTATCTTCGTTTAAATTGTATATGGCATATAAGGGAAGTCTTCAAGTTGATGATGGTGTCATATTTGAAGCCTTGAGAAAAGCAGAAGAGATAGGTGGAATTATTGGATTCCATTGTGAAAATGGGGATATAATATGTGAACTTGTGGATAAAGCAAGGGCAGAAAATAATTTGTCTCCAAAATATCATCAATTAACTAGACCAGCTATACTTGAGGCAGAAGCTACTTCAAGGCTTATGAAGATAGCTGAAGTTGCAAATTCTAAGGTGTATGTAGTTCATCTAAGTTGCAAAGAATCCTTGGATGAAGTCTTAAAAGCTAAGCAAAGAGGTGTGGATGTAATAGTTGAAACTTGTCCTCAGTACCTTCTATTAAATGATAAATTGTATGATTTAGATGGGTTTGAAAGTGCTAAATATGTTATGTCACCACCTTTAAGAAATAAAGAAAATAATGAAATATTATGGAATGCTATTTCAGATAATCAAATAGATACTATAGGAACAGACCATTGTTCTTTTAATTATAGGGGACAAAAAGAGTTTGGAATAAACGATTTCAGCAAAATACCAAATGGTTCTCCAGGTGTAGAGCATAGGATGAGTCTTTTATACACATATGGAGTATGTAAAAACAAAATATCTATTAACAAAATGGTAGAAGTAACATCAACTAATGCAGCAAAGTTATTTGGAATGTATCCTAATAAAGGAACTATAGAAATAGGTAGTGATGCAGATATACTAGTCTTAAATCCAAACAAAAAATTTAAAATAGAAGCAAAGAAACAATTGCAAAATGTAGATTATACACCTTATGAAGGGTATGAAGTGGATTGTCAAATAGAACATGTTTATTTAAGAGGAAAAGAAGTAGTTAGAGAGGGAGAGTTAATCTGTAATACTCCAAGTGGGAGATATATAAAGAGGCGTCTAACAAAGGGGGCTAGAGAATGGTAGAATTTATATTAAATGGAAAGAAAGTTGTTGCAAAAGAAGGCAAAAAACTTTTAGACTTCCTTAGAGAAGATATGAATATAACTTCAGTTAAAAATGGATGTTCAGAAGGTGCTTGTGGAACATGTATGGTTATAATAGATGGTAAAGCAACTAAAGCATGTGTATTTAAAACTGATAAATTAGCTGGAAAAAACATAACAACTATAGAGGGATTATCAGAAAGAGAAAGAGATGTTTTTGCATATTCTTTTGCTAGCCAAGGAGCTGTACAATGTGGATTTTGCATTCCAGGTATGGTAATTAGTTCAAAAGCACTCATAGACGTTAATAATAATCCTACTGAAGATGATATAAAGAAAGCTTTAAAAGGTAATATATGTAGATGTACAGGGTATGTGAAAATAATTAAAGCTGTTGATTTATCAGCAAAGATTTTTAGAGAAGATATAGATGTACCAAAGGTAAATTGTAAAGGTCTAGTAGGTGAAAATCTTCCTAGAGTTGATGCAGTAGGTAAAGCACTTGGATACTCTGAATATGTAGATGATATGAGAATTGAGGGTATGATTTATGGTTCAGCAGTTAGAGCAAAATATCCTAGAGCTTTAGTTAAAAAAATAGATATAGAAGAAGCAAAAGCATATCCAGGAGTTGTTGCAGTGTTAACAGCTAAAGACATTCCAGGAACTATAAAAGTAGGTCACTTAAAGAAGGATTGGGACACCTTAATACCAGAAGGTGAAATAACTAGATATTTAGGTGATGGAATAGTCCTAGTAGCAGCAGAAACTAGAGAAGCATTAGAAGAAGCAAAAAAGCTAGTTAAGATAGATTACGAAGAATTAACACCATTAAGTACTACAGCAGATGCTCTTAGAGAAGATGCTCCAAAGATACATGAGACAGGTAATGTACTTGTTAAGGAACATTTAGTAAGAGGAAACGCTGAAGAAAAGATAGAAAATTCAAAATATGTTGTAACTAAAAGATATACTACACCTGCTACAGAACATGCATTTTTAGAGCCTGAGTGTGCAGTAGCTGGTCCTTATGAAGAAGATGGAGTAATAATCTATTCAACAGACCAAGGAGTATTTGCTACTCAGCATGAATGTGCAGACATGTTAGGGTTACCACATGAAAAAGTAAGAGTGATAAATAAAATGGTAGGTGGAGGATTTGGTGGAAAAGAAGATATGAGCGTTCAACACCATGCAGCCTTACTTGCTTATCATACGAAAAGATTTGTAAAGGTACAGTTAACAAGAAAAGAAAGTATTATTGTTCATCCAAAACGACATGCCACAGAAATGGAATTTACGACAGCATGTGATGAAAATGGATATTTAACAGGGATGAAAGCAACTATAATATCTGATACAGGTGCATATGCATCTCTTGGAGGTCCAGTACTACAAAGATTGTGTACTCATGCAGCAGGACCATATAATTATCAAGACATTGATATAACAGGAACAGCAGTATATACTAATAATCCTCCTGGTGGAGCATTTAGAGGTTTTGGAGTTACACAGAGTTGTTTTGCAACAGAATGTAACCTAAATTTACTTGCTGAGATGGCAGGTATATCACCTTGGGAAATAAGATATAAAAATGCAATAAGACCTGGTCAAGTTTTACCAAATGGTCAATTTGCAGATGAAGGAACAGCAATGGCAGAAACGCTAGAAGCTGTGAAAGAAGAGTATGAGAAGCACCCACGTGCAGGTATAGCTTGTGCAATGAAGAATAGTGGAGTTGGAGTTGGTATACCTGATGTCGGAAGATGCAGATTAGTAATAAAAGATGGAAAAGTTCATATAAGAACAAGTGCTTCTTGTATAGGTCAAGGTCTTGGTACTGTTATGACTCAAGTAGTTTGTGAGGCTACTGGTTTACCACCTGAAAGTATAGTACATGAAGTTCCAGATACTCATCTTACACCAGATTCTGGTAACACTACAGCTTCAAGACAGACAGTATTTACAGGAGAAGCTACTAAAGTTGCATCAAATAAATTAAAAGAAGTTTTAGGCTCTGGTAAAACTTTACATGAGCTAGATGGTGAAGAGTTTTACGGCGAATATGCAAGTGCTACAGACAAAATGGGTTGTGACAAAGAAAATCCAGTAAGCCATGTTGCTTATGGATATGCAACACAAGTTGTAATGTTGGATGAAAATGGAAAATTGGAAAAAGTAGTAGCAGCGCATGATGTTGGAAGAGCTATAAATCCAATCAGTTTAGAAGGGCAAATAGAAGGTGGAGTAGTTATGGGTCTTGGATACGCTCTAACTGAAGATTACCCAGTAGTTAATTCTGTACCTACAGCTAAATTTGGTACATTAGGTTTATTTAAATCTACAGAGATACCAGAAATACAAGCTGTAATAGTTGAAAAGAACAAAGATTTACTGGCTTATGGAGCAAAAGGCGTAGGAGAAATTTGTACAGTTCCTACTGCACCAGCAGTACAAAATGCCTATTATGTATTTGATAAAGAGTTTAGAACTGAACTACCACTACAAAATACTCCATATAGCAAAAAAAAGTAACAAAAAAAAGAAATATTAAATAAAAAAATAGATGAAATTGTAAATAAAAAAAACCCTTTTGCATAAGGTATATTTTAAATGATAGAATATACATATACAGGAGGGTTTTTCTTTTATAAAATAAGTTTAATAAAATTGAGAGGTGAGCAGAATGAATTTTAATAATAGTCTAGAATTAACTCAGTCTCAGAAGCTAATAATGACTACACAACTCAAGCAATCATTATCAATATTAAATATGAGTAAGTTAGAATTAGAAGAAGAGATTAAAAGAGAAGCAGAGAATAACCCATTAGTTGAAGTTGAAAAAAGTGGGGAAATAAATTGGGAAGAATATATAAAGGACATGGATAAGTCAAGACGTTTAGATAGAACAGAGATAAGTTATAATCCCGATAATGAAGTTAATCTAGAAAATTTAGTTAAATATTCGTCAAATTTATATGAGGATTTAAAATTTCAGATAAGTTTATATAAACTGACAGATAAAGAATTGGAAGTCTGTGAGTATATAATTGACAGTTTAGATGAAGATGGATATTTAAGAACTGAGGAAAAAGTAATTGTTGATACTTTAAAGATAGATGAGGAACTTTTTGAAAAATGTTTGATTAGTGTTCAGCAGTTGGAACCTAGTGGGGTAGGAGCAAGAAGTCTTTCAGAATGTCTGATGATTCAAATGGCAAGTTTAGGAATATATAATGAAATTTTAGAGGAAATCGTTACAAAAGACTTAAATTTGATTGCAAATAATAAATACAAAGAGATAAGTAAAAAATACAATATGTCACTACAAAAGTGTGTTGAACTAATAAATATAATTAAAACATTAGACCCAAAACCAGGAAGAACTTGCTCAGTAGAAAAAAGTGTGTACATTCAACCAGACGTAACTGTAGAAAAAATTGATGATGAATTTATTGTATATTTAAATGAGAAAGATTCTTATCAGATAAGAATCAATAGTTATTATAAAGACATATTAAAAAATTCACAGTCTGATGAAAGTGCAAAAGAATTTATAAAAGAAAGACTAAATTCAGCAACAGGGCTTATGAAAAATATAGAGAGTAGGAAAACTACCGTACTTAAGATTGCAGAAGAAATAGTAAAAGCTCAAGAAGAATTTTTGAGAAAGGGTACAAAATATATAAAACCTTTAAAAATGAAAGACATAGCAGAAAAATTAGAATTTCATGAATCTACTATAAGTAGAGGTGTAAATGGTAAATATATGCTGACACCTTTTGGTGTATATGAATTTAGATATTTCTTTAGTAGTGCCATCGAGACTGAGAATAATGAAATGGCATCTAGTACAAGCATAAAAAAAATTATAAAGGAAACAATAAAAGACGAAAATAAAAAGAAACCTTTGAGTGATGACCATATATCTAAGCTATTAAAAGAAAAAGGAATCAATGTTGCAAGAAGAACAGTTGCCAAATATCGTGAAGAATTAGGAATTTTATCTTCAAGTAAGAGAAAAGAATACTAATAAGTAAAAGACAAATATCTGCATAACAAGGGGAAAAGGCTAATTAAAAGGGGAATGAAAATTAGGCTAAAAATGTTATGAAATAAAATACTAAAAAATAGAAAACATAATTATATAAAAGTTTGGAAAGAATGATTAGATATTAGAAGAAGAATGCTGGTATAAATAAAATATTATTATTAAATTTAATAATTACAAAAGGAAAAACACATAGAGTATAAATAATATAAAAATATAAAAACATATATAAAAAACATTATATAAAAAGAAAAAATACTGTACTTTGAAAATGGTGGAGAAATGTTCTACAAAACAAAAAAATAAAAAAGTTTTTGAAAAACTATTGAAATCTATACGCAAATCCTATAAAATAAAAATATCTTGTGGGACTTAAATAAACACTAGGGACGAAAAAAGTCCCGAAAGGAAAGTAATAAGGAGTATGTTATGAAGAACTTATTAGAAATTCAAAAGAAATTAATTCCACAGGCAATTGAACTTATGGAAAGAAGATACTCTATTTTAAGACAAATATCTTTAAGCGAGCCAATAGGTAGAAGAACCTTATCAAATATATTAGAAATTAGTGAAAGAATAATTAGGTCAGAGACAGAGTTTTTAAAAGAGCAAGGGCTTATAGATGTGGCTGTATCTGGAATGACCATCACTAAAGAAGGTTCAGATTTGTTAGACAAACTTAAAGACATCATGAGTGATATCATGGGATTGTCTAAGTTACAAGATAGAGTTAGAGAAAAGCTTGGAATAAAAAAGGTAATACTAGTTCCTGGAAGCTGTGATGAAAATGGAAGTTTACTAAAAGATGTAACTCGATATGGATGTGAGTATTTCTTAAACATCTTAAAAGATGGAGACATTGTTTCAATAACTGGTGGAAGCACTATGTTGGAGTTTTCAAACGTTATTAAAACTGATAAGAGATACCCAAACTCTACAATAGTACCAGCTAGAGGAAGTATGGGAACTGATGTAGAGATGCAATCTAATAATATAGTTGCTTCAGTAAGTAAGAAGTTACATTCTAATTGCAAACTTTTACATATACCAGATGAGTTGGACGAAAGTGCAATGAAAACTCTTAGCCAAGTGCCAGAGATTAAGACAACTTTAGAGTATATTAAAAGAACCGACATTTTAGTTTTTAGCATAGGTAGAGCAGATGTCATGGCAAAGAGAAGAAAACTTCCAGAGGATAAGGTCGATGAGATATTATCTAAAAATGCGGTTGGAGAAGCATTTGGATATTATTTTAACAAAGATGGAGAAATAGTTTATAAATTGAACACTGTTGGAATTGATTTAGAGACAGTTAAACAAGTAAAAGAAACTATTGCAATCTTTGCAGGTACTGAAAAAGTAGAAGCCTTATTAGCCATATCAAATATGCATAAAAACATGGTTCTTGTAACAGATGAAGAAAGTGCTTATAAGATATTGTCATTATTATAAAAGTCAAGACCTAGCATAGAGCTAGAAAACATACATTTACTTTATAGGAGGTAGCGAAAATGGTTAAAGTAGCTATAAATGGATTTGGAAGAATAGGAAGATTAGCATTAAGAAAAATGATGGAGCAACAAGATATGTTCGAAGTTGTTGCGATAAACGACTTAACAGACGCTAAAATGTTAGCTCATTTATTTAAATATGATACAGCTCAAGGAAGATTTAATGGAGAGATAGAAGTTAAAGAAGGTGCTTTTGTAGTAAACGGAAAAGAAATAAAAGTAACAGCAGAAAGAAATCCTGCTGACCTACCATGGGCTGAACTAGGAGTAGATATAGTATTAGAATGTACAGGATTCTTTACATCTAAAGATAAAGCTGAAGCTCATATACAAGCAGGAGCTAAAAAAGTTGTTATATCTGCACCAGCTACTGGAGATTTAAAAACAATAGTATTCAATACAAACAGTGACATATTAGACGGTTCTGAAACAGTTATATCAGGAGCTTCTTGTACAACTAACTGTTTAGCTCCAATGGCTAAAGTGTTAAACGACAAATACGGTATAGAAAAAGGATTAATGACTACTATACATGCATACACTAATGACCAAAACACTTTAGATGGTCCTCATCCAAAAGGTGATTTAAGAAGAGCTAGAGCTGCTGCTGGAAATATAGTTCCAAACACTACAGGAGCTGCAAAAGCAATCGGTCTAGTAATACCTTCATTAAAAGGAAAATTAGATGGTGCAGCACAAAGAGTACCAGTTGTAACTGGTTCAATAACTGAATTAATTTGTACATTAGGAAAAAATGTTACAGTTGAAGAAATAAATGCAGCTATGAAAGAAGCTTCAAACGAATCTTTCGGATACACTGAAGAAATGTTAGTATCTTCTGACATAATCGGAATAAGCTACGGTTCATTATTTGACGCTACTCAAACAAAAGTTATGGAAGTAGATGGAAAGCAATTAGTTAAAGTTGTTTCTTGGTATGATAATGAAATGTCTTATACTTCTCAATTAATAAGAACTTTAGGATACTTTGCACAATTAGCAAAATAGTCAGCTTTGAGAAAATAGAAAAGTAGATTGACAAAGTCCGAGTTTGTAGTTTAATACTACGGACTCAGGACTTTTTTTAAGAAAAAATATATAAAATACACCTAAATAATGTTACATACTATATATAAAAATATGATAATATGATATATTTAATAGGGTAAAAGTATGTACTATATTATACTTGGCAATAAAAAATTACTTTATTAAAAGGAGAGATATTTATGTCAATGCTTAACAAAAAAACTATAGAAGATATTGATGTGTGCGGAAAAAAAGTATTAGTGAGATGTGACTTTAATGTGCCATTACAAGATGGTGTAATTACTGATGAAAATAGATTGAACGGAGCTTTACCAACGATTCAATATTTGATTTCTAAAGGAGCAAAAGTTATATTATGCTCTCATTTAGGAAAACCAAAGGGAGAAGCAAAACCAGAATTATCTTTAGCACCAGTTGCAAAGAGATTATCTGAAATGTTAGGTAAAGAAGTGGTATTTGCAGCGGACGATAATGTTGTAGGAGAAAATGCCAAAAAAGCTACTGAGAATATGGAAAACGGAGATGTAGTATTATTAGAGAATACTAGATATAGAAAAGAAGAAACTAAAAACGAAGAAAACTACTCTAAAGAATTGGCTTCACTTGCTGAAATATTTGTAAATGATGCGTTTGGAACTGCTCATAGAGCACATTGTTCAACAGTTGGAGCGGGAGAATTTTTACAAGAGAGAGTTTGTGGATACTTAATTCAAAAAGAATTAAAATTCTTAGGAGAAGCTGTTGCAAATCCAGTAAGACCATTTACTGCTATACTTGGAGGAGCTAAAGTTTCTGATAAATTAGCTGTTATAAACGAATTATTAGAAAAAGTCGACAACCTAATAATAGGTGGAGGAATGGCTTATACATTCTTAAAAGCTCAAGGTTATGAAGTAGGAACATCTCTACTTGAAATAGATAAGGTAGAATATGCAAAAGAAATGATGGAGAAAGCTAAAAATAAAGGTGTTAATTTACTATTACCAGTAGATGTTGTTATGGCAGACCATTTTGCACCAGATGCAACTCCAATAGTAACAGAAGATGCTAATGTAAAAGAAGATTATATGGGATTAGATATGGGACCTAAGACTATAGCAAACTTCGTAAAAACTATAAAAGAATCAAAAACTGTAGTATGGAATGGACCAATGGGAGTGTTTGAATTTGAGAACTTTGCAAATGGAACATTATCAGTAGCTAAGGCTATGGCAGAATTAACTGATGCAACTACTGTAATTGGTGGTGGAGATAGTGCAGCAGCAGTTAATCAATTAGGATTTGGTGATAAAATGACTCACGTATCAACAGGTGGAGGAGCATCACTAGAATTCTTAGAAGGTAAAGAATTACCAGGTATTGCAGCATTAGATAATAAATAAACTAATATATAGAGGAGATTGTAAAATGAGAAAACCTATAATTGCAGGAAACTGGAAAATGCATAAAACAATAAAAGAAGCTTTAGAATTTGTAAATGAAGTTAAAGATAAAGTGAACTCTGATAAAGTAGAGGCTGTTATATGTGCGCCATTTACTTTATTAAAGGATTTAAAAGAAGCTACTAAGGGTACAAATATAAAGATAGGTGCTCAAAATATGCACTTTGAAGAAAAGGGAGCATTTACAGGAGAAGTTTCACCTCTTATGTTAAAAGAAATAGATATGGACTATGTTGTAATAGGACATTCAGAAAGAAGACAATACTTCAATGAAACTGATGAAACTGTAAATAAAAAAGTTTTAAAAGCTTTAGAAGTAGAAATAGACCCAATACTATGTGTTGGAGAAACTTTAGAGCAAAGAGAAGCTGGAAAAACTAAAGATGTTTGTAAAGTTCAAGTTGAAAAAGCTTTAGAAAATGTTCTTAAAGATGATTTAGCAAAAGTAGTTGTTGCATATGAGCCAATTTGGGCTATTGGAACTGGTAAAACTGCAACTGCTGAAGATGCTAATGATGTTATATCATATATAAGAGAAGTTATAAAAGGATTATATGGAGAATTAGCTAATGAAGTTAGAATACAATACGGTGGAAGTGTTAAACCTTCAAATGTAGCTGAAATAATGGGTCAAAGTGATATAGATGGAGCTTTAGTAGGTGGAGCTAGTTTAGCTAGTAATGACTACCTAGACCTTGTTAATTTCTAAGGAGTGAAATGATGAAAAAACCAGTTGCTTTAATTATTATGGACGGGTTTGGATACAATAAGGATGTTAATGGAAATGCAATTGCTAAGTCCAAAACTCCTAACTTAGATAAAATAATGAAAGAGTATCCAAACACATTGATAAATGCCAGTGGTCTTGATGTTGGTTTACCTGATGGTCAAATGGGAAATTCAGAAGTTGGTCATACTAATATAGGTGCAGGTAGAATTGTATATCAAGATTTAACTAGAATAACAAAATCTATAAAAGATGGTGACTTTTTTAATAATGAAGTTTTATGTGAAGCTATGGATAATGCAAAGGAAAATTCTCTTCATGTAATGGGACTTTTGTCTGATGGAGGAGTACATTCACATATAGACCATCTTAAAGCTATAATCAAAATGGCAAAAGATAAAGATATAAAAAAGGTGTATGTTCATGCATTTACTGATGGTAGAGATACTGACCCTCAAAGTGCACTTGAATATGCTAAAGAAGTACAAGCTAGTATGGATGAAATTGGAGTAGGAGAATTTGCTACAGTTTCTGGTAGATATTATGCTATGGATAGAGATAAGAGATGGGAAAGAGTAGAGCTTGCATACAATGCTATGGTTAGAGGTATTGGTGAAAAAGCAACTTCTATTGAGGAAGCTATTCAAAACTCTTATGACAATGGAAAAAATGATGAGTTTATAATGCCAACAGTTATTATGAAAGATGATAAGGCAGTTGGAAGTATAAAGGAAAATGATTCAATTATATTCTTTAACTTTAGACCAGATAGAGCTAGACAAATAACTAGAGCTCTAGTTTGTGAAGAGTTTGATGGGTTTAAAAGAGAAGATATTAAAAACTTCTTTGTGTGCTTAACAGAGTATGATATAACTATAAAAAACGTGCATATAGCATTTGGGCCTCAATCTTTAACTAATACTCTAGGTGAGTATCTAGCTAACAATGGAAAGACTCAACTTAGAGCTGCTGAAACTGAAAAATATGCACATGTAACTTTCTTCTTCAATGGTGGAGTAGAAGAACCAAATAAAGGTGAAGAAAGATTATTGATACCTTCTCCAAAGGTTGCAACTTATGATTTACAACCAGAAATGTCAGCATATGAATTGACAGATAAAGCTTTGGAGAAATTAGGAGAAGATAAGTTTGACTTTATAGTGTTAAACTTTGCAAACCCTGATATGGTGGGTCACACAGGAAATGTAGAAGCTGCTATAATAGCTGTTGAGACTGTGGACACTTGTGTAGGAAAATTAATAGATAAAATAGTAGAATTAGGTGGAAGTGCAATAATAACTGCCGACCATGGAAATGTTGAATATATGTTAGACCCAGAAACAGGAAAGACTGTAACAGCTCATTCTATTAATCCAGTACCATTTATTGTAGTTGGTCAAGAATTTGAAAGTGCAAAGTTATTGGATGGAGGAAGATTGTCCGATATAGCACCAACTGTTTTAGATATGATGAAGTTAGAAAAACCAGAAGAAATGACTGGTCATTCACTTATCTCAAGATAGTAAATAATAATAATTAATATATATTATAAAAGCAAAAACTTTAGAATCATTAGTTGTATATTTTATGTTTAACGTTTTAAATCTATTACTAAGATTTGTGTATTGAAGATTAGTTTTGAGTTTTGGGCAGGTTTTTTACTTATATAAATTAGAATATAAAAAAATAAAATTAAAATAGAGACTTTTACAAATTTACCCATCAAATAAATTTGTACCTAATTTTCAAAAAGAGCTTTATGTACTATAATATAAAAAGTAGATTAAAATAGTAAACAGATGTTTACAGCAAATGAAAATTTAACTAATAGAAAATCGAAGGGAGATATACAAATGTCAGTTATTGAATTAGTATATGCTAGAGAAGTATTAGACTCAAGAGGAAATCCAACTGTAGAAGTTGAAGTAGTATTAGAAGATGGAGCAATGGGAAGAGCAATAGTACCATCAGGAGCATCTACAGGAGCTTTTGAAGCTGTTGAATTAAGAGATGGAGATAAAGATAGATACTTAGGAAAAGGTGTAGAAATAGCTGTTGCTAACGTAAATGAAATAATAGCACCAGAAATAGAAGGAATGGATGCATTTGACCAACCAGCGATAGATGCAATCATGATAGAATTAGATGGAACTCCAAACAAAGGTAAATTAGGAGCTAATGCTATCTTAGGTGTTTCAATGGCAGTAGCTAGAGCAGCTGCTGATGAAATAGGTCTTCCATTATTCCAATATTTAGGTGGAGTAAATGCTAAACAATTACCTGTTCCAATGATGAACATATTAAACGGTGGAGAGCATGCTGATAATAACGTTGATGTTCAAGAATTCATGATATTACCAGTAGGTGCTTGTTGCTTTAAAGAAGGTTTAAGAATGGGTGCAGAAGTATTCCATTCATTAAAGAAAGTTTTAGGTGAAAAAGGATTAGCTTGTGGTGTTGGTGACGAAGGTGGATTTGCTCCAAACTTAGGTTCAAACAGAGAAGCTTTAGAATTAATAGTTGAAGCTATAGCAAAAGCTGGATATAAGCCAGGTGAAGATGTTATGTTAGGACTTGACGTTGCTGCTACAGAAATGTACAACAAAGATACTAAAAAATATGTTTTAGCAGGAGAAGGAAAAGAGTTAACTGCTGCTGAAATGGTTGCTTTATATGAAGATTGGTCAAACAACTTCCCAATAATAACTATAGAAGATGGTTTAGATGAAGAAGATTGGGATGGATGGAAGTTATTAACTGAAAAATTAGGAAACAAATTACAATTAGTTGGTGACGACTTATTTGTTACTAATACAGAGAGATTAGAAAAAGGAATTGAAAATGGAGTAGCTAACTCTATATTAGTTAAAGTTAACCAAATAGGTACAATAACTGAAACTTTAGATGCTATAGAAATGGCTAAGAGAGCAGGATATACTGCTGTTATATCTCATAGATCAGGAGAAACTGAAGATTCTACTATAGCAGATTTAGCTGTTGCAGTAAACGCTGGTCAAATAAAAACTGGTGCTCCATCAAGAACTGATAGAGTTGCTAAGTACAACCAATTATTAAGAATAGAAGAAATGGTTGGAGAGCAAGCTAGATACTGTGGATTAAAATCTTTCTATAATTTAAAAAAATAGTTATTAAAGATTAAAAAGATAATATAAAAGATTAAACTTTATCTTATAAAGGATAAGTGATAGTTGATTTTTCAATTCACTTATCCTTTTTTATACTTTATTTCTTACTTTTATTCACAGCTTTAGAAAAGATACGAATAAAAGTTTCTATTTCATCTTTATCTAATTGATGTAAGAGATTTCTAAATACAATTATTTCTACATCTCTATGTTCTTTTTGAGCTTTTAAACCTAATTCAGTTAAAACTAAGTTATACCCTCTTTTATCTTTAATACAGGGATTTTTTTTAATAAATTTTTTTAATTCAAGACGTTTTACAGCACTTGTTAATGTACTTTTTGGCAATTCTAAAATTTTACTAATTTCTTTCATCATACTATTTGGATACTGTTCAACTATTTCTAAAATGCTTAATTCTACTAAAGAAATACCATGAATAGTAGGATATTTACCACTACACATTTCTGTTTTCATCTGCATACTAACAATATGCCACAGGTTGCTTAGCTCTTTTACAGGATTCATTGACTTTTACCTCCATATATGATACGATTATCGTACTAATATAGTACGATAATCGTATTAATTTGTCAATAGGATGGTGTTTTTATGAATTTAGAGATTATACGAGCTACAAGTGAGAATGCTACAGAAATGGGTCTTATACATTCTTGTTCATGGAGAAAAGCATATAAAGGAATTATTCCAGATAATATAATAGATGAATTCACTTCTGAAAAAAGAGCAGAAGTTTTTCAAAGTGTTATTCCAAAATCTGAAGAGGAGTATTATCTTTTTAAAGTAGATGGTATACCTGCTGGCTTTGCTTCATTAAATAGAAGTCATGAGGATAATGCTCCAAAATGTGTTGGAGAAGTATATTCTATATATTTCCATCCGGATTTTTGGGGAACATCTGTGACAAAAAAGGGATTACAATTTTGTATTGATAGATTAAGTAATTTAGGATATTCACATATAACGATATGGGTTCTAAAAGACAATACTAGAGCTATAAATTTCTATAAAAAAAGTGGTTTTACTTGTGATGATTTTGAGAAAGAGATACATATTGGGAAAAAATTATTAGAAGTACGTTATTCAAAAAAGATATGGTAATTGCGTATTATTTTTGTAGATGATTTATAACATAATGGTCTTGAAATGGCTATGTTATTGTGATACACTAAAGAGTAATGAAATTTAAGTAATAAATAGATAGGAGGGGCAATAATGAGCAACATTTTAATGGGTGTGCAAGTAGTACTAGGGATTTTACTAGTAATTAGCATAATGCCTCAAGATTCAAAGAATGCTTTGCCTTCAGAGTTTGGTGGAGAAGGAAGTCAAGCTTACTTTAAACCAAAAGGTAAACAAGCATTTCTTGCTAGAGTTACAAAGATAACAGCAGTATTATTTTTTATAAATGCATTGGCATTACTTATAGTTAAGAAGTAATGATATTGTTGAATAACTGGCCATTATTTAATTAGTGCATTTGGAAAATATTTAAAAATTAAATTTAGTTTTTAATGAAAGTACGTAAAGTAAAAAAATAAGAACAGGACTAATAATTTTATATTGTTAGTCCTGTTTTTATTTTAAAGATTAAGTTAGGTATTTTAATTATTTACATTTATGTGTATCTTTATCAAACCAGACAATTAGTTTATTACAATTTGGACAAGTATTTTCAGTGATTTGTTTTTCAATCCACTTGGGAACACTATTTTCCTTCATATACTGTAGATTATTAATAACATTTTTATGATGGCAAATTCCATTAACAATATGTTTGTTTTTAAAATCGTGTAATCTATCACAAGGGAATTTATCACATTCATAACATCGTGTAACATTATTTAATTCTGAACAATCTCTAAATCCGTGGTCACAAGTTGAACATTCAACGTTGACATTATCTGAGAGACAACCATGACAGTTTTTAGGGTATTCAGGACAAGTGCCACAAAATAAGCCACAAATAGCAGCAGTATTTTCACAAGGTTTCATAAAATCATCTCCATTAAGTTTTATAGTATAGCTAATATTTTGTAAATATAAATAACACTTTCATAATATTTTATAAAATAATCTTCAATAAGGTTTATATCGTAAACATGATGTAGAAGTAAAAGCATATAACTATAAAATATCATATAAGCAAATTTGAACATTTAATAAGTAAATCCAAATATTTAGATAGGATTAGTTTAAATAAGATTATTTTGTTTTAAAATAAATATTATTAAAAATACTGTAATTATAGAGAATGCAGAGGTAAACACTACAATTTGACCAGCTAGTTCACTATCAGAATCCATCTGCTGTGCCATTGTAAATGAAGAAACTGCAGTTGGAGCAGATAACATTATCATAAGTGAGGCTAATTCTACATTTCTAAATCCAAGAAGAATACTAATTGGCAAGAATATAGTAGGTACAAGTATAAGTCTTCCACATACCCCAAATATAATAGGTCTTATATGTCCCTTTATAGAAGAAAAACTAAAAGAGCCTCCGAGGATTATAAGAGATAAAGGTGTTGCAATTTTGGATATATCTCCAATTGTCTTATGTAAAAATGTAGGAATATTGATATCTAAAATTAACATGATAAGACCTATTGCAGAAGCTATTATAAGTGGATTTGTTATAATACCTTTAATCATATGTTTTATATTTACTTTACCACCTCTAAAAATTTCAAGTATTATAACAGACAATACGTTAAACATAGGTACAATGACTGCAATTAATAAAGATGTGACTCCAATGCTCTTATCTCCAAATAGTGAAATTGTTACAGGTATACCAAATATAACGAAATTGCTACGGAATATACCTTGTATTAATGCACCTCTTGA
The DNA here is from genome assembly GCA_012955965.1 of Clostridioides difficile. Classification (GTDB taxonomy): domain Bacteria; phylum Bacillota; class Clostridia; order Peptostreptococcales; family Peptostreptococcaceae; genus Clostridioides; species Clostridioides difficile_G. The sequence goes on from JABBZI010000029.1 coordinate 21,745, forward strand.
TTTATTATCTTTTTCAATTTTAGGGATAATAAAAACTAGGATTAAGAAGGTTGAAAAAATGATTATAACAGCCACAACCATAAGTCTAAAATTAAGAGAGCCATTTAAATCCGTGTTATATATGTTAAAAAATAATAATAATGGCAAGAAAGATTTGAAACAAATATTATTCATTTTATTTAAGGTATGTTCATCAAATAAACCTAATTTTTTTAGAACATATCCAAGTGACATTGTGAGAAACAAAGGAAGGACAACATTTACTGATAGAATTAAATTTTCCAAAGTCTATTCTCCATAACTCGACAATTCAATTAAATTTCCATCAGGGTCTCTTAAATAAATGGATTTCATTTTACCTAAGACTCCTGTACGTTCTACAATTCCTTGTTCAACTTGAATATCATTTTGTTCTAAGTATTTTTTTGTCTCATCAATATTCTCATTTATTTCAAAACATAAATCAGCACTACCTGTTTGTATATTTTTGCTATGTGGTGAAAGTTCATGACCTTTTATATGGACATTTATCTTAAAATCTCCAGCATAAAGTTCATACCTTTTATTCATTTTCTTAAATGTAAAACCAAGTTTGGTGTAAAATCTGATACAATTTTCTATATTATTAGTAGTAATTACTACATGGTCTATTTTCTTTATCATAACAACTCCTTAAAATTTTATAAATTGATAAACTTAACATAAATTTGTTTCATTGTATAAACTAATACAATTTATATTGATTGTCTAATTTTATATTGATTATTGAATTTCATGTAGAGTGTTGAATTTTATGCAAATTGTAGAATTTAATGTAATCTATTAATTAAAATATAAAAAATATTCTAATAACAATTAAGCTAATCATTAATCAAATGTAGGCATTTAATTAATGATTAGCTATAGTAATCTAATTAATTAGAATAACTTCCTTTTAATGTAACTGTCTCTAAAACATGTCCATCAATAGCTTTGAAAAACTCATTCATATAGAATCCTTTTTCAAGGTCAAGAATAGTATCAAGTGCAAATACATGTATCTCATAAACATGAGGTCTGTCTGGAGGTGCCATACCACCATATACACTGGCTTCTAATCTATCAAGACCTCCTAGTTTACCATGCCAGCTAGTAGTTCCTTGAACAAAATCAGTAGCTGTTATACTTTCATTTTCCTTTAACTCATCTCTTGTTATATTTATAGCTAACCAATGTATCCACGCGAATCCACATACAGGGACAGAGTCTTTGTCTTCTAAAAATATAGCAAAGGATACTGTATTCTTTGGAGCATCTTCAAACTTTAGAGGTAATGAGTATGTAGGCATACCACCTTCATTGAATTGAGTTCCTCTTTTTCCATATTTATCTTCTATAACACCATTTACTATACCAGTACTAGTTACTTTCATAATAATTTACCTCCTAAATATATAATAAATTAATAGAATATTTCTATAATTTAATTATATACTAATTGAAAATAATGGTAAATTACTTACTTTTTTGTGTGTATCTATTTATTTCAAAATACCCTTTTCCTTAAGGACAGCTTCCATCCCATTATCAAGCATAAAGTTAATTCCTATATCTTGCATTATAGCTAAAGCATCTAACATCTGTTTTCCTCTAATAGGTGTAAGTGAATATTCAACCTTAAGTGGGTAACCATCATATGTCTTTTTATCTACAAGACCAAACTCGATTAATTCTTTAAGTTGTTCAAGCAACATTTTTTGATTAATACCATTAATCTCTTTCTCAAGTTTTGATAAGGAAGTAGGTCCCATACGTAATCTCCATAATATAATAGATTTCCATTTGCCTTTTATCATATCATGTGTTAACTCTAAGGGGCAAGTATATTCATCACGAAGTTTCAAATAAGGTCACCTCCAATTTATTTTGCTAATATACGTTTTGAAGCAAGCTTATATACAAACTCAACTTTTTTATTTGAGATATCCCATGAATCTAATTCTTTTTTTATTAAATCGGGATATTTTTTACTTATATCTTTAAGAGCATTACCAACCGATTTTCTTAAGTATTCACTATCATTATCTTTCAAACTAGAAAGTATAGATATAGCGGCATCAGGATTAGATTTAAAATAATCTCGATTGGTCCAAATCCTAAGCCCTTCTGTGACAGCTCTTTTTATGTTTGAACTGTCAGAATTAATCCATTCTTTTATCACAGGAAGCGCTTTTTCATATCCTACTTGGCTACAATAATAATCAAATGATTTAGCTAGTATTTCTTGTACTCTCCAGTTTTCATCTTTACTCACATTATCTTTTAAAAATAACAAAGCTTCAGAAATAGTTATTGATATAAAGCCAAGTATAAACACTGCCAATTCTCTTACTTGATAGTATTCTGATCTATATAAGTAGATTGACAGATAATAACATTTTTTTGATTCATTATTTTTTACAATCTTTTTAGCTATAGTTTCAATTTCTTTAAAGCCATTTTCTATAGTAATAATTTTTGCAATTACTTCTTCCAATTTTATCTCCTCCAATAAGTAGATTAGTTTAAATTTCATGTATTTATTTGTAAAAAAAAGTTTGTTTAGTTTAGATAAAATAAAGACTTGTCAAAAAACGTTTGCAAGTCTTTAGTACTAGCATAAATAAAAAATAATAAAAAATCAACCTAATTTAACATATAAATTTACTTTTATTAAGAGTTTTATATTATGAAGTTGTGTTTAAAAAATTAATTGAGTTATATAAATTTTACATGATTTGAGTATACTAATAGAATAAATTATTATATAGTAATACTTATATGAGATGAATATTTTACCAATCCTATATGATAGTGTATAATTAGGTGATAAAGTAGATGATAAATAGTAATTTAAACAATCATAATGACATTTATACAGATAATTTATTCTTAAAGAATCATCATAATAGTGTTTTAAGTTATTACTTTACAATTTATAATAATACTAAAATATAAATAAGTAATTTAACTTGTAGGAATAATAAAAAGTCATATGTAATTAATAAAAAAGTTTTGTTCTAAGGAATATAAAGGGTAATGTAATATAAACAATAATATAATGAAAGATTAAAATAGGAGGGAAAAATGATACCAGGACTTAAAGAGAGTTTGCTAGGATTAATAAATGAAAGTGCATATAATCCTCTAAAAAAAGAAGAATTAGCAGAAATTTTTGATATACATTCATCAGAAATGCCAATGTTTTATAATTTTTTAAATGAATTAGAAGAAGATGGTTATATAAGTTTTACTAAGAAAGGAAAAATAATATCTCCAAATCAAATGGGATATTTTGTTGGAAAATTTATAGCACATAAAAAAGGATTTGGGTTTGTGGAGTCTGATGCTGAGTATACACAAGATTTATTTATCTCAAGTGACAATATAAATGGAGCTATGCATAATGATAGAGTTATGGCAGAAATAGTTGTGCCTGCGACTGAAGAAAAGAGAGCTGAAGGAAGAATAGTAAAAGTTATAAAGAGAGAGATAACTAGAATAGTGGGTACTTTTCAATCAAGCAAAACTTTTGGATTTGTGGCACCAGATAACAAGAAATTTACTAAAGATATATATATACCTAAAAAACATTTTAGTGGAGCAGTAGATAATGATAAAGTAGTATGTGAAATTACAGTATGGCCACAAGAGGATAGAAAACCAGAAGGAAAAATTATAGAGATACTAGGTCAAAAAGGTGAAAGAGGCGTAGAAATAGATTCTATAATAAGAGAACATGGTTTGCCAGAAGAGTTTCCAAAGAAAGTGTTGCAAGAAGCTGAGGCTGTAGCTGTTGAAATTCCTCAAGAAGAGCTAAAAAGAAGAAGAGATTTAAGAGATTTAAACATATTTACTATAGATGGAGATGACGCAAAAGATTTAGATGATGCTATATCAATAGAAATACTACCTAATAAAAACTTTAAATTAGGGGTTCATATAGCTGATGTTACACACTATGTAAGAGAAAAAAATAAACTTGATAAAGAAGCTTTAAAAAGAGCTACATCAGTTTATTTAGTAGATAAAGTAATACCAATGTTGCCAAAGACTCTTTCAAATGGGGTATGTAGTTTAAATCCATTTGAAGATAAGTTAACTCTTTCTATATTTATGGAAATAGACCATAAAGGAAATGTAGTTAAACATGAGATATGTGAATCTATAATAAATTCAAAAGCTAGAATGACTTATACAGAAGTATCTGACATATTAGAGAAAGATGATGAAAAACTTAAACAGACTTTTGAACATGTTGCAGATGACTTTAAGAATGCTGAGGTTTTAGCTAGAATTCTTATGTCAAGAAGGGAAAAAAGAGGGGCTATAGATTTCAATTTCCCAGAGGCAAAGATAATTCTAAACGGAAAAGGTGAAGTTGCAGATATAAAGCCATATGAAAGAAGAATATCTAATAAAATAATAGAAGAATTTATGCTTATAAGTAATGAAACAATTGCAGAACATTTTTATTGGATGGGGATACCATTTGTGTATAGAATACATGAGACACCATCTTTGGAAAAAATGGAAGAATTAAGTAAGTTTATATCTACATTTGGATATGTAATAAAAGGTGATAAAGAAGAAGTACATCCAAAAGCATTACAAGGCATAATAGAGAAGATAAAGGGCAAAAAAGAGGAAGGTGCTATTAGTACTATAATGCTTCGTTCTTTAAAACAAGCCAAGTATTCACCAGAATGTAGTGGACATTTTGGATTAGCTGCTAAATTCTACTGCCACTTTACTTCACCGATAAGAAGATATCCTGACCTTCAAATTCATAGAATAATAAAAGAATCTTTAAATAATAAGATAAGTGGAAAGAGACAAGAACAGCTTACTACTATAGTGGATTATGCATCTGTTCAATCATCTGAAAAAGAAAGAAAAGCAGAGTTAGCTGAAAGGGATGTACATGATTTCTATAAGGCTCTTTATATGAAGGATAAAGTTGGTCAAGAGTTTGAAGGTGTTGTATCTAGTGTAACTTCATTTGGAATATTTGTTGAGTTAGATAATACTATAGAAGGATTGATAAGACTTGCAAATATGAATGATGATTATTATATTTATGATGAGAGTTCTTATAGTGTTGTAGGAGAAAGAACTAAGAAGTCATATAAGATAGGTGATTTAGTTAAGATAAAAGTTGAGGGTGTAAATGTAGACTTTAAAGAAATTGATTTTGAAATAGTTGAAAAAATAGAGGAATAAGTAAAACATCTAAAATATATATGAGAAGTTGTGTATTTATGGTATAACTAAATTTATAATACTCAATGCTCAATGAAAATTAGTAGTTAGAAAATATTTAATGAAAATAGATAATATGAAAGTATTTAATGAAAATAGGGAATATAAAAATACTTAGTTAAAAACAGATATTTAGAAAATAAATTTTTAATATAAAATAAGTGTATCATTTAAAACTTGAGATACACTTATTTTTTTGTTCTACATAAATTTTTGTTTTATTTAATTTATAACAATATATTACTTTATATAAATTTAGTGTTAAAATAAAAAAAACACTACTTAGGAGGAATAGAATTATGGGTATGATAGGATGTTATATTAGAATAAGTGAAGAAAATGTTTTGAAATTACAACAAGCAGAAGACAACTTACAAGGTCTTGTTTTTGGAGATATGGATGAAGATAATACTATCAGTATTGATAAAGCATGGCATGCTATTCACTTTACTTTAACAGGTTGTCCATTTGGAGGAGAGGATGATAATATATTTAGCAAACTAGTAATGAGTGGAAATGTATTTATGGAAATTGATGGAGAACCTCCTGCAATGCTGATTACTGCTGATGATGTAAAGAAGCTATCAGAAGCAATGAACAGTTTGGAAGAGCAGAAGTTTAGAGAAAAATTTAATATTAGTGAGATGTTAGAAAATAATATTTACCCTGTTATGGATGATGAGAATGAAGAAGAGTTTTTTGATTATGTCTGGGCAAATTTAATTGAACTTAAAAAGTTTATAGAAGAAGCTGCTAATGAGAGACAAGCAGTAATATTTTATATAATGTGATGATTACTAAAAAACTATGAACGATTAATACATTTACATATCTTAGACATGAGGAAGTATGCTTTTATAAGGGAAGGTACATATTAGCCTTTTAATTATCTATTTAATAGTAGCATTTTAAAATAAATCAATTATTTTTAGATTCTTGAGGTGCGTAGCTACATATATTTTAGTTATCTTAAAAGGCTAAATGATTTATCCTAAGTTAGTATCATTAGGATACAAGTATGTATAAATATTTCTTAGAACAGACTATATAATATGATTCTGAAATATATGAGTCTACAATAGGAATTTAATAATCTTTTAGATTTTAATTCAATTGATAAAATAGAGGATTTTTTAATTATAGTTTTGAATCTACTATATTTTTGAAAGTTATCTATTGTCTCCTATAATTCTCTTGTATATCTATAATATTTTTTCATTAAGTGACTCGATTTATTTTTGAAGCTAACCTATTATATTCAATAATTCTTTTAATTAGATACTATATTTTTTTATTATGTGAATTAATTTTTTAAAAATTTTATATCTTATATCCAACAATTCCTTTGTATACTTATCTTATTTTTTCATTATGCAAATCAACTATCTTTTGAAGCTAATATCTTATATCCAACAATTTTTCTGTATACTTATCTTATTTTTTTATTATGCAAATCAACTATCTTTTGAAGCTAATATCTTATATCCAACAATTTTTCTGTATACTTATCTTATTTTTTTATTATGCAAATCAACTATCTTTTGAAGCTAATATCTTATATCCAACAATTCTTTTGTATACTTATCTTATTTTTCACTATGCAAATCAACTATCTTTTGAAGTTAATCTCTTATATCCAATAATTTTTTTAGTTATCTGCAATATTTTTTCGTTATAGCAACTTACTATCATATTGAAAGCTATCCATTATAAATAATTCCTTTAGCCATCCACCATATCTTTTTATTATATAAAACGGACTCACAAATAAAGTAAGTAAAAATTAAAAATATAGATACTTTAATTAAAAGTAGAAAAATTAAAATCTTTAGGAAAAATTTAGAAATTTATAAATAATATCTTAAGTTTTAGAATTTATTATGAAAATACAATAAAAAATTTATAGAAACACAATTCTATAAAACTATTTCTGGAGGTGTATTTATATATGGAAACGAAAATATCAGTGTCTAACCTTAGTAAGAGATTTGGAACAAAAAGTGCTCTTGATAGTATAAATCTTGAAATTGACAGTGGAATGTTTGGGCTTTTAGGAAGAAATGGAGCAGGAAAAACGACTTTTATGAGAATTTTAGCTACTCTGTTATCAAAAACAGAAGGTTCAGTAGATATGTGTGGAGTTCCTATTGAAAATACTAAAGATATTAGGAATATGGTTGGTTATTTACCACAAGATTTTTCAATGTATCCCAATATGACAGTATATAAGGCAATGGATTATTTAGCAGTTTTATCGAATATACCACTAAGAAAAAGAAGAAAAATTATATGCAAGTTATTAAGTAAAGTAAACCTTACTAATCATCAAAATGTTAAGGTAAAGTCTTTATCTGGAGGTATGAATAGAAGGCTTGGTATAGCACAAGCGCTAATTCATAATCCAAGAGTTTTAATAGTAGATGAACCAACAGCAGGTCTTGACCCAGAAGAACGTATAAGATTTAGAAATCTATTATGCGAAATTGCAAATGATAGAATTATTATATTATCAACACATATTGTTGGAGACATAGAAGCTACATGTGAAAATGTGGCTATATTAGATAGTGGAAAAGTTATATACAATGGCTCTACTGAGGCATTAGCAAAACTAGCTGAAGGAAAAGTATATAGTATCGAAGTAGATAAAAAAGATATTGAAAATATAAAAAGTAGATTTGTAGTTATAGGTATGTTGACTCAAGGTGGAAAAGCTATACTTAGGGTTATATCAGATGATAAACCTTTTGAAAATGCAGTAGAATGCAATCCAACTATTGAAGATGGCTATATGCTTCTAATGGGGGGAGAGAAGATATGAATCTATTTGTAAAAGAATGTAAAAATATATTAAAAAGTATAGTATATTATGTTTTTATTATAGTTTTAGTATCTTTCTATGCTTCTCAACTTGGGGGTTCAGTTTCTAAAGATATAAGTAAAAATGTTCCTAATGATGGGAATCCATTAGTTGCTCCTCAAAGAGTAGAAAATATTGAGGAATATTATTCTATACACAATCAATATCCATATGGTCAAAAAGAATCTATGAAAACAGAAGAAGTCATTCCAAATGCAACTATAAATTTAATTAGAGAATATCAAGAAAACTCATATACAACATATCCAACAGGAATAGCTAAATCTATAAAATTGGACCAAAATAAAACTAAGACTATAGAACAATATATAGAAGAAATAACTGGTAGAAGTATTGAGGAAATAAATTCACTATGGAAAAATGGAGATAGCATCAAAATAGATTATTCAAGAATATCTATTGGAAGATTTGAAGAAATAATGCAAAAAGTAGATGGTATTTTAGGTGGAGGGTCTGCATATGCCTTTGATAAATTGCAAAGATTTGGAGTAATTCCAATTACTTATAATGAAGCAATGCAGAATTATAATTATACGATACAAAAAGATAAAGTTAGTAATGGGTATGCAAGACTTTTTTGTGATTACATGGGTATAGTTTTAAGTATATTTCCAGTATTTGTGGCAGTTTTCATGTCACTTAAAGATAAACGTTCAAGAATGAGAGAAATTATTTATTCAAAACAAGTATCGTCATACAAAATAGTTTTATCAAGATATTTTGCACTTGTTTTTATGATGTTATTACCAGTATTAATTTTAGGTATAAAAGATTTGCTTCCTTTGATTGCATTTGGCAAAAATGAAGGGATATCAGTTGATAATTTAGCATTTATAAAATATACAATATGGTGGCTACTTCCAACACTTATGATAGCTACAGCTATAGGTATGAGCCTTACTATATTAACAGATACACCAATAGCAATTATTGTTCAATTAATTTGGTGGTTTTACAGTATAAATTCTACAGGTCTTAAAGGTGATTATCCAACAATGGGGTTAATGATAAGACATAATAGTGTGCTGAGTGGGAATATTGTTGCACAAAACTTTAATCAAATTATGAGTAATAGGCTTATGATGAGTCTAGGTGCATTAGTGATTGTCTTATTAACTATATTCTTATATGAGCAAAAAAGAAGGGGGAATCTTGATGTTGGGTCAAAGTTTTCAAAACTGTTTAGTTTTAATAAAAGAAAACTTCAAATTAAGCACTTTAATTAATTTGATATGTTCAATTATATTGTTATGTTTGATTCCTCTAATACAAGGAGTAGCTAATTTAGATAGAATTTCAGCAGCCATCTGCCTAGAAAATTATGTTGTAATAGTAGGAATAATAATGTTGGTACCTATATTTTCACTAGAACAATCAAAAGAGGTTGATGAGATAGTATCATCAAAAACATTATCTCAAGTTGTTGTACAATTAATTAGAATACTGATGTCAATTATAAGTATAGCTATTTTAATTATAGGTTTTGTAAATATTTTAATATATTTAGGTGGGGATTTTCCAGTAACTGAGTATATTGTTGGAAGTTTTGCATCAGCTATGTTTGTGGGAAGTTTGGGGATGTTTTTCTCCAACTTATTTAACAATACAATCATGGGATATATGATATCTATAGGATATTTAATTTTAAATATGATGACTAAAGACAAGTATGTTGGAAATTTCTTTATAATGTCTATGAGTCAGGGGAGTTTTGATGAAAAATATTGGTTGATACCTGGAAGTGTAGTGTTGATAATCATATCTCTATTGATAAAACCTATAAAAAGGAAGATTAGGTAATAAAATGAGAGCTTTAATAAAATGAAGGTAATAGAAATAAAAAGTACATTTATGAAATACAAGTTTATTTTTATATACACAAGATATAATTTGATATTTATGTATGTAAATAGATGTATTTATCTATTAGTATAAGAATACATATATATATTGAATTTTATTAAAAGCTCTCAAATTTATATTTTATAGTAATTTCACAATAATAGTTTAATAAAATATATATTAATTTTATAAAATTTATATTGAATTCATAGTGATAGTCAAATAAAATCTATATTGATTTTATAAATTTTATGGTGATTTTACAATAATAATCTAATAAAACTTATAGTAATTTTATAAATTTTATATTGATTCATAGTGATAGTCAAATAAAACCGATAGTAATTTTATAAATTTCATAATGATTTAGTAAGTATTTATAAAACTACTATTTTTGTCTAGAAACTTTATTATTCATATTATCATTAGTAGGCATTGAACCAAAGCTTAATTTTTCGTACATTACTTGAGTTGGTGCTAACCAGACTGTACCATTACCAGTAAACGTATTTAAGAAACCTTCACCATTTAAAGCAGAACCAATTAAAGACTTATCTGATTTAGTAACAGAGAAATTAACTCCAGATGTTCTTGCTATTGCAAAGTTACCATCTACCTTTAATTCTTCTCCATTTTTTAATTCATACTCTACAATTTCACTTTGAGGGACAACACATTCTAGAACGATTACACCAGTACCACTTAATTCTATTTGGAAGAAACCTTCACCACCAAGTAAAGCAGATGAGAAATTCTTTTGTGTAAATGCCTTTACGTCTATTGTATCAGAACAACAATAGAATAATCCTTTATCAACAACTATTGAGTCGTTATCAAGACTCATAAATAAATAATGTCTAAAAGAAGGTTCTAAGTAAACTTCACCAGTACCTTTATATACAGGTTTCATCATTGATTCATTAGTAAGTGCTCCTGATATTCCTTTTTTGAAAAGACCTCCAACTCCACCAATCTTAGTTTCAGAAGATATATTTCCTTTATAATAATATAATGCACCAGCTTCTGTTTTTATTGATGAATTATTTAGTTTTATCTTAATTTGTCTAGCTCTTAAGCCAGCTTCTCTAGCAAAATATAATCCCATTGCCATCATTGGGCTAGAAGCGCCTTCAAGTTTTTCAAATTCCAATATCTCAAATTCACTTTTACCATCTGATGCATTTTCTAAAATTCTTACTTTTTTGCTTAAATCCATACAAATTTCTCCCTACTATGTTAAGATTTATCTCTAAAATATTACAAGATATAATTATATATTACATTTTTTTTGGAAAAATGGCTACTTTATCATAAAATTTTTATATCTTTTAAGAAATTTTAAGATGGTTATAGTTGAAGTGGTATTGTTTAAGGAAGTGTGATTATTTAAATGGATATTTTGAGTATTATTTATTATTTGTGGGTATTATATTTTATGGGTATGTTAAAAGATAAAAATAGAGTAGTTTTTGTTTTGAAGTTAATAAATTGAGTTTAGAATTAAATTTAGCTTGGTATTGAATATATTTGATATGGCTTGTTATTTATTTCGATTCATTATTTATTATATTACTTAAGAAACTTAATATATTAGTGTAATCTTGACTAAAATTCCTAAATATGTTATTATACAGGTTAGTCAAATGATTTAGTAGAATGAAAAATTTAGCAAATTCTTAATATCAATTGAAGAAATTTCTAGCAAAGAAGGTGAGATTTATATGGCTGGTAAGAAAGTATTAGCAACAAACAAAAGAGCACGACATGAATATTTTATAGAAGAAACTTATGAATGTGGAATTGAATTAAAAGGAACAGAAGTAAAATCAATAAGACAAGGTAAAGTTAACTTAAGTGATGGATACGCATCTGTAGATAATAGTGAAGTATTTTTGAAACAAGTTCATATAAGTCCATATGAGCAAGGAAATATATTCAATGTTGATCCTTTAAGAGTTAGAAAATTATTGCTTCATAAGCATGAGATAAGAAAACTTATTGGAGCAACTACTATAAAGGGGTATTCACTTATACCACTTAGTTTATATCTAAAAAATGGTAAAGTTAAAGTAGAAATTGCTTTAGCAAAAGGTAAGAAGTTATATGATAAGCGTCAAGATATGGCTAAGAAAGATGCACAAAGACGTATAGAAAGAGAAATGACAGGCAAGTATTAAATTAGATAAAAGTGTATTTTTTAGAATAAAATTCTTTATTATCTAGAACATAACATTGATTTTTATTCTTAAAAGTATTATATTATATATACATTAAAAATTTAATAAAAATGGTGATAAAGTTTGCGAAAAGTCTACTGGACTATAAACTACTCAAGGGGGCGTAAAGGTTTCGACGTGGGTTTGGAACTTGAGGCTGCATGTCGTGTTACTCTGGGTCACGTAAAAACTGGGGAACTTTAAAATAAACGCAGACGATAATTTCGCGATAGCAGCCTAGTTGCTGCTCGTCCCTCTTAGTCCTCCTGCCGGCTAAGACTGGACGTCATTATGCAGGGAACTACTTTAAGGGTGTCTCGACTTAAAGTAGATTAATTGGGACTGGCTAAGCATAGAGCCTGCCACTTGGCGTTATGTGAGGCGAGATACTAGTGAAGTTGGCTAAGCATGTAGATGCAACGAGGAAAAGACTTACGGACAGGGGTTCGACTCCCCTCGTCTCCACCAATTTTGAAAAAAGAATGATGAAATACTTGGAAATACTAGTCTTTATTGACTAGTATTTTTTATTTTGGTGATGAAATCCACCAACCGTACCCCAACCACAGAAAAAGAGGTTTTTTTGTGGGTATATTGGGGTGCATTTAGGTTATATAATTATATATTTTAATATTACATGTTTATTAGGAAGATAGTTAGTAAATGATATGGTCGAGAGAATAGATATAATAAAATAATCAAGTAATGTATTTCAATGTTTATTAAAGAATGGATTTTTATATTAGGAGAATTTTTAGATAGAGACAGCTACCTAAAAGTGAATAAAGAAGTGACTTTATAGTATTATTTGTAACTATTCTATGATTATTATAGAATCTTTTATAAGTTATATTTATAGAGATATTATTAAATGTTTACAATATTCTCTTGCAATTTATTTAAAGATGTTATATATTTATAACATTAAGTGTTATAAATATATAACTTTTAAGGGGTGATTTTATATGTCTAGATCAGAGCTTGGTGTTAAGGCAAATCTTGTTTCAGAGTTAATGATGCTATCCTATTTTTTTATAGACTTGTTATTATAAAAGTTTATTTTTAAAGGAGAAGGTATTTGGTTTACTTTTATAATTTTATTAGCTTTTTGGGTGTGCAATCTCATGTATAATAAAAAATATAATGATTTAGTTGATGAGGTATCAAAACTTATGTTGTTAAAGGTTGATCAGATTGCATCAAAAATAATGTTATACTCTATGTTTGTAATAGCTGTTATCTTTTCAGTTAATCATACAAGAGCTTTGGATATATCAAATTTGGATATAGGTATAATGCTCTTAGCAGTTTTACTTGTACAATCGTTAACTAAATTAATTTTGTATGTATATTTTGATAAAAGGGGTGTATGTAACTAAGTGACAATATCAATGAAATAAAAACTAAAATATAACTTTTAAGGAGTGATTTTATATGTACAAATCAGAAACTGGTGTAAGATCAAAGCTTATCTTAGAATTACTTGTAATAACTTATTTTTTTATAGCTGTATTAGCTACTAAATATATTTTTAAAGGTCCAAGTACTGCTTCTCTACCAGGGTTGAGTTGGTTAATAGTTTTTGGATGCTACTTAATTTATAATAAAAAGTATAATGATTTAGTTGATGAATCATCTAAATTTATACTATCAAAGGTTAATCAGATTGCAATAACAATAATGATATATTCTATAGTTATAGTGGCTATTTTCTTTGCAACACCTTATACAAGTAATATAAATATATCAAACTTGGATACTGGTATAATTCTTATTGCAGTTTTATTTATACAATCGTTATCGAAATTAATTTTGTATGTATACTTTGATAAAAGGGGGATATGTAACTAAGTGGCAATATTGATGAAGACAAAAATTAAAGAATATAGGGAAAAACTCCTTATGACACAAAATGAACTTGCTAAATCAGTTGGGGTAAGACGTGAGACTATTGTACACTTAGAAAATGGAAAATATAATCCTTCTTTGAAGTTAGCTATGGATATTGCTAAAGTATTTGATACTACAGTAGAGAATTTGTTTGAATTTATTGAAGAAGAATAGTGGATAGATTATAAACATTTATTAAGATTGTTAACAAAATATTAACTATAATGATTGAATAATATCTGGAATATTCAGCTAAAATTTTTATACTTGAGATTAATTAAAGAAAAGCTTGATTTTTAGTGAGTAAATGTTCAAATGGTAGGTAAATCATTACATAAGATTTTATGACAAAACTAAATAAGAATGAAATTAAAGGAGATTTAAAAATGTATAATGAAGATTATAAAAAACTTATAAAAAGTAATTATAAAATTACAATGATATCTATAAAAAATAATGTAAAAATATTCTTAAATATAAATAATTTATTTAATCTTTTTAGCAAAATAGAATGTGTTTATAGACTTCCATTTGGATTATATTTAAAATATAGTGGTAGAATAAATAATGAAGGAATATTGATTCATTATGAGTCCATAAATATTAATGATATGTCTAGTGAACTTAAGAGACAATTTAAAAATCAATATTATTTGAAAGAAAGAACTAAAGATTATGACTTAATGAATTATATGATACATATTAAGAAAATTCCTTGTAAACTCATGAGTACCTATCCACATATGGACAAAGAAATAGGTATATATTATATTTAAAAATAAAAAATTAATGTTGATTATGTGGAGGAATTTATATTATTAACTGAAAAAACTAGTAAGAATTACTTGATTGCTATTTTCTAATAACATTTAGATTCTTACAAGTTCTTGTAATAATGGAAAGTATAGTGTGAATTTAATAAGTTTAATTATGGATAAAAATAAGGAGGATATATTGAATAAATTAGGAATAAGGTATACTGAAGATCAAAAAAGTAAATTTATAAATTTTATAATAAGTAAGTTTAGAGAAGAGGGCCTTAATTTAAAAGAAGTAAGTCAAAATGGAAATCGTAATGTAGTGAGTGATAATATTGACAGCGCAAAAATAATATTGACAGCTCATTATGATACACCTAAAAGATTTTCTATAGGTGATCAAATTATACATAAGAACATGAATATGTTTAGAATTATTTTTATAGTAGCATTAATTTTAATAGCAGATATTCTTATAGTACCATTGATAAATTTAATTTTAAAGATGTTAGAAAAAAATATAATAGTTCCTATAATTGCTATAATTTTCATATCTATAGGAATAGACTATTTATTTAAATATTTAGTATCTCTATATTATAAAAGGAAAGATAAGCTGAATCCTAATCAACAGAAATACGCATATAAAAATTGTAAAAAAGCAAATGAAAATAACTATAATGATAATACTAGTGGGATTCTATGTTTAATAGAGGTTGCAAAAAAATTAAATATTATAAATGAAGAAAAAAAAATTGATAGTGTTGGATTTGTTTTTTTTGACAATGAAGAAAAAGGATTAAAGGGATCAAGATCATTTGTAAAATCTTATCATGACCTAGAATCTGAGATAATAATTAATATTGATTGTATAGCAACTGAAGGTGACTATGATACAATTTCATATATCATTGGCAATAATAAAAACAAAGAGAAGACAAAAGTTTTAGTTGATATAATTAAAAGTTTTAAAAATAAGTCTGATGAAATAAAGGTTAAGAGAGTAATAAAAATATTTTTGAAAAATTATATTGTTCGAGTATGTTATTTATTTTTATGTAATTCAGTAACTTCAAGTGACCATCTAAGCTTTACAAATTACAATGCTCTATCTATATCAAGAAAAAAATTCAACTTACGAAGAGGTAATTATATTCCTAATATACATACAAATGAAGATACAAAGGAAAATAGTGATCCAGATAATATATCTAGAATTTCTTGTATGATTCTCTCAATAATTAGAGAAATCATATAAAGTTAGCTTAAACCATCCTATACAAATACATTAACTATAACAATGTCTAATCTGAATTTGTAATTAAGGATATAAGCTTAAATATAATTAGTTTATATCCTCAATTCATTTCTCATATTTACTTAATAAATTTGTAGTATTTTTATGTATTTGCTCTTTACAATGAAAATATTTTATCTAACTTTTCTACAGCTTCAACTTTCTTATCTTCCATAACTTGAGTATATATATTCAAAGTTATTGATATATCATAATGACCCATTAAAACTTGTACAGTTTTAGGAGGGACATCATTCTCAAAAAGTCTAGTTGCATAAGTTTTTCTAAGACCATGAAACTTTATAGGCTCTATATTTAAGCTATTTAATATAGACTTTAAATTTCTTAAAGGTCTTTTATCATCGATAGGGACACCTAATTCATTGCAAAATACATAATTATCATTTCTATATAATTCTCCAGCCTTTAATATATCTGCATTTTGATTTACTTTATGCTCTTTCAATTTATTTAAAACATCTTTTGGAATAGGTACAGTTCTGTAAGAATTTGATGTCTTTGGCTCTTGTTCTAATACTTTAAGCTCTCTATTTCCAGTTTTATCTATAAAATATGTTCTTTGAAGAGTTCTTTTAACTGTTAAATTAGACTTTTTAAAATCAATATCAAACCATTTAAGTCCTAATAATTCTCCTAATCTAAGTCCAGTACCAAGAGCAAGTAAAAATAATACCTCTAACTTATGACCATCTATAGTTTTTATAAAACTCTTTTGTTGTTCAAGAGTCAATATTTCAAGTTTATTTTCCTTTTTCTCAACTGGTATATTTACCATAGTACAATAGTTACGTTGTATAAGACCTTGTTTTTCAGCTTCTGATAAGCAGGTTTTTAGTTTAGTGTTTATTTGCCTTATAGTAGCTATACTTTTATTGGAATCAAGCAATCTATTGTAATATTTTTGTATGTGAGATACTCTTAAGTCCTTTAATTTAACATTGCCTAAATCAGTATCTTTAATATAATTACGATAGATGCTTTCATATATTTCAAATGACTTAGGTTTTAAATCTTTTATTCTATATTCAAACAACCAATTGTAAAACCAATGCTCTAAAGTTATTTTATCATCTGAAATGTCAGAGCTTAAATAATATTGTTTTTTATAAGCATCTAGTTTATCTTTAACTTCCTTTTGAGTCTTACCATAAAATTCTTTTCTTATTGGTTTACCATCTTCATTATAGCCAATCATTATACGGGAACGCCAACCATCTTTATATTTTCCGATAGAGCCTTCTCCATTAGCTCTTTTAGTTGCCATTTTTAAACAGCTCCTTATATGATTTATAGTTATATCCATCAAAGAATGTAATACATTTCTCTAATAAGAATTTTATAACTTCATCAGCTTCTAGTGTTTCATAGAAGTTTAGCATTAATGTGTTGTACTCTTGTTTATGTTTAGCTGGTATTGATAGAACTCCTATATCATTACTTATAAGTATTAGGTTTGAGGTAAGTCTAGCAGTTCTTTTGTTGCCATCATAGAAGAATTGGCAATAGGATAACCATAAATTTATTATTATAGCCTTTTCTAAGGGGTTAGTTATTTTATTTATGATATTTATGTCACTTACAAATAAATCATTTAATAGAGTGGCTTCTATGCATTCATATTGAGTAGTACCAGCTATACCTATGTTACCGTTTCTAAAATCTCCAACGATTAGAGCTTCATCTTTTGCAACTATTTTATGTATAGAGCAAATTGTATCTTTATTTAAAGATAAGTTTTCTTTGTTACTTAATTTTATTACATAATCCCATGATGATTTTATATTTAGTATTTGATTTTGGTCACTTAATTTATGTCCACCCACTGTTATACCATCAAGTAATGTTTGTACTTCTGGGAATGTAAAGGGGTTATTTTCTAGGTTACTCATATCATATACAAATTCACTTATCATTCTTCTAATGTATGTTAAAGTATATTTTTTATCTCCATGAGGTAGATTAGTAGGGAATTTATGTGTGTATTTTGGTATATATGATTTATTCATGATTGTAGCTCCTTTCATAGTTTTTTACCATTGTTTTAGATACTATTGATATATTTTTATATTTTATTTAGTAGTTTTTTTATTTCTTTAAGTGTATTTTCAAGCTTTTTATTTTTTTCCTTTAATTCATTATTTTCTTGTAATAATTTAAAGTAATCATTATTTTTAATAGTCATATTTTCTTTTTGAGATATTAACTTTTTTAGTCGAATGTTACTCCCATTATTTGTTGCCTCACTAAAGTAATCATAGATTGCTTCTATATTTTCTTCTGATAGACCAATATCTAATAATTCGTCAATTGATTGTTTTGTAAGAACATCATTTTTAATAATTTCTTTTATGTCATCAGGATGTAATGAAAAATCTAATTCAGTATTAGATACACAATCTGAAAGTATCCAATTATAAACTTGATTTTCATTTAGTTCTAATTTTTCACCAAGTTTATAATATTGGTCTTTATCAGACCAAGCACCTAGCAATAAACTTGAGGTAATCCTAATATCATCATCTTCCATAAGATTTGAAATAGCATTTAAAAATTCATCAAAAGAATAGTATTCTTCTGGGAATAAAGACTGTAAAAAGTATAAAACATCTTCATTAGTCATTACTTCATTTTCAATATCAAAATAAAAGATAGTCTTTTCAATTTTCAAAGCTTTAGCGAGTTTTGATAAGGTATCTATACTAGGTATTCTTTTATCATTTTCATAATTTATTAGAGCATTTCTTGAGATGCCACTAATTTCAGCAAGTTGAATCTGTGTTAGTTCTTTTTGTTTTCTTATCTTTTTTAAGTTTTTTCCAATTTGCAATATTATCACCTCGTATAAAGTATATCCCAAAAGTACACAAATGAGAACAGAAAAATAATATATTCTTATTGACAGCACACATATGTCGACATTATAATTAAAATGTAAAGTTTACGAATGTAAACTAGAAAAAAGGAGGAAAAAGTATGGGAATCAATTTAAAAATATTTAGGATTAAAAAAGGTTTAAAGCAACAAGAACTGGCAGATAGAGTTGGTATATCAAGATATTATTTGTCAAACTTGGAAACAGGTAAGGCTAATAATCCAAGCAATGATTTGATGATTAAACTATCTAGAGCTTTAGATACAACAGTAGAAGAATTATTTTTTAGTAAGGAGGAGTAAAATATGAAAGAGAATAATAATTTAGAAGTTTTAAAGACATTACAAGCTACTTTAAACATTATTGTAAAGAATGAAGAAGAAGCACAAGAAAAAAAGCAAGGATATAAAATTATTGAAAATGCGAAAAGAAATAAAGCTGAACTTATAACATGTAAAGAAGCATCTAAGCTTTATCCTATAGGAGAATCAAAATTTAGGCAGTTATGTCACTCTAAAAATAAAGGTTTCCCTTGTATATGGATAAATAATCGAGTATACATAATAAAAAACAAATTGGATGATTGGTTTATTGAAAATGCAAATGGTATCAAGTTATAGTCTTAAAGTAGGTGTTTGCAATTGAGCAATAAAGGGTGGATAAAGCTTTACAGGGAGTTGTTGGATAAATCAATTTGGAAAGATATTAAACCAGAAAGAAAAGTAATATTAATAACTCTATTACTTATGGCTAGTCATAAAGAAAATCATGTTTTTATAGATAATAAAAGGATAAAAATAAAGTCTGGACAATTTATTTCTTCTTATAGCAAAATAGCTGAAAGATGTGGTAAAGGAGTTAGTTATCAAATGGTTAGAAGTTGTTTGTTGGTTTTTAAAAATGCTGGTTTTCTAACATACGAAACAACAAACAAATATATAGTCATAACTATTGAAAACTGGGAGCTTTACCAAGAGAACATAGAAAATCAACAACCTAATCAACAGACGATTAACAATCAATCAACAACAATCAAGAATATAAAGAATGAAAATAATATTATATATAGTGAAATTATAAGCAAATTTAACTCAACTTGTATTGAACTTTCAAAGGTCAAGAAACTAACAGACACAAGAAAGAGGAGAATAAATTCAATAATAAGAGAATATGATAAAGAAGCTGTATTAGAGGTTATAAATATAGTTAGTAAAACAAGTTTTCTGAATGGAAATAATAATACAGGATGGAAAGCAAATTTTGATTGGATAATGAATTCAAGTAATTTTACCAAGATACTAGAGGGCAATTATCATAGCAAGGAAATTGTCATAAATAAAGAGACAGGAATATATAATCCAGATGATTCACAATTAAAGTGGTAAGGAGGTTATATTATAAATAATTCAAACAACTTAATTAAAAATACAGAAGCAGAGCAATCAATATTAGGAAGCATTTTATTAGACTCAACAATAGTAGAAGAGTTAGAGCAAATGTTAAATGAAGACATGTTTTATCATGAGGAACATAAATACATATTTAATGCTATAAAAGAAATAAATAAGAGAAATGAAGTAATAGATATAATAACTCTTACAGAAGAATTAAAGAGAAAAGGTCATTTGAATAATATTGGAGGTATAAGCTATATTACCAGTTTGTCAACAATAGTCCCAACAGTATCAAATTTTATGAGTTATGTCAGTATAGTTATTGAAAAATATAAAAATAGAAATATAATTGATAAATTCAATAAATTCAGTCTTGGCGAAATAGATGATAATACCCTTATATATCAGTTAGAAAATGATATAAATAAAGCTAATCAGAAATTAATAAAAAAGGATTCAAGTATAACAGCCATATCAGAGAGAGCCTTTGAATATATAAATGATGAAGTAAATGAAGGTATTAAAACTGGAATAAAGTTCTTAGATGATACTATAGGAGGTTTATATGGGGGTGAACTAACTACGATAGCAGCTAAAAGTGGAAGAGGTAAAACAGCATTGGCGTTACAAATACTTAGAAATGTAATATTTCAAGGTAAGAAAGTACTTTTTATAAGTGGAGAAATGAGCGATATACAGATTTTGTTTAGAAATATAGCATCACTGACTGGAATATCAGTTGTAAAAATGAAAAATAGAAATCTAAATGATGATGAAATAGTCAAATATATACAAGCTTTAAGCATAATAAATCAAGAAAATAATCTTTATATAAATGACTCTGTAAATACAGTATCAGGAATAAAGAGAGAAATAAAGAATATTAAGCCTAGTTTAGTAATAATTGATTATTTGCAGATTTTGGATTATGAGGGTAAAGAAGTAGGAGAAGCTAAATTCGCTGACTTATCAAGGCAAATAAAAAAGATTACTTTAGATTTTAATATACCAGTTATTCAGCTTGCTCAATTAAATGATGAATTGAAAGATGAAAGACCTAAAGGGGATAGAGTAATGAGAAGCTCAAAGCAGATATATATGGATTCTAATTCAGTTATATATATTCATAGACCTACAGAAAAAGAAGCTCTTAATTATTGTAAGACAATGGGAGTTGAGGATATAAGAGAGCTGAGACGAAGAGAAAAAGGTTTTGGTGCTAATTTAAGTGAGATTATTGTTGCTAAAAATAGAGATGGTGAGTCAGGATTTAGGCCATATTGGTATATAGGAAATTTGTTTTCTTTTGAAGAATGTAAGAAGATACAAGAGATATAAAAAAGAAGTATGACTTATTAAGTAATAGATAAATTATGTTTCAAGAAGTATTGAATGGTAAATATATAAAACTTAATTATATGTAATAGAAATTTAAAATATATTGAGTTTAGATTTAAATGCTTATTAGAAAAAGGTAGTTGCCATATAAATATAACAACTACCTTTATAAATTAGGTACTTAATGTACACTAACCTAGCAACTTAAGTATATATTAAGTACCTGATGAAAGTCAAGGAGGTACTAAAATGTATGATGAAATTATAGAAATATATTTTGATTATTGGATAAATGAACATATGTATAGAAGTATTTTAGAAAAAGATGAGTATTATATTGAATGTTGGAAAGAGGTTAAAAAAATTAATGAGTTATTGGAAAAAAGTTTAGAAGATGATAAGAAGTGTGTGTTGGTTGAATTAAATGATTTGTTTAATTCATTAATAGAATTTGAAAGGGAACTTGGTTATAAATTTGGATTTAAAGCAGGAGCAAAATTTATAATAGAATTAATGGATTAATTTACTTATGCTTGTAAGTTAATTCTATAATAATAAATTAAAGAGGACATTAAAAATGTCCTCTTTAATTTATTATTACATTGTATACTATATATAATGCGTTTTTTATATTTGAAATTTAAGATGTTTTTTGAATTTATTATAGTCACTATAATATTTATATGTTATTAACTCTTTATACAATACAAAATTATGATTATATTAGAGAAGTTTTGTATAGTTGGAGTGTATGTATTCAGGATGACAGAATAAATATATCTATTACATAACAAACAAAATTATATATATTTATACTTTATATATAATTATAATTTACTATAATATAAAATAATGGTTTTTTTTACATAAAGGGATCTCAAAGAAATAAATAGCATTTATAATATAAGTGTAGTATAAAAGAGTATATTAGAAGGAGTTTTAAAATTATGTCAAATGATTGTTTGATAGATGAATTAAAGAAATTAAAAGAATCATCAAAGGAAGCAGTAGAAAATATTTCAGATTTTAGTAGTTTTAAAAAATATATGCATGTTAAAAGACAAGTAGAAAACGAATTACTTGATATTATAAGATATACAGCTGATTCTAATAAAGCTGAGTTGATATTGGTATGTGGTGGAGTAGGAGATGGCAAATCGCATTTAATATCATATTTAAATAACAAATATCCAGAAATTATGTCAAAGTTTATAATTCATAATGATGCTACAGAAAGTTTTGAACCAAATAAAACATCAATAGATACACTTAATGATGTCCTTGATGATTTTTCAGATAAGAAAATGGATAATTCAGATAAAAAGTTAGTATTAGCAATAAATTTAGGGGCACTTAGTAATTTTCTTGAATCAGAATATGTTAATAAATTTACTAAATTAAGAGAGTTTGTTGAAAATAAAGGAATACTTAATATATTTATATCAGAAGATGATTATGATAAAAGTTCGAATTTTCATTTTGTTAATTTTAGTGATTATCATATATATACTTTGAATGCAGATAAACCTAAATCTAGATATATAGAATCTATAATTAATAAAATAATAGCAGAAGATAATCAAAATATATTTATAAATAGTTATAAAACAAATTGTACAAATTGTATTGTCAATTATAAATGTCCGATTAAAAATAATTATGAAATGTTAATGAGAGACTCAGTGAGAGAAACCTTGGTGGACATATTGATAGAATCTACAGTTAAATATAAAATTATAATTTCAACAAGGTCTCTTTTGAATTTTATATATGATTTTATTGTTAATGTTGATTTAGATAATAAAAATAACAAAAACTTAATTAAGTTTATAGAAGAACTAAATTATGAAGCATTCATAAAATATATATTTGTATCTAATTTATATAATCATAGTGAGTTATCTCATATTTTAAATGCAGTAAATAAAATTGACCCTATAAATATCACATCAGAAAACCTAGACAATATAATCATTAAGCTTAGTAATACAAAAGATATGACAATACTATTTAATCAATATCTGAATTTGAGTAAAAACAGTTATCTAGAAAGTTCTATGACAAATAGAGAAATAATAGAGTCAGCTTTGAATTCTTCAGAGAATGAAATGAGTAGGAAAATATTAAAATACAATATAATAAATACATTTATAAGACTACATATATTTATACCTAAGAATAATTTACAGTTAAGAGACGAGATATATATAAGTTACATGAGAAATTTATACCATTTTAACAAAGGAGAAAAAACTTATTTAAGTAATTTATATGATGATATTAAAGAAGCTTTGTATAGTTGGAATGGAAGTGTTCAGGATGACAGAATAAATATGTCCATTGGAAAAAATCAGATGAGATATAAAATAAGTCAAAGGCTAAATATAATTCCAGATTTAAGCAAATTAAGAAAATGTAGTGAGGAAGAATTACACAAGTTTAAGCCAAGTTTAGAGATAGGGTATAAAAATGATGAAAAAGAAAATCAAGATACTTGTACAATAGATATAGATTTTAATTTATATAAGTTATTAATGAGAGTAAAATATGGATATACGCCAAACAATAATGATAAATATACTTACATAAATTTCGTAGTATTTATGAATAAGATACATAAATTAGGAAATCAAAACAGAGAACTATATATAGAAGATAGATTAGGAGATACTGTGTCTAAATATAAATTAACATATGATAAAGAATTCGATAAATTCAAATTTATAAGAGTAAATGGGGTGAAGGCATGCAACTTATAATAAATAAAGAATACTTTAAACAAAATTATATGATAGATAAAGGTATCGCGAGACATAATAGTGTCAAAAACATAGTTATACTCCCATATACAACTACAAATAAAGAAAAATCGAAACTTAAAGAAAAGGTAAAAAGATTTGAGTATTGTGTTGGAGAATTCTGTAGGTTGGTATATAACAAGAAAATGAACATAAAAGAAAGACAGTTAAAAGATATAAAGTTACTTATAAAAGACATAAATGTGAATTCTTCTGATGATAGTGTACAACTTGAGAGTATAATAAGAGAATTATTTTTGGATGAAGAAGAAAATATGTATATATTTCATCCAAAGCTTTTAAATTATATACATATGCCATCTGATAGTTATTATAAAAAATTATCTAGATTTTTATATGATGTTTTATTAAATAGTACAGATA
>JABBZI010000002.1 GCA_012955965.1 Clostridioides difficile
GTATTCGATTATGTAATTTATCAATATTAAAGGCTAATGCCAATAGATAATATTCAGTTCTTACGTTTTTATGACCTCTCATAAGAAATCTCTTAAATTTATAGTCTTGTTTTGTAACGCCGAAGGCTCCTTCTACTTGAATAGAGCGATTTATTCTAAGTAAAATTCCTAATTCATTTTTTATATTATCTTGACTACGCTCTCTAAGTTTAGTGAAAACTTTGGAACATTCAATCCTTTTATTATTCTTTCCTTTAAAGCATTTGCTACGCAAAAAACAATCATTACAGCTTTCACATTCATACACCTGTACTTCAGATATATATCCACTTTTATTTGTTCTATTTTTTAGATATATAGGTTTAAGAAGTCTATTATTAGCACAAGTATATATATCTAGTTCAGAATCATATTTCATATTCTCTTTTCTTCCTATATATGATTTAAAGCTACGCTTTTTAATTTGTTTGTAATTTATAGGTTTAATATATGAATTAAGATCGTGATCTTCTAAATATTTATAGTTTTCTTCACTTTCATATCCAGCATCACATACAATATTTTTAAATTGCTTTTCATAGTTATTTTCTATATTTTTCAAAATAGGTATAAGTCTCTGAGCGTCAGCTCTTTCACTACTAATATCTAGGGCTATTATATATTCACTTTCTACGGCCAATTGAACGTTATATGCTGGTTTTAATTGTCCATTTTTCATATGATCTTCTTTTAAATGCATAAATGTAGCATCAATATCAGTTTTAGAAAAACTGTTTCTACCATTGAAAACACTGTTGTAATAATCATATTTTTCCTGTTTTTCAACAAAGTCTTTTAAAGTCTCAATGTTTTTTTGAAGCACTGTTTTTCTTTTTCCTTTTCCATATACAAACTCAACTTTCATTTTTTTAGATTTTTCAAGAAGCAAATCTATCATTTCTTGCATTATATTAACTGAAATAAAATCTTGAGTTAGTCTATACCCAAGAGTGTTGCTTATAAATTCCTTTATCTTAGTTTGTAAATTTAATTCATTCTTATATGTAGATTTCTTCCATACAAATGTGTATTTATTAGCATTCGCTTCAATTTTTGTTCCATCTATGAATACATTTTTAAACGGAATTTCATCATAACTAATTAAAATTTCAACTAATTGTGTAAATAAATGTTCTATAACTAGAGCTAATCGCTCTGATCTAAAACGTGAGATTGTATTATGGTCAGGTACTTTCTCTCCATCTAGTAAAAATTTAAAGTTAATGTCTCGCCGACAGGCTTTCTCTATTTTTCTAGAGGAATAAATACATTGTGTGTAACTATAAACTAAAATTTTAAATAGAATCTTCGGATCAACTACTGGATTTCTCCCTTTGGGAGAGTATGCCTCATATAACTTACTATAGTTCAACTCCTCTAAAATTAGGCTAAGTAGTCTTACTGAATCATCTTCGGGAATAATTGTTTCAATATCTAATGGCAATACCACTTGTTTACAACACCCGTATCTGCTATAATCAAAATGTGGTTTTTGGTTTTTCACAGAACAATTATCACATAGATTAGGGGTTCTTAGGAACCCCTTTTCTTTTTTTTGTAAAAACAAGGAGATAACTCAAATTTTTATTTTGAGACATCCCCTTTACTATTTTATTCTTTAAAATATCATTTTTTTATAATATCATTGTAAATCATAATATTTAACCTTGATAACTTACCCTTCTTATAGACATATTTACTACCTTAAATAATAGCAAACCAGCTATTAAATTTATTAATATTGCTGGTACTACTGCAACCATAAACAATGCTATAAATGAACCTCCAGGAAGACCTACTATTACTTGAGCAAACAGTAAAAACGCAGTTCCACTCACAATAGTTCCTATTGGAAAGATTATTGTAGCTACTATTAAGTCTTGCTTTTTATTACTTAAGTTTTTCATAAATGGCAATTTATAAATTACATACATTATCATGAACATTATATTTATTGTAACAGTTTTATCAAGTATATTTGGAACTTGACCTCCTGGAAATTTAGTTGTTAATGCTGCAAATATTCCTGTCACAATGCCTGCAACTAGACAAATTTTATAATCATCTTTATTCAATATCATTATTATAAACATCATTGCTAGAGATATATCTGGTTGCATTGGAAGTCCTATAGCAGGTGTAAGTTGATGTATTAATAATCCCATAGCTAAAAGTATAGCATTTAAAGTTAATTTTTTTGTATTCGATTTCATTGTAATAATTCCCCCTAATTTTATTAATATTTATTTTATTTTGTTGCCAATTTTCTAAATCATTATCTTTAGCTTTGAGAATTCATAACATCTTTTTCACCACCTTTTATTTCAAATTTATATATTTTCTTTTAAAATTTTTTGTAAAATAAAAAACTCCGTCCTAAATCAATAGGACGGAGATTATCCGCGTTGCCACCTAAATTATATAAAAAATAAGCATAAGTTTAATTTTTATACATCTCATTATCAGGTACTTACATACCTTATTCGCTATAACGTGCGACTGACGATAAAGTCTAATCTCATAATAATATGATTTCAATTTACTCCTCTAAGGTCCATTCATTATATTCCTTCTTGCTAAGATTCCACCATCCTCAGCTCTCTATCTTGAAGCTAGACATAATTACTCTTCCTTATCATAGGATTTTTAATTTGCTATTGCTATTATGATATTCTAAATTTTTATAATTGTCAACTCTAATTTTTATTTTATTTTAAATTTGTAAAAAGCATAGCATAATCTTTGTAAATGTTTTAAAATTTAATTTAATAATTAAAATTAGAAAGGATGATATTATGTTTAGAGAAATGAGATTAAAAAAGAGAGAAATGACAAAAGAAGATACTGTAGAAGTATTAAAAAATGGTGAATTTGGTACTTTTTCTACTATATCTGAAAATGGCTATCCTTATGGAGTTGCCGTAAACTATGTGTATCTTAATGATTCTATTTACTTCCATTGTGCAAGAAATGGTCATAAATTAGATAATATATCAAAAAACAACAAAGTTTCTTTTTTAGTAGTTGCTAATGAAAATGTTATTCCAGACAAATTTAGTACTACATATTCTAGTGCTGTAGTATTTGGAAAAGCTTTAACTGTAGAAGATGAAGAAAAGAAAAATGCTCTTGTAGAAATCATAAAAAAATATTCTAAAGGATTTTTTGAAGAAGGTATGAAGTACATAGAAAAAGATATAAATTTAACAACTGTAGTTAAAATAGAAATTGACCATATTTCTGGTAAAGCTTCACGCTTATAATCACATACTAAAGTACCTAAAAGTAGCTATATGCTACTTTTAGGTACTTTTATTTTACAGGTTTATATACTAAGTCTTTTTAGATAATCTCTTATACCCAGTTTAATATCATCACTTGGTTTTATATCAGAGTTATCCCCTGCTATATGTAGTAGCCCATATGCTGGATGACCACCTCTTACTGTACATGGAACTGATAAAAGAGTCATTCCCATATGTTGGGCAAATATATTCATTGCTTGCAAAGATAACTCTCCTCCTCCATGTTGCGAACCTGCAGTGGCAAAACACCCAAATATTTTCCCACTTAAAGGAGCACCTACCCAAATATCAGAAAAACTATCCATAAACATCTTCATTGGTCCAGATACATTTCCATAATATGTTGGTGAACCCATAAATATAACATCATAGTCTAACAATTCTTTTCCAGATTTGATTATATTTATACTTTCAAACTCATCTTTATATTCTTTGGAATTTATTAAATAATACTGAATAAGTGTTTTTGCAACTTCATCACTTACTTTAAACATATCTACTTCTATATTCATTTCTTCAAGAACTTCTTTATACATTCTTGCTAATAAATATGTACTCCCACAAACACTATGAAAAATTATTGCAGCTTTCATCTTTATCCCCCTAATTAAATTCAAATTTATTTTTATATAGTATTTTTTATAATCAAATACTACTAAATGATACTAAATGGATTTAAATATACATCACTTTTTATTACCTCAATTTCATTAAAATCATCTAGAAATCTATTCATAACATTTTTGAATATATCTTCTGTATCAAAATGTCCACAATCTACTATACACATTCCAATATCAAGCGCATCTTGTGCTTCATGATACTTTACATCTCCAGTTATTAATACTTCTGCTCCTTGTCTCTTAGCTTTTTTTACAAACTCCGAACCAGCTCCTGTTACGACTGCTACTTTCGTTATATTTGTATTAATATTTCCAACCACTCTGATATGTTTCATATTTAATTTCTCTTTTATTTTATTTGAAAGTTTTTCTAATGTCATACTTTCATCAAGTCTACTTACTCTACCTAGACCAAATGCCTTACCTTTATTTTCTAACTTGTACAAATCATATGCAACTTCTTCATAAGGATGTGCATCTAGCATAGAACTTATCACACCTCCTAAAAGCTTCTGTGGTACTACAGTTTCAATTTTAACCTCATTTACAGTTTCTATATCATTTATACTTCCGAGAAACGGATTAGAGCCTTCTAATGGCTTAAATTGTCCTTCACCTTCTATTGAAAACGTACAATCACTATAATTTCCTATATGACCTGCTCCTGAATTACTTAAAACTCTTTTCATTTCATCAGAATAGTTACATGGTACATATACTGCAAGTTTATATAAAGACTCGCTTTCAGTCACATCTAAAACCTTTGAATTACCAAATTCCATAATCTCCATAAAATAATCATTTAAACCATCAAATGCTATGTCAAAGTTGGTATGCATAGAATAAAGTGCTATATCATTTTTAATAAGTTTTTGTATAAGCCTACCTTTTAAATCTGCGCTATTAATCTTATTAATTTTTCCAAATATAAAAGGATGATGTGTCACAATTAAATCTATGTTTTTTGAGATGGCTTCATCAATAACATTTTCATTAGCTTCCAAAGATACTAATACTTTTCTTACATCCATATCAAAATCTCCAACTATAAGACCTACATTGTCCCAATCCTCAGCTAAGTTTAGAGGATACTTTTTTTCAATTTTTCTAGTTAGACTCTTTAATAACATATATGCCTCCAATTTATTTTATTAAATTTTCAAGTTTTTTTATTGCCGCCTTACTCTCTTCTCTCTTCTTGTCTATTGCTTCCCCATTCTTTCCTTCTAGGTTATTAACTATAGCACGATATGTCTTTATCTTTTTTTCTATAAATTCATTAAAAAGAGAGTTCTTATTTTCTAAAAGTTTTATTCCAGTTTCAAAATATATCTCATCTTCTATTATAGTATTTTTACCTGTATATTTGGCAACTATTATTTCATATATCCTAAAATCTTCTCTCACCAAAACTTCTTCTAAAATTTCATAACCATTATTTAAAAGATAGCGTCTTAGTTCTTCCTGTGCTTGCATAGGCTGTAGTATCAATTTTTCTACATTATGTGCCACTTCTTTTTTAGCCTCAAGAAGTTCACTTATCAAAATTCCTCCCATACCAGCAATTATTACTTCTTCTATTTCCCCTACATCAAGAACCTCTATACCAGAACCCAATCGTAAATCAACCTTATCTAAAAGATTGTTCTGTATGACTTCTTTACGTGCATTGTCAAGAGGTCCTTTATTAACATCTGCCAATACTGCAAATGATATTCTTCCCTCTTTTAACAAATATACTGGGATATATCCGTGGTCAGTTCCTATGTCAGCTATTTTTTTACCATCTGACACCAATGATGCTATTTTTAATAATCTATCTGTTAATTTCAAGTATATCTCTCCTTTCAAATTCCTTCGTTTATAGGCTTTATATTAAGTTATAAATATTAAATTAAGGTTACTATAAAAAATAAAATTAAATCTTTACTACAAAATAGCCATGAGATATCACTTATCCCATGGCGTTTATAATAAAAACATTAATGATGTATCTTTTTAATCTAAATAATCTCTAAGTTTTTTTGATCTACTTGGATGTCTTAATTTTCTTAGTGCTTTTGCTTCTATTTGTCTTATTCTTTCTCTAGTTACATCAAACTCTTTTCCAACTTCTTCAAGAGTTCTAGCTCTACCATCTTCAAGCCCAAATCTAAGTTTTAATACTTTTTGCTCTCTATCATTTAATGAACCAAGTACATCTTCTATTTGTTCTTTTAGTAAAGAATATGCTGCTGCCTCCGCTGGTGCTGGAGCGTCATCATCTGGAATAAAGTCACCTAAATGGCTATCCTCTTCTTCTCCTATTGGCGTTTCTAAAGACACAGGGTCT
Organism: Clostridioides difficile; assembly: GCA_012955965.1. Lineage (GTDB taxonomy): Bacteria > Bacillota > Clostridia > Peptostreptococcales > Peptostreptococcaceae > Clostridioides > Clostridioides difficile_G. The sequence goes on from JABBZI010000002.1 coordinate 6,300, forward strand.
TGAGCTATTTTCATTATTTCCCTTACTTTATCTTCTGTCATTTCCATTTCTTTTGCAATTTCTTCTGGTTTTGGGTCTCTTCCAAGTTCTTGAAGTAGTTGTCTTGATACTCTTATTAGCTTATTTATAGTCTCTACCATATGAACTGGTATTCTTATAGTTCTAGCTTGGTCTGCAATGGCACGTGTTATGGCTTGTCTTATCCACCATGTTGCATAAGTACTAAACTTATATCCTTTTGTATAGTCAAATTTTTCGACTGCTTTTATAAGACCTAAATTTCCCTCTTGTATTAAATCTAAGAAAAGCATACCTCTTCCTACATATCTTTTTGCTATACTTACAACTAATCTTAAGTTTGCCTCAACTAATCTTTGTTTTGCTATCTCGTCACCTTCGTGCATTCTCCTAGCAAATTCTACTTCTTCATGTGGTTTAAGTAGAGGAATTTTTCCTATTTCCTTTAAGTACATTCTAACAGGGTCATCTATACTTATTCCCTTTGGTAAAGATAAATCCACAGTTTCTATTTCTATTGCAGAAGAGTCTTCATGTGAAATCGCTTCTGTATCTTCATCCAGGTTGCTAATACTTAAATCATCATCAGTAGCCGAAAAATCTATATCAGCTTTATAATTTTTTGTTTCTGTTATTTCTATTCCCAGGTTGCCTAAAGTCTCATAAAGATTTTCTACTTGATCCTTATCAAGTTCAGTCTCCGAAAAAGCTTCCATTATCTCTGCAAGTGTTAATGAGCCTTGCTTTTTTCCTTTTTCTATTAATGTCTTAGCAGTAACTTTTTTTAACTCTTTTTTATTCGATTTATTTTCCACACTCAAACCTCCTTTCTCTACAAGCTCTTTAAAATTTTATTTATATCAACTATTTTTAAAGCAATTTCCATAACTCTACCATCTACCTCTTTCATATCATTATTATTTTCTAATTCTTGTTGCTCTCTCAACAAGCTGTTAATTTGTTCTTCTAATGAATTTTTTCTGATATTTGTTATTATTCCTTCTATTTCTTTTGTGTTCTCTAAGTTTATACTATTCAAAGAAATTGAATTTAATTCTTTTAAGTATTCTTCGGATATGTTTAAACTTTTCAATTTGTCAATAGTTATTTTGTCCAATTCTTGATTTTTAATCATGTAATTTAAAATTTCTTTACTTTCTTTCAATAAAAAATCACTTTCTTCTACTTTTAGTAATGCTATTTCTCTAATTTTTTTATCTTCTAACATTATTTTTATTAGAGTCTCTTCAACTAATTGTTTTCCATCTTGTCTGACTTCGACTTTTTCAATTACTTTTTCTTCTGTTTTCTTTTGATTTTTGTTGTTATATGGCTTATTATAATTTTTACCATATACTTCTCTCTTTATAGACTCGACATTAATATCTATTTGATTACTTAAATACTTTGTATAAAAATCAATTTCAACAGGACTTGTCAATTGTTTTATAATCTTAGAAGCTTCTTTTGCGAACTTCACTCGTTCTTCATCTTTTTGAATATTAAATTCTTTTTTAAGATGATCTATTTTATATTTTATGTAGTGAGTAGAAACATCCATAGCTTTTTTATAATCATTAAGTCCATATTTTCTTACAAATTCATCTGGGTCTTTAGCATCTTTTAAATCCAATACTTTTACATTAATACCTAATTTAGTAAGTATATCCATAGCTCTTAAAGTTGCTTTTATTCCTGGTTCATCAGAATCATAAGATATAATAGCAGTGTCCACATATCTTTTTATTAAAATACCTTGTTGTTCAGTCAAGGCTGTTCCAAGGGTTGCTACTACATTTCTTATACCATACTGATAAAGCGAAATTAAATCCATATATCCTTCAACTAAAACTATAGTTTTACTCTCTAAATTTTTTCTAGCAAAATTTAATCCATATAAGTTCTGTTTTTTATTAAAAATTATTGTATCTGGAGAATTTAAGTATTTTGGCAAAGAATCATCTAATACTCTTCCCCCAAACCCTATTATATTTCCTCTATAGTCGAATATAGGAAACATAACTCTATTTCTAAATTTATCATAGCAATTAGTTCCATCTCTGTTTTTTGCAATTAGACCACACTCTAATAAATCTTGCTTTTTATATCCTTTACTAATTAGAGTATTCATAAGTGAATTCCATGAATCCAAAGAAAATCCTAAACCAAATTTCTTAATAATGTTATCATCTAGTCCTCTTATTCTTAAATATTCATACCCAAGATTTTTACTTCCCAATAAATTTGAAAGATAAAATCTAGCTGCTTCTGTGTGAATATCTTGAAATTTTTTGGATTTTTCTATTTTAATCCTAGTCTCTTCATTCATGTTAGTGTTAATTTCTATACCACATTTATTTGCTAAAATTTTTACAGCATCCATAAAATCTAAATTTTCCATTTTCATGACGAAATTTATTACATCTCCACCTTCTCCACATCCAAAACATTTATAAATTTGTTTTGATGTATTTATATAAAAAGATGGTGTCTTTTCACCATGAAAGGGACATAATCCTTTATAATTAGCTCCAGATTGTTTTATATTCATATATTCAGATATTATACTTGCTATATCGCATCTAGCCTTTATTTCTTCAATAATGTCTTTTATATCATTCATATTATCACCTTCTGGTGTAATTTTTTGTGTTAACATTTCTATTCTACACTATATTCTAAATTTGTCAATCACTCAATATACAGAATTCGACTTTTTTTATTGATATCCTTCTTATTAATCAAAAAAATTTTATTTTTTATATTAATTATATCAATATTAAGTCTTTATTTATATCAAATGGTCTAACTATTAAATTATATATAACCTATAAATTCATATCAATAACCATTACGAATAAAAAAGAGGCTTTTGCCTCTTTTTAATAATTCTTAATTGATTCCATTAAATCTTCAAACTCATTAAAGCAAAGAGATTGAGCACCATCTGATAGAGCATTTTCTGGGTTAGGGTGCACTTCTACCATTATTCCATCAGCTCCACATGCAAGTGATGCCATTGACATAGGTTTTATCAAGTATCTAATTCCAGTAGCATGACTTGGGTCTACAACAACAGGAAGACCTGTCTCTTTTTGAATAATCGGTACAGCAGCTAAATCTAATGTATTTCTAGTATAATCATTATATGTTCTTATACCTCTCTCACACATTATAATATTACTATTTCCTTCTATTGCTATATATTCTGCAGCACCTATCCATTCAGTAATTGTCGATGCTATTCCTCTTTTTAACATAACAGGTTTGCTTTGTTTTCCTACTTCACTTAAAAGTGTGAAGTTTTGCATATTTCTTGAGCCAATTTGAATTATATCACTTATACTATATAGTTCATCTATGTCTCTTACATCCATAAGCTCTGTAATAACAGCTATACCAACCTCTTCTTTAACTGCTTTCAATATTTCAAGACCTTCTTTTTTTAATCCTTGAAATGAGTTTGGTGATGTTCTTGGCTTATATGCTCCACCCCTTAAAATATTTGCACCATGACTTTTTACAAATTTAGCAGTCATTAAAAGTTGTTCATAACTCTCTATTGCACATGGTCCAGCTATTATAAGTTTGTCTTTTTTTACAACTATATCTCTATTATTTGTATTTATCTTTATCTTTGAATTACCATTAAATAGGTTTTCTTTCATAACCTACAAGCTCCTTTACTTCTTCTCTTTCTTCAGCAGATAGGAGGTTTAAATGTTCCTTTATTGATTTTTCATTTATTAGAAGTTCTTCATTTAAATCCATAAGTGGTATCAAAACGAAAGCTCTGTCTTGAATCCTTGGATGAGGTATTAGTAGTTTTTCATCTGTAGAAACTACATCATTAAAAAATAGTATATCTACATCTATAGTTCTTGGTCCCCAATGTACTATTCTCTCTCTGTGTAGTTCTTTCTCTATCTTTTGACAATATTCTAACAACTCATATGGTTCAAACTCTGTTTCTATTTCTACACACATATTTAGAAAATCTGCTTGTTCTGTATATCCCCATGGTTTTGTTTCATACAAGCTTGATTCTTTTACACTATATATAAAATCACTATTTCTTAAAAGCTCACAAGCCTCTGATAAATTATTAAATCTATCACCCACATTAGTACCTATTCCCAAATAAGCCTTATTCATCTCTTGTTCTCCTTATCTCAACACCAAAATAGTCATAAATACCATTCACAGGAGCTTCAGGTTTTCTAACCCTAACCATAACTCCACTTACAAGCATAAATTTATTTAATACATCTTCAGCAATATTTTCTGCTAAAGCTTCCAAAAGATTAAATTGTTTATTTTCAGTGATATCCTTAACAACGCTATAAACTTCAGCATAGTTTACAGACTTATTTATATCATCACTAAGTCCAGCCTCTCTTGAATCAACATAAAGTTCCATGTCGACAAAAAATTTCTGACCTAGAAAATTTTCTTCTTTAAGCACACCATGATATCCATAGAATCCCAGATTACTAAGTAATATTTTATCCATTATATTATACCTACTTTCTATATATTGCATCAGTCATTCTAGCTGCCATTAAGTTTTCATAAACATCATGTACTCTAACTATATCTACACCATCTCTTATGCCAAGTACAGTAGTAGCTATTGTACCTTCTAATCTTTTTTTTGGTTCAACTGGAAGTACTTTTCCTATTACCGATTTTCTAGATGTACCAAGTAAAATAGGATATCTTAAGTCTTTTAATTCACCTAATCTTCTTAATACTTCAATATTCTGCTCAAAATCCTTACCAAATCCTATTCCTGGGTCAAGTACTATTTTTTCTTTTTTTACTCCGCAACTAATTGCCATCTCTATACTTTCTTCAAAAAAATCTTTTATTGACTCCATTATATCTTTATCATAGTTTGTCCCATCTTGATTGTGCATTATACATACTTCTGCATCATATTTCCCTATTACAGAAGCCATATTTTTATCTTTCCTAAGACCCCAAACATCATTTACCATAGTAACACCTAATTTTAGTGCTTCTTCTGCAACATCTGCCTTATAAGTATCTATTGATATTGGTATGTCTAATTCTTGTTTAAGTTTTTTTATTACAGGGATTACTCTTCTTAGTTCTTCATCTGAGTCTACATAACTATGACCTGGACGTGTAGATTCTCCTCCTAAGTCTATTATATCAGCGCCTTGGTCAACCATATCTTTTGCGTGTTTTATTGCTATATCTAAGTTATTAAAATCTCCTCCATCCGAGAAACTATCTGGAGTTACATTTAATATTCCCATTATATAAGTTCTTTTACCATAATCAAACACAATTACTGACACTCCCTTAAATTAAATTTTATATCTCGATAAATGATTATCTCTACAGTAATTACTACTTCATAGTAATCAGACTCATAGCCTCAGCTCTAGATGCAATGTCCTTTTCAAATATACCTCTTACTGCTGACGTAACAGTTTTTGAACCTGGCTTTTTCACACCTCTCATTGTCATACACATATGCTCTGCTTCCACTACAACTAAAACACCATAAGGTTGTAACTCTTCCATTATTATATCTGCAGCATTTTTAGTAATTCTTTCTTGTAATTGTGGTCTTTTTGCTAATGTATCTATTACTCTAGCAAGTTTAGAAAGACCTGTAAGTCTTCCTCCTTTTGGTAAATAAGCAATATGAGCTTTCCCAAAAAATGGAACTAAGTGATGTTCACAACAAGAATAAAATGGAATATCTTTTACCAATACTAATTCTTCATGTTTCTCATCTGCAAAAAGAACTTTTAAATGGTCTCTTGGTTCTTCAGTAAGACCAGAAAATATCTCTTCATACATTCTAGCAACTCTATTTGGAGTCTCGATTAGCCCTTCTCTATCTGGGTCTTCTCCAATTGCCTCTAATATTTCTCTTACTGCATGCTGTATCTTTTCTTTATCAACTTTATTCATTTAAACTCCCCCCATTGATTTGTGACTAGAAGACTAGTTTTATAATCTCTTTTGTCTCAATTTCTTTAAAAATATAATTATAAACATCTAAAAGTTTTTGATAATCATAATTTTCACTTACCTTTGATACTAGTTCAAAAAGCTCATTATTTTCTTTTTCCAAAACTTTTAGCAATTTTTTATCTTTTGGTACCCAATTATCATTTATATTAAAGTACCCAATTATTATATCTTTTAAATATAAATTCGTCAAAAAATGATATTCAAAAACATCAAATTTTTCTTTACTTTTTAAATTTGATATTTTTCCTCCAATATCTTGTTTTAAAAAAGACTTTTCTTCCAGCGACATTTTGTTAGGCCCTTTTAGGTAAATATCTCTACTTATATCTTTTATACTCTTTGATGTATGCTCCTTATCAAATAGCACTTTAGCATCCTTCATCTCTTTAATAAAAAAATACTCTCTATCTGATAATAATTTTTTTACACCCTCTCTTGAAAAGTAGTTTATGTCAAATTCTATTCCCTCTTTTTCAAACAGCACTCGCTCTTGCTTTTCCCCTTTTTTTACAAAAACGAATATATCAATATCATTTATTTCTACATTATGAAGAGTAAAATCTAAATCTTTAGTAGAACCAACCAAAAATACTGCTAAAGTATTTGGATTTTCTATTATCTTTGTTATCTCTTCACTATATACCTTATAAACACAACTTATCATTTCTTATCTCCAACAAATTGTTAATATTTTAATTTATTTTAAAAATCCTACTATTTTATCAAAAATACTATTTTCTTCATCAAATTTTATTTTGTCAATTTCTGTAACTTTCATAGCTCCCATAAGACTATTTGTGACAAAAACAAAATCAAAACTACTAATTTCTGATGTATTAATTTCATTTTCTACCAACTCTATATGTAATTCGTCACAAATATTTATAATCCTCTTTTTTATTATTCCATTTAATATTGGTAATTTACCACTAGGAGTGTATACTCTTTCTCCTTTTATAAAAAATATATTACTCATAGAACATTCTAAGATTACACCAGCTGAATTTACAAATATACCATCATTATAACCATCCTTATTTGCACAATTTTTGGTATATATATTTTCAAAATAATTTGTGGTTTTGTGTCTATGAATCAAACTATCACCTCTAACTATTGGCGAGATAGTTAATCTAAAGCCCTTTTCATATGTATCTTGATTATATGGAATATCTCTAATAGATATATTATAACCTTCATCAAAAACAGTAATTCTAAGTGCTTTATCAACAATAGTTTCTTTTTTTATATATGTATTAATTTGATTTATCAAGAAGTCTTTTTCATAGTTTATATCTAATTCTAAACATCTTATCGAATTAAGCATTCTTTCTATATGAATATTTAAATCTATCGCTACGCCATTCTCAACTTTAATAGTTTCAAATAATCCAATTCCGAACTTACTTAAACTACTATCAAAACCTATATTATTCTTCATAATATCCCCTCAAAGCCTTCATTATAGATTTTGCTTTATCCATTGTTTCTTGATACTCTTCATCTGGATTAGAATCCCAAGTCATTCCTCCTCCAACTTGGAAATAAACTTTTTTATCATCTTTGATTATTGTTCTAATTGCTATGTTAAAATCCATATCACCATTAAAACCTATATAACCTATTGAACCAGTATATACACTTCTTTGTGTTGGCTCCAATTCATCTATAATTTCCATTGCTCTAATCTTAGGTGCTCCTGTTATAGAACCACCTGGAAAAGTAGCTTTTATTATATCAGTAGCATCCTTATTGTCTTTTAACTCACCTACAACTGTTGAAACTAAGTGATTCACATTTGCATATGGTTCAATTACAAATAGCTCTGGAACCTTTACACTTCCAGTCTTAGATATTCTACCAATATCATTTCTTTCTAAGTCCACTATCATAAGTAACTCGGCTCTATCTTTTTCACTATTTTTAAGCTCTTGTTGAAGCTTTAAATCTTCTTCCTCGTCTTTGCCTCTTGGACGAGTACCTTTTATTGGTCTAGTTTCTATTTTTTTATCAATACATCTTATAAATCTTTCTGGAGAGTTTGATAATATATGTACATCTTCAAAGTTTAAAAATGCTCCAAATGGTGCTGGGCTAAATCTTCTTAAATCTCTATATAGTTCAAAGCTTGTAAGTTCTGTTTCTCCACTAAATCTTTGTGTTAAATTCGCTTGGTATATATCTCCTTGCCTTATGTACTCTCTAACATTTTGAACTGCATTTTTAAATTCTTCCTTTGTAAAATTAGATTTAAGCCTTATAGATTTTACTTCTTTTTCTTGATAGCATATATTATCTATGCCTTTTTCTTCTTCTTTTAATATTTTTTGTTCTATGTCATCAATTATATTTTCTTCTAACTTCATATCTATATTTGGAGTAGCTATGTAAGTTTTTTCCATAAGATGGTCTACAACTATTACATGATTATAAAAACCAAAATACATATCAGGCATCCCAATATCATCTACAGCACTTCTAGGCAATTCTTCCATATAATTACCTAAGTCATAAGACAAATATCCTACCGCTCCTCCTATAAATGGAATGTCAGTATCATTTACAACTCTATATCTATTTAGTTCTTCTTTTAAAAATTCTAATGGATTTTCATCAGTATCTTTATACTTTAATATCTTAAATGGCTGGCTACTTATAAAAGAATATCTTCCCAATTTTTTTTTATCCATAGCACTATCCAATATAAAACTGTTATGTTCATTTCTAAAAATAGTAAATATCTCAAAAGAATTAAGTTTAGTGTTTATCTCTCTTATCATATTACATATGTATCCTTTCTCTAGCTTCTGTTATAAAGTTTTTCAGCATCTCATGACCATACTCTGATAAAATAGCTTCTGGATGAAATTGTACTCCTTCTATTAGGTATTTCTTATGTCTAATTCCCATTATTTCCCCTTTATCCGTTGTTGCTGTAACCTCTAGTTCTTCAGGAACTTTATTAGAATCAATTATTAGTGAATGATATCTAGTTACATTTAAAGGATTCTTAAGTCCACTAAAAACCCCTTTATTAATATGGTTTATACTATGCACTTTTCCATGAACAGGTTGTTGTGCCTTTATAATATCCCCTCCAAAAACATGTCCAATAGTTTGGTGCCCCAAACAAATTCCTAGTATAGGCTTTTTCCCTTTAAAATAGTCAACAATATCTATACAAACACCAGCTTCTTTTGGAGAACATGGCCCTGGAGATAATACAATTACCTCTGGATTAAGTTCTTCAATATCACTTATTTTAATTTCATTATTTCTCTTTACTACGACTATTTCCCCTAATTCTTCTATGTACTGCACTAGGTTATACACAAAAGAATCATAATTGTCTATCATTAAAATCATACTATAAATCTCCCCCCTAAAAATTATTTTATTAATTCAGAAACTGTTACGAATTTAAAACCTTTTTCCATCATTTTGGGGATAAACATATCTAAAGCTTCAACTGTATCATTAGTTGCATAATCATGTAAAAGTATTATATCTCCATTTTGTACTTTATTAATTATTTTATCTGCAATACTATTAGCTCCAGGATTTTTCCAGTCCTTCACATCTACACCTGTCCATAGAACAACTTTATAATCATGCTTTTTTGCAATTTCTAGTAAGTCTTTCTCTCTATAACTTCCAAATGGTGGTCTAAATAGTGTAGGTTTCTTTCCAGTCACTTCCTTTAAAATATCTTCACACTTAACAATCTCCTCTTCTATCTGATTAGAACTTAAATTACTTATATCCGGATGATTAAAAGTGTGATTTCCTATTTCATGACCTTCCTTACTTGCTCTCACCAATGGTTCTTTATACCATTGTGCATGCTTCCCAGCTATAAAAAAAGTAGCTTTTACATTGTATTTCTTTAATACATCTAAAACTTGGCTAGTTTCTTTTGGATGTGGTCCATCATCAAATGTAATTGCTATTAACTTTTTTTCCCTTGAACCATGCTTAATTAAAACATTTCCACTAGTATCTGTCATCAAAGCAGAAACTTTACTAAAATTAGATATTAGTATTATTCCGCAAAACAAGACTATTACTACTAAACACTTATATGCTGTCCTTTTTCTCCATGGTGTCATCTTTAAACTTCCTTTCAAATATTTTAGTTATTTATAAAAATTTTGAGTGTAATATGTTTTATAGCTTCCTCCAAATATTACTCCAACTCCAATATTATTATAATTCCCCAAAATATTTTTTCTATGACCTTCAGAATTCATCCAAGCTTCGTGTGCATATATTGCATTAATTTGTCCTGCTGCTATGTTTTCCCCAGCCGAAGTATATACTATTCCTTCTCTTTTCATTCTATCAAATGGAGTTTCATTATTCTTATTTATATGGTCAAAAAAATTATTATCTCTCATATCTTCGCTATGCTTTCTTGAACTCAAAGTAGCTTGTTCGCTGTATATTAATGAATTTAAACTTCTTTGATTTCTAACACTATTTACAAGGTCTATAACTTCAAGTTCAAAACATTTTTTGAGCGCTTCTCTATCCTCTGGATATAATTCTTTAAACTCATCTTCAGTACTTCTATCAATTATTAAATAGGAACAAACTCTATTTTTTTCATGAATATCGTAGAAAATTGTAATATACTTGCCTTCTTTACTTATTATATCATATTGATTTTCTGAGTTTATTATATATCTAGTATTTCCTTTTCTCTTATATTTTAATGGTGTAATCTTAGTTCTTACTGTTTGCCTATCTTGATTTATTTTTATATCTTGGTTTTCACATGAATTCATAGAATTACTATAAAGTGCTACTACTTCGTTATTTTCAACACCAACCATTGCAAATTCTTTTCCATATTGATTATATACATACCAATCAAATCCATATTCACTAGTATCAATTCTACCAGGTTTACCAATACTTGATAAAAATTGATTTAAATTGTCTCCTAAATTTATTTTTTCAAAATTCTTTATATCTGATTTTCCTAAATTTTCATTTTCAGTATTATTAGATTGTAAATTTTGATTTTTTTCTTTTTTATCTTTTTTGGAATTTCCATTTACATTTATCTTGTCTAAAAATTCATTCCATATTTCACTTTGAGAAATTTTTTCTCTTAAATCATATACTTCCTCTAATAATTCAGGACTATAAAATAAAACAATAAGTATTACTAACACTAAAGCAATTAATTTTTTCAATATATCCCTCCTTCATAAAATCGAATTAAAATTTTTTAAGGTTATGTTTATTTCACTAATATTGATAATATATACTAATCAATAGTATTCATGCCTATCCAAATTTAGTAAGTATTATAAAAAAGCTTTACCTACTAATAGATAAAGCTACAGTCTTAAAGAAAATATTTCATCTAATGTTCTATCAAAAATGGATGGTTTATCAAATTTCCAAGTACCTTCATAAACCAATTCATTATTTAGATAAAAGGTACCTTGCCCATGTTTTTTTCCATGCATAAATTCACCTACATATTTCTTACCTTTTTCCCATATATAAGTCCCTTTACCATGAATCAAATTGTTCTTCCATTCTCCTTCATAAAGTATTTCACCTTTACTATCATAACAAATGCCATACCCTTCCATCTTTCCACCTATAAATTCACCCGCATATATACATCCATCACTCCACTTGTAAATACCTTTTCCATCCTTCTTACCATTTTTCCAAGTTCCAATATACTCATCTTTACTATTATAGAGCATATTTCCAATGCCATTCATTGTATCTTCTTCAAAATTACCTATATATTCATTTCCATTTGAAAATATAAAGCTTCCTTTTCCATTTTTTTTATCTTGTTTGAACTCTCCTATGTACTCCATTTCAGTTCCTTCATCTACAAAAAAAGTATAGGAGCCTTGGCCTTCCATCTTTCCTTCCAGAAATTTACCCACATATATATCTCCATTCGAAAACTTATATATTTTATTTTTTGGTTTTTTTGTATCTACTTCATCTATATCACGAATTGTTTTTCCTTCTAATTCCAATACTTCATCTTCTGGCGCAAAATCCCCCTTTTTTAAAACACGTTTCTTCATGTTCTTTATACTTTTAATCTCTTTATTTACTTCATTTATATATTTCAAATAATTATCATACAAATTAACATATTCTTTAGATAAATTCATAATGCCATTCCTCCAACGTTATTACTAGATATTTTACTAAATCCATTAAATTTATTATATCCTAATAGTGGTCATGTTTTCTACATATTAAGTAATTTTTTCAATTTTAATTTTAAAATAGCATCTTTTAAAGTGATACACAAATCATTAATAAAACCTTTATCTTCCACCTATTAAATTTAAATAGGCTCAGAGCTATAATATATAAATTCATATTATAAACTCTCAGCCTATAAAATTTCCTATAAATCTTTTGCTTTAAATCCTCTTCCTTTTACCTCTGTAACATCATTTACAGATATAAAAGCTTTTTTATCATATTTCAAAGCTATATCTTTTATCTTTGGTATCTCATTTGATGAAACTATTGTATATATAATTTTCTTTTTTTGATGAGTATATGCACCTTCTGCATCTAAAAAAGTTACACCTCTAACTAAACTCTTCATTATGTCTTCTGCTATTAAATCGACTTCATTTGACATTACCATAACAGATTTTTGATAATTCATTGCATCTTTAATGAAGCTCATTGAATACGCATTTAGAAATAACCCTATAAGAGTATATAATGCTAAATCTAATCCAAATAAAAAACTTCCTGTAAGTACTATTAAGCCATTTATCGCTAAAGCAGTATCTTTCATTTCTATATTCTTCTTAATTTTTAGTATTGCAGCTATTATGTCTGTACCACCTTGGGAAGACCTAGTTCTAAATACAACCCCAACACCTAAACCAGATAGTATCCCACCATATACACTTTGAAGTAATATATCATGTATAGGTATAATCTGGCTTATTTCCTGAGTTGCACCTAATAATAATGAAAATACAATCATATTTACTAAACTTGAAATACAAAACTCTTTTTCAAGGTATATGAACCCTAAAATAAATATTGGAACATTGATTAAAAATGTTAATAGACCCACATTTATATTTGTCAAATAGTTTATAGATGTTGCTATACCTGTAGCACCTCCACTAAGCAGATGTGCTGGTCTTAAGAACCCATTTATACCTATAGATGTCATCAACATCCCAAATAACATTGTTAAATATCTTAAAGCTGGATGTTTTTGTAGGGTATTCTTAACTTCACTCATTTCTTTCTCCCTTCAATCTTTCTAAATCTTTAGAATTTTAAAAACTTATTTTTACATATATTATATTATTCCTGATGTAATAGATAATATTTCAAATAAATTTTTATATAATTTCTTGAACTGTCATCTATTACATCATCTATTATAGTATCTTTTTCATATATGTCTAGTGCAATTTTTTATATTTCAGTCTTTAAAAACGTTCAAACCATCTCATTTATGCTTTAAATGAAAATTCTTCTAGCACAATATGATACTATTTATTATTTAACTTGCAATATAGTAAATTTATAGTATTTTTTTCTAAATATATATTTTTACAGTAATTTATCTTATCTTAGCAAATTCAAATTTAATAATTAACTGTTCATAATTAATTGCTAAATGAAATTTTTGTTTTTACAATTTCAGTATATGATTTTTTTATTTCATTATTTGCATTTTTTTCATTCACTTTTTATTTTAAAATTTTTTTATTTTATTTTGTTTTAAGTATCCAAAATACCAATTTTAATTTTATTCTTATATAAAATTCATTATAATTGGAATTAATATTACTGTGATTGTACCAGATACCCCAATAGAAACACCACTCATAGCTCCTTCCACTTCTCCAAGTTCAAAAGCTTTTGTAGTTCCTAGAGCATGTGCAGACGTTCCAAGTGCAATTCCTTTAGCAACTGGATGATTTATATTTCCAAGTTTAAATACTGTAGAAGCAACCATTCCACCAAAGATACCTGTAAAAATTATAGCCACAACTGTTATTGATTCTATACCATTTAAAGAATTTGCTAAAGATATTCCCATTGGTGTTGTTATAGATTTTGGAATTAAAGAGTTTATAATACTTACATCTGAATTAGCTATCTTACCAATTATCAATACAGATACAAAAGAAATTACTATCCCACATCCTATACCTACAATAATTTCAACCATATGCTTTTTAAATAATTCAAATTGCTTATAAAGTGGAACTGCAAGTACTACTGTAACAGGACCTAGAAAGAAATTTATACTATCTGCTCCTATCTTGTAGTTCTCATAAGGAATTTTAGTTATGCTTAAAAACACTATTATTCCTACGATTGCAATTAACATGGGATTACATATAGGATTGCTTGTTTTTCGTTGTATATATCTCCCTAAATTAAAAAATACTATTGTTACTATTATACCAAACACTGGCGTTTGTAATACATTATACATCTTTTTGTCCTTCTTCCTTCTTTTTTATCATTTTTTCCACTATAACTCCAGTAGCATACATTACTATTAGTGTGCTTAAGCATATAACTAACAAAAGCACTAATACATTTTCCTTTATCAGGTCTAATGATTTTATAAGTGACACACCTGCTGGGATAAAGAATACAGCCATATTGTCAAGGAAAAACCCACTTATATTTTCTATACTACTCAAATCTAATACTTTAAATTGTAGTAGCAAGAATAATAATAGCATCCCAACTATACTCCCAGGAATAAGTATAATTCCTTGTATAAAGGAACTTATATACTCTCCTATGACCCAGATACATAAAATTATTACCAACTGATTGAAAACTTTCATTTTCCACCTCCAAAAACTAAAGAGATTGCTTCAAATCATATTTGTAGTTTTTTCAACAAGCAAATATCTTTCTTCAAATAGAAAGTTATAATTTGATACAATCTCTTTTAAATTTATTTTTATTTTAATTTAATAAAATACATACTTGGTTGTTTCAAAAAACTTAACTATATAAGCCTATTTTTCACTTAAAATCTCTTTTATTTTTGAATTGTTATACATACTGTCTGGAACTTCACTTCTTAAACTATAAAAAGTTTGTTGTGCATTTTTTAAATCACCATTGTCATAATAAAGCATACCTAACTCATAATATGAATCATCATAATACTGGTCATGTTTAGTATAAGTATTTATATATTTTTTATAATATTTTATAGCTTCATCTTTATTTCCTAACAGTTTATTTGTTATTGCTAATTGATATATTGATTCAGAAATATATTTTTTAGTTTTCCCAGAAGAAACTACACTTTTAAAATTATCTATAGCTTTTTCATAGTCTTTCTTTTTCTTTAAATCTAGAGCTTGATAGTATAAATCTTCCTCATCAGCTACAGTTATATCTCTTTCTGGTTCTTTATTTTTAGCTTCACTTAATTCTTTATTTGTTTTTTCTAATTTTTCACTTGTTTCTCCTAGCTTTTTATCAGTTTCATTTAGCTTTTCATCTTTACTACTTATTTGATTATTTAAGTTTTCTATTCTCTTTTTGCTTTGAATTAAATATACACCCATACCTATTAAAACACAAACAACTATAATATATGGTAAAATATTTTTCTTCTTTTTAACTTTTTTTACTTCTGCCTTTTTATTAGTATCTTCTTTTTCTTCCTTATCTTTTTCAAATACTGGATTATCTTTATCTAACTCTTTAAGTTTATCTAAATATCCTTCTCTCTTCTTTACATTGCCTAGTTTATCATACAATAAAGATAAAATTACATATGGTTCTATCAGTTCAGACTCTTCCTCAATTATATTCTCCAAAATATGTATTGACTCATAATTTAATTCTTCATTTATAAATCTTATAGAATGATTGTATCTTCCTAAAAATGTTTTAAAATCTTCAGATGAAATTAGATTTACATATTTTCTCGATATATGATTATTTTCATAACATAAAGCAGTATAAAAGCTCTCAAATGATTTAGCAAAGTCACATTTTAACAGCTTTAAAAGCCCTCTAAGATTTAGTATATCAATATCTTTAGGATTTATTTCTAAAGCTTTATTCACCATATTAATAGCACTAGTTATATAGTTCTTATATGCCAAATCTAGTGCATTATTATACCTTTTGTATGATTCTAATTTTAATTCCTTTGATGTTGTGTCTGACTTTGAATTTAAAGCTCCTTGTAAGTTCAATAGTGTCTCTTCTTTATAATTTGTAGTCACATAACTTTGTTTTAATGCTTTTAGTGTCTCATCACCATCTTCTTCTTCTATGTTAAAAAAAGTCAAATCACTTTTATTATCTTCTATCAAAGATATATCTAAAATTTTTCTAGGCATGTTTTCTATGTCCTGTTTTATATCTTTAACTAAAATAATACTCACCTCCACTCTAAAATATATATTTAAGATAACATATTTAATATGTCAAGTCAAAACTATACATATTTTGCCATTATCCTCATAATAAAAAAGGTAATCCTCTTCTTCTTGTGAAAAGGTTACCTTTTTTCCAGTATTACTAACTTTTAATGTTAAATTTTTTTACTTTTCTATACAGTGTAGCTATCCCTATATTTAAAGCTTCAGCTACCTTTTTCATACCTTCTGTATTACTTCCATATTTTTTTATAGCCTTTTCTATAGCTTCCCTCTCAAGGTCATCCATGGTCTTAACCTCTTGTTTATATAATTCATCTAATTTAAAAGATATTAAGTCAGACATACTTCTTATAAAAGCAGTTAGCTCCTTGTCTTTTGAAAGTATTTTCTCCTTTTGCTCTTCATTAAATGCAGCTATACCCAAAATTCCAAGTATATGTTCTCCCATTTTAACAGGAGTACATATATCGGCTAACTCTTTACAATTTTCTCTATTTGCACATTTATTACAGTTCTCTTCTATTTCCTTATTTATAACATAGGATTCTCCATCTTTTAAAACAAGAGAGTATACTGATTTCTCTGAGATTGTCTCTCCTATTTTACCTCTGAATATTCCTGTACCTGCTATCCTAGTTAAATCTTTTGTAACTAAAGTAACATCTACATCCAACACATTAGAAATATTCTCGCAAATACTTTGAACGTAATTCGTTATATTATTTAAATTCAAAGTAATCCCTCCTATTTAGATTTATATTTTTTAATACTCTACATAAATCCTATTCTTGAGAACTTTAAGCTTGCGGTTGTGGTTGTGTCTCATTAGGCTTATTATCAGTTGGTGGTGTTTCTGGTTTTTGTTGATTATTTTGATTATTTGAATTTTGATTATTTTTATTTTCATCTGTCTTCGGCTTTTCTTCTGGTTTTGGTTCCATAGTTCCAACTAATATAATACCTTCCTTCTTAGGATAATATGAATTAGCTATTTTTTCAGTTTTAATTTTCTTACCATTAGCATCATTAAACGTTCTATATGTTGATACAGAGTATGAATTTCTTCCACTCTTTTCCACTTTTTCTTTGCCTTTAGGCATTGTAGAGTCATTAACCCTTTTCATTGTAGTTTGTGAAACACCATCTAATTTTGTTGATATTGTTATATTTTGTTTGTCTTCTGCACTTCCATATATATTGCAAACAATTTGATTCCCTGAAACGTAATTTTTTATGTAAACTGGATGCTTTAGATTATTTTTAAATAAGAAATCTATTCCACTATCTGCAACAGTTGCATCTCTTCCTTTTGGAACATAACTTGATGGTATTGTGTGATTTTTTACATTAACAATTTCTAATCCTGCATATAACACAGAATTATATAATGTTGACGAAACTTGACAAACGCCTCCACCATAGTCTTCTTCCATCTCACCTTCCATTATTACAGGTGCACTCTTATATCCATTTTCTTTACTTCTTTTACCTGTATGTTTGTTAAATGAAAAAGTTTCTCCTGGCATAAGTAATACATTACTTATGTTATCTGTTGCTAATTTTATGTTTATACTTCTATTTACTTGAGAAGTCTTAAATGTCGTTGAATACTTGCCTAAATTTGTGTCTATATTAGCAAGTTGCTCTTTTTTTATCTTTGCTGGAGTAGCTTTTACTACTAACTTATTCTTATAATTGCCTTTTTTAGTTTGATTATCAAAACTCTCCATACTCTTAGAAATATCCATTTTAAGTCCATCAGAGTCTGGTACAACTTTTACTTTTTCACCACTTATATCAAGTGTCGCATCTTTTACCGCTACATCTATTTCTTTAGCTATCTTTTCCATTTCCGATTTTAGCTTATTTTTATCATAATTTGTCACTACTACTAAGTTGTTTTTCTTCCCAAAATTTGTTGAAATAGTTTTTGATAGATTCCCAAAGAAACCATTCTTTCTATTTAAATTATATGCATTTTCTACTGTTTTATCCAAATCTGCAGATAAATTTAAATCTTTGCTTTTAACTTTCCAATTTTTATCATTGTAGATAAACTCAACATTTTCTAATTTGTATTTTTTACTTAACTCCTGTTTTGCTTGTGCTTTAGTCAATTTGCCAATGTTTACTCCATTAACATATGTGTTTTTTGCTATTTTCTCCCCGTTAAATTGCATACACATTACGCCTATAAAAATTATGACTACTAATGCTACAGCTCCAATGGCTATAACTAGCTTTTTGTTCACATTACTCATCCCATACTTCTCCTTACAATAAAATTATTTATATACACCTACTATTATATTACTACATAATCTGCCTTAAAAACCCAAAAACTTTTTAATTATATAATAATTTAACATTATCAATATAATTAATTAATATTCATTTAGGCCTTTTTCTGATATGGCATATATTTTTTCATTGTAAATATTAATAGCATAAACCTCTTTACCTTTAAATAATCCTTTGTTTACTACGGCATAATAATAAATATTTTTATACTTCCCGAATAATTCTTCTAATGTTTTTTTACTCTTTACATATCTGTCAGCTTTCTCTATATCTAATATTTCAGCCTTTTTATATTTATTCTCTTTTTCATCAAGAGTATTAGTTAACACAAATTTAGCTTTATCTTTAGTAATACCAAATTGATAGCTTCCATCCTCTAATATCCTAAAGTATCCATCTCCATATTCTACTTTGTAATCTTTTTTACCATCTTTATATGAATATAAATCTTTAGTTTTTGCATTTACCAAAACTTCATTTATTAATTTGTCATACTCATATACTTCAGCATAATAATATTTATTATTTTTTATCATTTGTGGAAGTGAATTTATAGATAGATTTGACTTATCCTTGCCACTTTTTTTAGCTATTACATTTATGATGTCATCAGATGTTAAAGTATACAATGATAAATTCTTTTTATATTTTTTTTCTAAACTTTGCACTTTTTCATCATCTGAATAGTCTTCTTTTAAATACTCTATATACTGTAATGCTCTTTCATAATCTCCAGAAGTATTTGCCTCTTCAGCTCTACTTATATAATAATCATACATTTCCTCAACACATTGCTTTTTAGCATTTTGAGCCATATTATAATACTTATCATCTTCTTTTAATACTTTATTATACTTTTCAATAGCTTCATAATATTTATATACTTTTTGGTCTTTGACTGCTGAATCATAAACATCCCTAGATTCCTTAATTGTTTCTATATTCTGTTTGTATACATCTAAATTACTACCCACTCCATTTAATATTGAAACAGTATTTATGTAGTTAATGGCAACATCATAAGTCGTATTCTCTTCCTTATACATTTCCTTAACTCTATCTGCCTGAGTTAACAAATCATCCACATCTATATTTATTTTATTTAGCTCTTTTACTGTATTTATTAATCCAATAAAACTTTCTTGACTTATATCTCCATCTAAATATTTATCACCACTATTTAATAACAATTTATTTATTTTTTTAGAAACAGACTTATTGAATCTTTCCATCTTTGAATCAGAAAACTTTTTTTCTATACTCGCATAGTAATCAACAGCTATAGAATATTGTCTTTTATCTATAATTTTCAACAACTCATTAGCTTCATTTCCTACACTAAATTCATTACTACTTAAGAAAAATACTATCATTAAAACAATTACGCCTAATGCTGATAATGAAACTGCAACTATAGACTTTCTTTTTTCATCAATAAAATCTACAGTTTTCTCAAATAAATCTCTAAAATTCATTATGGTTCCCTCTCCATTTAGCAATATTTATATTCTATGGTAAACTAAATTTCTTATTGGTTATTATATCATAATTCCTGAAAAAAAATAAAAACACAAGTTAAATCGTGTTTTTATTTTACCTATCAATCATTATTTTATACATAAATATTTCCTTTACATAAATTAAGATATCTTTCTCTTTATATCCCTAGAATGACTTTTTTGTTTTTTATTAGCGCTGACATTTTTCATTCTTGTTTTATGTACAGTTTTATCATCAAATATTTTTCTAGCATTGCATAAAACAATTCCACTTGTTAAACAAACTGTAACTATACTACCCATCAAAAAGTAATAATCCAATCCTATATGTACTCCCATAACTGAATTTATTAATACTAATGCAAAAGTCATTGCAAAACATATCATCATGGAGATAACTAAAATTCTCAGAATTTTTTTCAATCCAATCACCTCATATAATCACTAATATTGACACTACCCCTTATCCATTACTATACCAAATTAGTAAAAAAATAGCAATTACTATTGTCATTTATATTAGGAAAATATTAAATATTTTTAATAAATATCTTTTTTTGACATTAGGATTCGTTAATTTTTAATAAAGTAGTAACACTAATCTGTATTAATTAATAGAATAAAATAAATGATAATTTATTGAGGGGTGATTTACATGCCAAATTTGCCAAGTTTAGGATCAAAGGCTCCTGATTTTAAGGCCAATACAACAAACGGCCCTATTAGACTTTCTAATTATAAAGGTAATTGGATTGTTTTATTTTCACATCCTGGTGATTTTACACCAGTTTGTACTACAGAATTTTTGTGCTTTGCTAAATATTATGACGAGTTCAAAAAGAGAAATACAGAATTAATTGGTCTAAGCGTTGATAGTAACAGTTCTCATCTAGCGTGGATGTACAATATTTCTTTACTTACAGGTGTAGAAATTCCATTTCCTATTATAGAAGATAGAGATATGAGAATTGCAAAATTATATGGTATGATATCAAAACCAATGAGTGATACATCAACTGTTCGTTCTGTATTTATTATAGATAATAATCAAATTTTAAGAACGATTCTTTATTATCCACTTACTACAGGAAGAAATATTCCAGAAATACTTAGAATAGTAGATGCTCTTCAAACTAGTGATAGAGACAACATAGTTACACCTGCAAACTGGTTCCCTGGTATGCCAGTGATTTTGCCATATCCTAAAAACTATAAAGAATTAAAAAACAGGGTTAATAGCTGTAATAAGAAATATTCCTGCATGGACTGGTACTTATGTTTTGTACCAGATAATTATAATGATGAAGACTTAAACAAGAAAATTGATAATACTTGTAGCTGGAATACAGAACATACTAAAAACATTGAAAACAAAGGTGATTGTGAACACAAAAATACTGACTATATAAACAAAACCCATGACTGTAAAGAAGAACACAGTAATGATATTAAAGAAGATTGTAACTGTGAACAAAAGCACACTAAAAATACTAATAAAACTTGTAACTCTAAACAAAATAAACTTAAAGATAAATCTTGTGATGCAACGAATTATAACTATGATAAAGAAGATAGTAGTTATGAAGATTTCTATAAGCAAAATTATAAAAACTATGATTATACTAGTGAAAAAAATACTAAAAAAATAGCTATGAAGACTTTGAAGGATTCAAAAAAATTAGTTAGACCACAAATAACAGACCCATATAATCCAATAGTTGAAAATGCAAACTGTCCAGATATAAATCCAATTGTGGCAGAATATGTCCTTGGTAATCCAACTAATGTAGATGCGCAACTATTGGATGCAGTTATCTTTGCTTTTGCAGAAATAGACCAATCTGGTAATTTATTTATTCCTTATCCTAGATTTTTAAATCAATTACTTGCACTTAAAGCTGAAAAACCTAGCTTAAAAGTAATTGTGGCTATCGGAGGTTGGGGAGCTGAAGGATTCTCTGATGCGGCATTAACTCCTACATCCAGATATAATTTTGCAAGACAGGTTAATCAAATGATAAATGAATATGCTTTAGACGGAGTTGATATAGATTGGGAATATCCTGGAAGTAGTGCATCTGGAATAGTATCAAGACCTGAGGATAGAGAAAACTTTACTCTTTTATTAACAGCCATAAGAGATGTTATAGGAGATGAAAAATGGCTTAGTGTAGCTGGAACAGGAGATAGAGGGTATATAAATTCAAGTGCTGAAATAGATAAAATAGCTCCAATAATAGATTATTTTAATCTTATGAGTTATGATTTTACAGCAGGTGAAACAGGTCCAAATGGTAGAAAACATCAAGCAAATCTTTTTGATTCTGATTTATCTTTACCAGGGTATAGTGTTGATGCAATGGTAAGAAATCTTGAAAATGCTGGAATGCCTTCTGAAAAAATACTTCTTGGCATACCATTTTATGGAAGATTAGGTGCTACTATAACAAGAACTTATGATGAACTTAGAAGAGATTATATAAATAAAAATGGGTATGAATACAGATTTGATAATGTTGCTCAAGTTCCATATTTAGTTAAGGATGGAGAGTTCGCAATGTCTTATGATGATTCTTTATCTATATTCTTAAAAACTCAATATGTCCTTAGAAATTGTCTAGGTGGTGTATTTTCATGGACATCAACTTATGACCAAGCAAATATATTGGCTAGAACTATGTCCATTGGTATAAACGACCCTGAGGTGTTAAAAGATGAACTCGAAGGTATTTATGGTCAATTCTAATATAATGTAAGAAAATTTTATAGTTTTGTTATATAAAAAAGCAGATTGTATTATATTAAATAAATTTTATATAATTAATAATACTAATTAGTTATTTATAAATTAGGTACTTATTTTCTAATAATACAATCCTGCTTTTTTAATTGTAAGTTAAGCGTTTAAATATAACTCTTATAACATCTTGCTATATATCAATAATTTTTTATTATATACCAATAGCCTTTTTAGCCAATTTATCAGCTTCCTCATTATATTGGTTTCCAGAATGTGCTTTGACTTTTATAAATTTTACATTAAGTTTAGTTTTAACACTATCATAGAAACTTTTATATGCTATAGTTCCTTCTTTATTTGTTTTCCAAACTCCAGTACACCACTTTTCAATACCTTCATAATCAAAATATAAAATCAAATTTTGAATATTATTCTCAATACAGTATTGCATTGCAATTTTAGAAGCTTCTATTTCTCCAGCTACATTTCTCATTCCTACAAGAGTTTCCTCTTTTCCTTTTTCACTATATGTTTTTATAACTTTATTATTTTTTAAAATTACAACACCTGAACCATACATTTTTATTGAATGTTCATAGCTTCCATCTACATATGCTTCGATAAATTCTTCATTTTCTTTAAATCTTGATTTTTCTGAACCATAAATATATTCTTTTGCTTCTTGTAAAGTAGGAAAACTCTTATACTCAGCTCCTGAAAATCCATTTACCTGTTTTTTGCACTCATCCCATGTATTATATACACCTATATTTTTACCTTTTTTTACAGCATAAAACTTTTGTTTTGCCAAATATATCACTCCCACCCTTAGTTTTTATGTTCTTCTCTCATAAATATATCTAAATTTATCAGATAGTTCCTATCAAAATACTTTACTTTCATATCTTTATTTATAATATCTATATAATACACTTCCCCTTTTACAGCTCTTTGTCTTATATTTTCATTTATATCATTTCTTATGATATCTTTGTCAGCATCATTCTTATCTATTCTAGCATCAACATTTAACGCTTTTACAGTATCAAATATAACAGATTTTAGGATTAAACTTCTAGATTTATTTAAATGGTGCTTTATATAGGTATAAAATTCATTACTGTTCATCTTAGAAATTTTACAACCATGCAAATCTTTTTCTAACCTCTTTAGCACACTTATATTGGTTCCTGCATCAAAAATAGCAAAACATCCATAATCATATTTGCTTCTTAGAATTCTCCCCATAGCTTGCTTTACCTTGATTGTCATTTGTGGATAATTTATAGTGTAATAGTCTATATTATACTTCTTCATTATAGTAAAATACAACGGGTCTTTTGGATTTAGATTAGGAAGTTTGTCTAAAGTTACACAAACCAGACCATCTCCTGGAATATCTACCCCTTCAAAACATCCTTTTGAACCAAGTACAACACACTTTCGATTCAAATCATTAAGATGTCTAATCCCTTTTTTATCAGCATAAATTTCTAAATTAAAACCATGTAAATAGCTTTTCAATATTTCATAAGTTTTTTCTTGTCTATCTTTACTATTAAAAAGAGCCAATGTATGACCTTCTGTAATTTGTGATATATTAGATATAATCTTACTCATTTCATTTGGGAATTCAGTATTTCTGTACTCACATATATCAGAAAATGTAACTACAGATACCATATTTTTATAATCAAAAATTGGTTCTATAATTTTTTCTACATTCTTAACTCTATCTATTCCTAATGTATTTTTAAAATAAGACATATTTTCAGATAAACTCAAGGTTGCAGATAAAAATATACCTTTTTCTAATTGAGATAAGATATTTTCTTCAAATAAATCTGCTATTTTTAATGGAACTACTCTAAATTCAAAATCATTATAATTCTTATCAATTTCAACTATCCTTGCATAATCATCCTTTTCATCATACTCTAAAAATATTTCAAATATAATCTTTAAATCCTCTAAGTCCCTCGCTTTTGCTTTTCCAAATTTATATATATCAGTTTCTTTATCTATACTATCATCATCAATATTCCTATAAATTGTTATTATTATTGCAACTAAATTTTTTATTATTTTTTCACAACTTGATTTTATCTTTTCACTATACAATCTATAACTTATTTCAGTATCTATGCCGTCTTTTTTTAGTTTTCCCACAATTTCATCTATTTGCAGATTCAATTCCCATCTTAAATTATAATTACTTACACTATTATATTCACTGCAATTACCAAAGTTCAATATTGAATCTATCTCGTCAAGAATAAGATTTATACTCCTAGAAATTTTTTGTTTATCTTTTCTTTCAATTTTTAATACATGATAAAACTTGTCAAAAGCCTTTATTTTTCTCATATTTTTACTATGTTTTTTATATATGAAGCTACTATTTTGAATAAATTCATATGGATAGATTTCTTGCAATAAATATCTAAAAGACTTTGAATTTATAATACTTGAAAAGAAATCATACCCTTTTTCAGTCAAATTATGTGCTTCATCTACTATTATATTTTCTAAAGGCTTTTCATCTTTATATGGCCATTTAGCCAATAAAGAATGGTTTACTACTGTTATATGTTCTTCTTTCAATTCTTCTGTTCTGTTCTTGTATAGGCAATCCTTTTTACACTTTTTGGGTCTACACATATTTGGGTCACAACTTATATTTCTTAAGTGAACATTTATTTCCTTAAAATTATCCAACACCCAATAATTTATTTCTTCTATATCTCCATGTTTACCACCTTCAACTAATCTCTCTAAAAATATCAAAGATAATATTTCTTCCTTAGTAGGTTCTTGAGAATCATAATCTGCTATGTATGCTTCCAGTCTATCTATACAAATATAGTTATTTTTCCCTTTTATATACCCATAACTTACTTTTCCATTTAGCCCTAAAGAGTCTAACACATTTGGAATGTCTTTATTTATTAATTGTATCTGTAATTCCTTTGTATCAGTAGAAATTAACAGTCTTTTCTTATTAATTTTAGCTTCTAATATCGCAGGCAATAAATATCCTACACTTTTACCTATACCAGTTGGGGCTTCTATACATGCAATTTTTTCTTCATATTCATTATTTCTAAACAACTCTCTTATCGTTTTAGTAAGCTCATGCTGACCTGGTCTATACTCATATGTAAATCCTTCTTTATTCTCCCATATAGTTTTGTATTTTAATAATTCTTCATAATTATTCTTCTCTTCATTTAAAATCTTTAAGGTTTCTCTTTCTTTTTTCTTTTCTTCTTTTGAGTTAAATTTCTTATATTCTTTTTTAATCTTTATATTGTTTGACAAATCATAGTTTGCTTCTTCTAAAAATTCACTCCATTCCCATGTTGAAAGATTAAACTTCTTAAGATAAGAATTTATTTTAAAGTTCAATGGCTCTAAAGTAATTTTTTCATAATCATTAAACCTTACTAGAAGACAGTTTAAAATGTTTATAATATCAATTGCATCTGATAAAGCTCTATTTTTTACTTTAGAATCATAAGCAGTCAAATTACTTTTTAAATACTCCAAACTATACTCTTTATGATATGGTTCTAAAATAACTGCTAATTCAATTAAATCAATAAATTTATTTTTTAACTTTGGCATATGATGCTCAAAAAACTTTCTTTTCAAACTTAAATCATGACATATAATCAAACTATCTTCTACAAAATTTATAAGCTTATCTTCTACTTTTTCTATATCACAAGCTATTTCTAAATCACTTTTACTTAAATTACTACATAGTGAAAATACTTCTATAGGTACATCGTATTTATTTTTTATTAATGATTGATATATATCTATCTTCCAATCTTTAACCTTAACAACTCCAACTTCTAAAATTTCCGAATTTAAATGATCTAATCCACTAATTTCTATATCTAAAAAAACAACATTATTCAACATACTTATTATATTATCCATTTTTATATCCCTTCAAGTTAAACATGTATAACTTATCTACAATAATTGCTCTTTATATTTTATCATTTATATGTACTTTATTTAATATAATTAATATTAATTTTATATATCTTACAACAAATTTCTTTAATTTATTATCTGTATATATGAATATTTTTATCTATAAATATTCAAACTATATTGTAAGAAATACACTTGAAATTTTAAATAAGAGGTGAAATTGTGAAAAAAGATAGCCTAAAAAAATACATTATGATAGGAACATTTGCTCTAATACTTTTGGGAATAGCTAGTATAAACTTTAAATCATTAGATAAGACAAAAACTCAAATTTCTAGTCCAACACTTGATACACATGAATATGATTGGTATTTTAATCCTAGAGAAGATGGTAAACAGCCATCTCCTATAAAAGAAGCAGATTTTTTTAAAAAATATGATTCTTACTATGTAGGAAATCCTAATGAAAAAGTTATATATCTATCATTTGATGCTGGATATGAAAGTGGTAATACTCCAAAGCTATTAGATACACTAAAAAAACACAATGCTAAAGCACAGTTTTTCGTAGTTGAAAGTTATATAAAAAGCAATCCAGATTTAATAAAACGTATGGAAAAAGAAGGTCATTTAGTTTGTAATCATTCAAAAAGTCATCCATCAATGGCAGGTATTACAGACTTTGAAAATTTCAAAGAAGAAATTACAAGTGTAGAAAAAGCATACAAGGATGTTACTGG
Source organism: Clostridioides difficile (assembly GCA_012955965.1). Taxonomy (GTDB): domain Bacteria; phylum Bacillota; class Clostridia; order Peptostreptococcales; family Peptostreptococcaceae; genus Clostridioides; species Clostridioides difficile_G. The sequence goes on from JABBZI010000002.1 coordinate 33,970, forward strand.
GAAAGAAATGCCTAAATACTTTAGACCACCAATGGGTAAATTTAGTGAACAGTCTTTAAAATACACAAAGGATTTAGGATATAAATCTATATTTTGGAGTTTTGCTTATGTAGATTGGTATGAAAAGAAACAGCCTACTCATGAGTTTGCTAAAAATAAAATTTATTCAAGAACACATCCTGGTGCAATAGTTCTATTACATCCAAATTCTTCAACAAATACTGAAATATTGGATGAAGTACTAACACATTGGGAAAAAGAAGGTTATAAACTTAAAACACTTGATTATTTAAGTAATAAAAAATAATGTTTTAATTTAAACAAAACTCCACCATGAATTAGAGTAAAATAAAACTATTTATAAATACTTTAATCCTGGATGGAGTTTTTTATTTTTTTATATTTATTTAAAAAGAATTGTCCATTCATTTATCTCTTTATATCCTATATTTTGATATATTTTACCTGCTATATCATTGTTATAAAAAAGGCATGGGACTTTTCCTTCTAACAATAATTCTTTACTTAAGTTATAAACTATATAGCTTGCAAATCCCTTTCCTCTATATGCTTTATCTGTACCAACAGATACTACCATTGCCAAAAAACTAGTTTCCATTCCAGTTGATGCAGTACTAATCATAGTATCATCATTTTTAATAAAATATGCTCTTACATTTCCTTCTTTTAGATGTTCTTTTCTTTCTTCTATGTAATTTTTACTTACTTTATAATCTGAGTTGTTTAAAAGTTTCCCTATATCATCAATATCTTTTTCCTGAGCCTTTTCTATTTTATGCTCCTTCATGCTAGAAAAATCGATTTCTTTTATTTCCTTTAATATACAAAATTTATTATCTAGTTTTTCATAAAAATCTTTATATTCATTTATTAGTCTATCTATTACACACTTTTTTCCACTTATACTTTCTACATCCAAATCTTTTATATGATGCTTCATCTCTTCTATCTCAAAATCATTTTTTAGACTATAAATTATAAGTGTTGACTTATTCTTTAATATTATAGAAGTTATATTTCCTCCTTTCATTTGAGACCATATATCTTGAGAGTAGGAGTTAAATCCATAGTTTTCAACATATCCAATTATGAATAAGTTTAAACTTTCTTCATGTGATACATATTGCCAAAATTCTTTTTCTAAAGTATTATCTATTTTTACAATCAAGTATATATCCTCCTTTTGCATTAATAATGATATACCTTATAATTTATAGTATCATTTAAATTCATTATATTCCACCAAATATTCTTAATTTTTCAAAAATAATTTAGAATTGTAAGCTAATTAATTTCTTGTAAAAGTATACAATTAAAATATTCTATGTCATTTTATATTTTAATTGAGCTACATTTTTTTAATGTCTATGCAATGTGTTCATATTTATTTTTATATTCTGTTATTGCTTCATTCCAGGCTTCTTCCACTGATATTCCTTTCTTAGTTGCAATCCTTTGTGCCAATTCTATTATTTTCATAGCTTTTCTTGATATATTCATATATTTTCCTCCTCTAAATTATAATAAATTATTTTAAAGTTAAATTTCTATAGCCATTTTATATGTTTATTTACTTATATCTTACTAATTATTTGTGTATTAAATGTGAACTACACTAGAAGAATTTTAGAACTTAATAAACCATAAACTTTACATACAATTCATATATATTTGTCATATCATAGGACAAGTGATATAATTTATTATCATTTTATGGGGGTGATATATTATGAAAATAAGGGATGAATACACATGTCCTCTTGAAATTGTACATGACATAATCAAAGGAAAATGGAAAACTATCCTTGTATTTGAATTGAGACAATCTAATAAGACATTTTCTGAATTAGAACATAGTATTTATGGAATAAATCAAAAAATGTTAATTCAACAATTAAAAGAACTGCATGAATTTGGTATTGTTGATAAAATAAGTTCATCTGGTTATCCACTACATGTTGAATATTTTCTTACTGACCGTGGTAAAAAAATGTTAAAAGCGGTGGAAATAATGCAAGAAATAGGTATAGAGTATATGCTTGAGAATGGTCAACAAGAGATTCTAGATAGTAAAGGAATTTGTTATAATAAATAGTTTTGTACATACCAAAAAGTAAGTAATTTACATTTTTTATATGAATATTATAATAGGAATATATAGGGGGTATTGACATGTCTATAGCTTTAATACTAATTGATATTCAGAATGATTATTTTAAAAATGGAAAATGTGAATTATTTGAATCAAAACAAGCTGCTGAAAATGCAAAGAAAATACTGTCGTTCTTTAGAAAAAATAACTTTCCAGTTATTCATGTACAGCATATAGCAACAGATAAAACAGCATCTTTCTTTCTGCCTCACACTTATGGTTCAGAAATAAATGAAACTGTTTTTCCACTGAACAATGAAGAAATTATAATTAAACATTCACCAGACAGTTTTTTTCAAACCAATCTACAAGCTGTACTTGAGAAAAAAAATATAACTAAGTTGGTGATTTGTGGTATGATGAGTCATATGTGCATTGATACAAGTATAAGAACAGCAAAAAAACTTGGGTACAACATAACCCTTATAGGTGATGCTTGTACAACAAAAAATTTATTTTGGGGCGATGTAGAAATTCATGCAAACACTGTCCATCAGGTATTCATGGCATCATTACAGAAGAGTTTTGCAGATATAAAAAATACAGATACTTTTTTATCTAATTGTTATAAATAAAAATATTCACAATATTAAAAAGAGCAAACTTAACTTATTTAAGTATGCTCTTTAATCATTTAAAATTAGATACTTTCTACCATTTTTATATATATAAGATACTCTTATCTATTTTATATTCATATATAACTATTATATAAATTTTAAACTTTATTATATCCACATAAAAAATGTAGTATTATAGTATATATAATATTATATAGAAAGGGGTGCTAGACAAATGAATAATCATATACTAATTCAATTTGAGTATATAGCAAGAATCATTATTGCTGGTTTCTGTGGAGCTTTAATTGGATATGAAAGGAAAAATAGACTAAAAGAAGCTGGAATACGAACTCATTTTATAGTGGCATTAGGTTCAGCACTTATAATCATTGTTTCTAAGTATGGGTTTAATGATATAGTAGGTACTCCAGGTATTGGTCTAGACCCAGCACGTGTTGCGGCACAAGTTGTTAGTGGAATAGGTTTCTTAGGAGCTGGACTAATATTTATTAGAAATCAATCAGTAAGTGGACTTACTACTGCTGCTGGTATATGGGCAACAGCAGGTACAGGGCTTGCTATTGGCTCTGGACTATATTTATTAGGTATTGTTTCAAGTATTATAATTGTTATTGTACAGATATTACTTCATAGAGATAGGAAATGGATGAAACTCCCTACTGCAGAACAAGTTTCTCTCAAAATTTCTAATAGCACTGATTCAATACAATACATTGAGGAGAAATTTAAGAAATCTAATATTGAAATTTTAAACATGAACATTAAACGTCTTGATGGAGATTGGTTAGAAGTAATTATATATACTAAGTTACCTAAAGGATACAAAAAAACAAATTTATTAAAATTATTTAGTGATAATCCTCTTATAGAAACTTTAGAAATATAAAAAACAAATATAATGATACAATTTGCCACCGAATTGAAAACGTGGTGGCAAATGGGTGGCAAAAAATTGCCACTCCATTTTTCTTTGTTAAACAATATTATATGTGTTTTATTAATCATTTTCTTCTAAACTCTTAAAATTTTTTTACTCATTTAATTTCCTTTTTATTTATAAAAGACCTTTTTTCATAAATACTCTGTCAATATTAATTCATATCATAATTTATTATTCTCTATTTTTAACTATATCTATAGGCTGTTGTTGAGTTACACAATGAATCATTCCACCGTCTTTATACAACTCTCTTATATCTATCCCTATTACTTCTCTATCAGGATATAAATCTTGTATAATCTTATTTGCAACTTTATCATTTTGGTCATTGTAATTTGGAACTAATACAACTTTATTACCTATATAAAAATTCATATATGAACCTTGATATGTTAAGTTTTCCCCATTTTTTAATCTAACATTATTTTGTGTAAGTGGTAGATATACATAATTATACCTTTCTCCATTTGAATTTGTTGAGTTCAATAATATATTAATATCTTTTTGCCTTAATCCCCAATCTATCAATTCTTTTTCATTTAGTGTAATTATTGTTGATTTATCATAAAATTTTGCAAATCCATCAATATGAAAGTCTGTTATATCTATTCCAGCTACACCATCTAACCATATAAATTTTTCTACTCCATAATATTTTCTTATATATTTCTCTATATCACTTTGGCTTAAATTTTTATTTCTATTTTTATTTATTATAGAGCTTTTAGTTGCTAAAAATGTTCCATTACCATCAAGTTCCATTGCTCCACCTTCTAAAACTACTTCATTTAAATTTATATTTTCAACTGCGAAGTCTTCACTTATATTTTTAGGTATTTGATTTGATTTACTATATGGCTCTTTTCTTCCCCAACCATTAAATCCCCAATCTAATATTACAAGTTCATTGCTTTCATCATATACAAATATAGGACCATTATCTCTTATCCAAACATCATCAGTTTTATAAATATAAAAATCTATGTAACCCATATCAATATTTTCTTTTTTCAATAAATTTTCTATTCTATCTTTTTCCTTATCATTATAAGCTACTATATGCACATTTTCACCATTCACTAAAGACTTTGTCATCTTTAACCATACATCTTCTATTCCATTTTGGTATTCTTTGCCATAAGTATAACTATGAGGCCATTGTAACCAAGTCCCTTCATGTTCTTCATCTTCTAGTGGCATATAATACTTTTGCTGATTATTTTGATTTATATTTTCACTTTCATACCCTTTTGTAAATCCTCTAATTATCAATAATAATGGTAATGATAATCCCAACATTAAAATTCTTTTATTCATAATAACCTCCTCTATTTTTATATTTCAAGTATAAAGGTTATCATAATGTCAAGGTCAACTAATCTTTTGAAACTTTTATAGATACTTCTGTTATAAATTCATAGCTAAATGGAGTTAATAATGAATCTACAAAGTATCTTTCAATAAAATTTCCTTTAACTTTAAAATTATTGTTTTTAACCCACTTATACAAAGTATTATAAGCATCAATTAAATTTTCATAATCTCCATAACATATTGTACTTACATATGTTCCACTTTCAATGACCTTATTGTTGAATCCATTTATCTTTTTATTATCTACAATAGGTTGATAATATTCTATTTCGTATGTATTTTCATCTAAATTTTCATTATTGTAGAACATTACATAATAATATCCAACTTTATTAGATTTACTTTTTGAAATCGTATTATAACAAGATTCTATAAATTCTCCTATTTCTTCATAATTAATAATGGCTTTTTTGCACAAGGTATTAACTGATTGTCTTTCACAAATATTAATATCATAATTATTTATGATTGTATCCTTAAATTTTACCTTTTCTTCTATTTCTGAAATTAAATGTCCATATTTATTTACCTTTTTTGTTAATTCTTCAATTTTATTGATATATATATCTATATTTTCATATTTATTATTATATAATATATCTTTTATTTCTTCATAAGTAAATTCATATCTTCTTAAGTTTTTTACTTTTGATATTACATTAAGGTCTCCTTCTGTATAGTACCTATATCCATTGTTTTCTATGTGACTAGGTTTCAATATATTTTCTTTATCATAATATCTAAGCATTCTAGATGATATTTTAGTTATTTTTGAAGCTTCACCTATTTTATACATATAAACACCTTCTTTATTTTATTGATTGTGAAGTTTATTACTTTACTATTATATACATACTGTAGATGAAACTTAAACAAGTTAAATTAATATTAGTAGCTTCTGATTCTAATTCATACAGGTAATTTTTTACCATATATTTTATATATTTATTTTGTTTTTTTAAAGTGAAATAAATTTCATATTGTTAAGACATTGTTAAATTTCTCAATTTTCAAACAGGCATGTTGAATAATAACTTATTCTAATGTATTATTGTAGTTGTAGAATAAAACTAAATCGGCAAAACTAGAGAAATTTAGTGACGCAAAACTATAGGGACTAAGACTTATAAAATTCTTATAGGTTATGTCAGCCAGTTGCCAAAAAGATATTTTCTTTTTGTTTTTGTGAAAGTTTTTTAGGGGGATGTAAAATGTTTATGGAAAAAATAGATATGTGTACACATATATTAACTGCTTATATTGGCAGTTCCTATGATTACTGTAATTTTATAGATACACAATTAGATGATTTTATACTAGAGTACGGAGAAAATGTGGTAGAATCTTGCCTCCATCAAGTTATGATATTGGTAAGTAAATGTAATTAGATAGATATTGTTTTCTAGAGAACCCTTTTTAGTTTTTTCTACATTTAATAAACTACTAATTAAAAATATGTTTATTAAAAAGAACGTACTGTGAATGATTTTAAAACTTGCATATTAAAAAGAGTAGTACATGATAAGCAACTAGAAATAACTCGAAGATTTGACTTAGATAATATTATTGATACTGCAACAGATATTTTGAAAGATAATAAGATTAATTTGATAATTATTGTGAGGTATACAAGTAATATAGAAGGGTTAGGTATTCCTTATAATGGTTCCTATACACTAATATCTAGTGGAGGAGATATTTTATATGAGTGCTTTGTTGTATGTTAATGTATATATCTAATACAATCATAACTTGTCTTATGTTTTAGTATTATAACTTTTGTTCGTTTTATTGTTATAGCTGTTACTATAGTTTTATGCTATTTATTAATATTTGTAATTTTTTATACATTCTTTATGTTTATACTACTGATATAGTTTGATTAAGTGATTGTTCAGTTTTAGAATTACTTTCTTATAATCTATAAGTATTCTACTCAAGCATATTTATTGCAAAAAACTACATAAACTATTAATTATAAAAATAGACTAGATAATCACTAGTCTATCTATATATTATTTAATAACAAATTTTACAAGACACATATCCTTTTGATTCTGCTTCTTCTCTACTCATTGGAATTGCTACTTCCATGTTATGTGCAGTAGGAGAAGAATGATATTTGTTTGATTTAGATTTTCCTCCATTCGCATATACAGTTACAGATGTTATATCATTGTTTGAAGGTTTATTTTTAGTCTTTCTATTTATAATCTAATTCGTTGAAATCTAGCGATTTAGTTACAAGTACTTGAATTTCAGTTATAAACTCATCTACAATTCCAGTCTCATGTATATCTATCTTGTATATTTCTATAGGCGCAGCAATTACCTTATAATTATTTTCTTTTATAAATTTAAACACCTTTTCCATATACATTTTATTATTAGAATTACTTCCAGTGTAATTTAAAGTTACATAATATCCCTCATCAAAAACTATATTGTATATTTCCTCGCTATTCTCTAAAAAACAAAATACAGATTTAAACTCATTGAATATACCTTTATTAATTGCCTCAGTAGAAAAAGCAGAACCAATATTATTATTTCCAAGTATATTAAACCTATCTTCATATTCTTTTTGTAGTTTTTGAATCAAAAAATCAAAATCCTCATCTCTTTTTATATCAGCATTTAATTCTAAAGCTTTTCTTTTTTCTATATATACAACCTCTATCTCGTCTATTTTTGTATTTTGAATTACACTTTCAATTGAACCTAATCTTTTCATAATATTTTCCTTATGGCTTATAAGTTCAAATATTTTTTTATCAATTAATTCAAGTTCTTCATTTAGAATATTCTTTGTGGACTCTACACTTCTATCATCTAAATATTCTTTTATTTTTTTCATTGGAAAGTTCAAACTTCTAAACTCTTTTATTAAATTGAGTTTCCATATATCTGATATGTTATACATTCTATATCCATTTACATCTCTAACTGGCTTTAGAATGCCTATTTCTTCATAATACATTAATGAATCTCTCCCTATTCCATATATTTTAGATATCTCTCCTATTTTATAGTAATCTTTCATTTATACAGTAAAATCCTCCATAATCCTATTTTTATTTTATAAGCAACATATTTCTATCTATAACTATAGTTTTAGAATATACTAAAACTATTTCTAAAACAAGGATACGAAAATAAGTCATCTACAATCAGCCATTAACATCTATTTATTTTCCTATTATAATATTTCTAAGTTTAACCTTTCTAAACAATATTTTTAGATTTGTCGTTTTTTATATTTACATCTAGTATGTCCATTTTTTACAATTTTTTTGTGGTAAAATAAATTTCTATAAATTATCATTTGATTAATTTAGTAAATTAATATTAATTATAATATATGATGAAAACAGAAGAGTAAACTTAATTCAAACTACTGAAATTAAATATATGAAATTATTAATGTAATATGAAATTATATATAGGAATCTAATTATAAATAAATTAATTATTTATAAAATCATTAAAGTTGAACTTAACTATAATGATTTCTATATTGCTAATTGCATGGCTTACAATCTATCCATTTATAAAAAAATATGATATAATTGCATTCAAAAAGTAAATATTTCTATACGCTAAAACTTAAGAATTGACTAATTTTATCTAAAATTATTATTAGACTAAAAATTTTTTTATTTTTAATATTATAACAAGTAAGTTGGTACATAGAAGCTTGAAATACTTATTTAAAATGGATTGTTCAAATTATTTATAAATTAATATTTAAATATTTTTAACATAAATACAATTATTGTCAAAATTTCAAATATCTTATGGAGGAATACCATGCAAAATTATGATTATATAAAAATGTTAAATAAAAAGGTAGAACTATTAGCCAATGAACTAGACAATAGAAATTATAAATTTAAAGTCCCAAATGAAATAGATTTTTTTTCTAAAATACCAAATAGGGAGTTTGTATACCAATATATTGATGACTGTATTTTAAAAGATATACATATTGGCGTCATGTTATTAAATATCGATAACTTTAGATTGTTTAATGACATATATGGATATTTAGTTGGTGAAAATCTATTAATCAACTTAACTCAAAAACTGTTGCACTTTATTCCAAAATCTAATGGAATAGTTGCTCATCTAAAAGGAGAAGGATTTTTAATTGTAATTCCTAATGTATCAAATGAAGAGCTAGATAATATAGGAACAACTCTTATAAAAAATGCCAGAGAATTGAAAATACAACTTCCTAATGAAAAAGAAATTCATTCTAATGTTACTTTTAGTATTGGTAGTACTCTTTGGAATGGTGAGCCAAATATGACTACTTTGGTGATTTTCAATCAAGTATATAGTGCTTTAAAAAAGGCTAAAATGGAAGGTAAAAATAGATACATACCATTTGATTTTAAAGATAATAATTTTTATAATAAATTGGAAAATGATAAAGAATTTTTGTATGAAATATCATATGCTTTACAAACTAAACAAATTGAAACATTTTATCAACCACTCTATAATATAAAAAACAATACTATAGTTGGATGTGAGGCTCTTGCACGATGGAGACATCCTATTAAAGGGCTTCTTACTCCAGATAAGTTTATACCTTTATTTGAACAATTTGGTTTAATAACAGAATTAGATTTATATTTATTTGAAGAAAACTGCAAAAATATAAGAAGATGGATTGATAATAATGATGTCTTTGTTCCAATTTGTTGTAACTTTTCTCGTCTTCATTTTTTTAATCCTAATTTTCCAAGTATGCTAAAAAGCATTACTGAAAAATATAGTGTTTCTACATCAAATTTTAGTATTGAAATCACAGAAAATGTATTACTAGAAAATACAAACACTATTATTCAACAGTTAAACGAGCTTCGTTCTTATGGTTTTTCTGTATCCATGGACGATTTTGGTTCTGGATACTCATCTTTTGGTATGTTGCAAAATCTACCTTTTGATATAATCAAAATTGATAGAATATTTTTAGCTCATAATTTAAAGGATTTTAAAAATGCAACAATTTTATACTCTATAATAAATATTGCAAGAGCTCTTGGAATGCTTACAGTATGTGAAGGTGTTGAAACAGAACAACATGTAGAATTTATCAAAAGTATAAATTGTGATATTGCTCAAGGTTATTATTATGCAAAACCTATGGAGTGTGCACAATTTGAAAAACTACTATCTAAAGAAAATAATTCAGAAGAAATGTTTATAAAATATTCTGATATAGGTAAATCCTTAGTAGAAAAAATATTTGATGAATTTTTTATTATGCAAGACATGAAAAAACTAAAATCAAATGTAACTGAAGACATTCAATGGTCTGACTTTTATAGCAAAACAAAAATTACATCTTTTTCTAAAATAATAGAACACTTTGAGAAACATATTAAAGGTAAAAAATTTTCTATTCTTTATAAAAGTATAACTCCACATGATATTGACTCAAATTTATTATTAATTAGTGGAGAAGCTGTTTTATCAGATGAATCTGCTGAATATCAAAAGTATAGTAATTTTTACTTTAGCGCAAATTGTATAATTTCAGAAAATAGATTACTTTTAAAAAAATTAAACCTAGATTTAATCAAGACTGCTGGCTATATAAATGAGTTTGAATCATATTCTATACCTAAAATGGCAAATACTCATCTTGATGAAAGTAAGATTTTATCACAATTTTATTCAATGTTACCTGTAGGTATAATTCGTTATGATTTGTTTGGCGATATGACTATCACTTATATGAATGAAGAAATGTTTGATATTATAGGTTATACAAAAGAACAATTTTTTGGTGAGATGGGTGGTAATTTAAGAGCAATTGTTCATCCTGATGATTTAGACTTTGTTTATAAAAAGAGTTTAGAAATGATTGATACAAATAAAATTGAACCTTTTTTGTATAGATTTATAAAGCGTGATGGCCAAATTGTTACAGTTATGTACACACAATGTAATCTATCTGCAATTGATGGAAGAGCTATTGCACAAGGTATGTATATAGATATAAATAAAATAAAAAATCTAACAGGAATCTAGCACAAAGTACTTTATTTGGAAAAAATTAATATATTTAAATAAATTCAGATTAGTTTTCTTTTCCAAACTTACACTTTATATTATAAATATGTACTTATATAGTATATTGGTATTAAGCACTTAGGCAGACATTGCTTCAGTGCTTTTTAATTAAAATTAACTTGCTTAATAAAAATATCACACTTCAACAACGTTTTTAATTTAAGTATATTAATGTATAATATAATTAAGATATATAATAAAAAAGAAAGGGGGAATATCATGAGTATACTCCTAAAAAAAGCTCCTAAATTTGCAAAACATATTATAACAAACTTTTATGTAAATCGAGATATTGATGAAATATTAAAACACCTTTCTAAAGATATCACATGGATTGGACCAGGAGAACAAGAATTTCTCACTTCTTTCAATGAAATAAAAAATTATTTTTATGCAGGTCAAAATGAAGTCCCTTCTTGTGATATAAGTAATGATACATTTGAAATTGTAAGTGAAGATAAAAATAGATGTATGGTATTAGGAAAATACACTGTTAGTACTAAAGAAAATGCACAAATGGTCTTAGAAGTAAATCAGCGTTGCACATTTGAGATAATTGAAGATAGAGAAAGATTGCTAGTAAAACACATGCATGTATCAAATCCTTATGGTGAAATGCAGATTGATGAATACTTCCCCACTAAAATTGGAACACAAAGTTATGATTATTTACAAAGATTATTAAAAGAAAAAACAGAAGTTATTGAAATGATTACAAATAATATCAATGGTGGGCTAAAAGGTAGCAATGACGATAATACATACTCCTTTTTCTATGTTAATGAAGGATTGCCTAAGATATTAGGATATACCTATGATGAGTTTATCAAAATGAGTGGTGGTTCAGCAGTAGGAGCTGTATATCCACCAGACTTACCTAAAGCACTAGAAGATTGCGAAAGATGTTTTGCAAATGGAACTACATATTCAACTGAATATAGAATACGCAAAAAAGATGGAACATTAATGTGGGTATTAGATTCTGGAATGAAATCATTAAATAGTGATGGAGTCGCAAAAATTAACAGTATTATTACTGACATCACTCAACTAAAAAATATAGAATCTGAACTAAAATTAGAAAGAGAGCGATATCGTATTGCTTTACAAAATATTACAGACATTATGTTTGAATATGACATTGAAAATGATAATTTTATAAAATATCAACGTGTAGAAATCGATAAAAAAATTGAATTAGAGAACTTTGAAACAAAAAATTATTCTAAATTGCTAGAATCTGGAGCAATTATTCATCTTGACGATATTGGTAAATTACTAGAGGTACTTCGTGGAAACCTTAGAGAAATAATTGAAATACGACAATTAGACTCATTAATTAGAGATGAATGGAGATGGATTCGAGTTCAATGTTCAGTTATCTATGATAGTGACCATAATCCTATCAAAACAATTGGTGTTTTAAAAGATATAACTGAAGATAAATCTAAACTAGAAATTTTAATTAATCAAGCTCAACGTGACCCACTAACACAGCTATACAATCAAAGGGTATCAGAAAACTTTATTCAAGAATACTTCTGTAATTTTGATACAAAAACTAGTGATGCTCTATTAGTTATTGATATTGATGATTTTAAAACTGTAAATGATACTTTTGGACATTTAGAGGGTAATGAAGTTTTAATTGCTGTATCAAAAATACTACTACAAAACACTTGTGATAAAGATATAGTAGCTCGAATTGGCGGAGATGAGTTTATGATATTTATAAAATCACTGACAAATGATTTAGTAATCAAAACTACTAATAATATTTTAAATGATACCAATAACATAAAAGTAAAAGATAATCATAAAATAACATTAAGCATTGGTATTGCTTTTGTAAATGATTCAATTAAATCGTATAAAGATTTATTTTCTAAAGCTGATAAAGCTCTATATATATCAAAAGCAGATGGAAAAAATCGTTACAGTATATCTGAATAATAAAATCATGATATTATATTTTTACCTAAAAATAACTTATAACTTAGGTATTATTAATCATAAAGTATATTATTGAAAAACAATCATATACTTTATGATTATTTTATATAACTAAAATATTTAATAGTTTCTAATGATATTATCTTAAAATTTTCATAATTTATTCTTAAATTTTTTAGTTGTTATAATTAAAATACTAATTAAACCTATATTACAAATATGTACCTCAAAATCTATAACAATTCTATTAAAACTTTATATTTAAACACTTCTATTAATTCTATATAGATTTTTAAAATAATTTTACAAAAAAAATAAATACAATTTATTTTAGATTTATTTTTTGTATAAACTAATTATTATTTTAAAATATATTTTTGACTTATCTTATTGCCTATGAATTATATCGATGATATACTGATACTATTTAAAACATCTTTCATTTACAGAAAGGATTACTATATGAGGAAAACAAGAAATTTAAAGAATATTCCGTTTTTACTGACAGTTTTTGTGGATATTTTAATGGCAATTGCAGTTTTCTATCTAATGAACTATGTACAATATCTACTACAATCAGATGTTAAAATTAATTTGACTGAAATTGTAACACAAAATAAAGATGTAATTACAAATAAATTAATGATGGAGGTTAATAATTTAGACCTTGTTTCCAACCAAGTGTCAGAAAGATTTTCACAATCGAAAGATAAAAGTCAGGATAGTTTAAAATCTATCGCTTTAAATTACTCAAAAGAAAAAAACGATGATAGACTTTTCTTTGCATCAGAAGATGGAAAGGCGACTTTTCCAAATGGCAGAGAACTTGATATCTCAGGAAGACACTATTTTAAGCTAGTTTCTGATGGGATTCAAAACATATCTGAGCGGATAGTTTCTAGATTAGATGGCGAAGATATTTTTGTTATAAGTGTGCCCATAAAATCTCATGGAGAAGTTATTGGCTCAATTCAAAAACAGTACACGTTAAAAGAAATGTATAATCTCTGTTCAGTTTCTCTGTTTTCTGAAAAAGGTCATATGTACATTATTAATAGTCAAGGATACATTCTTATAAGTTCTGAACAGGATATATACAATCGAGAATCTGACAACTATTATAGAATGATTTTTTTACAGAACCCAGAGGTTTCTAAGCGTCTAGAAAAAGATATAAAAAACAATCATTCAGGTATTATGGAAACAGAGCTAAATGGTGAAAAATATTTTTCTGCTTATACTCCTATAGATAAAGTCTACGATTGGTACTTAATCTCAAGTGTATCTACTAACGCAGTTTCAGCAAATACAAACATTGTTATTAAGCTATTCTATTTTATTTTATTAGCTATTGTAATGTTTTTTGGTTTTAGCATGATATATTTTTTATATTTAAAAGACAAACAACAGACTAAGTTGAAAAAAATTGCATTTGTAGATACTATTACACAAGGCAATACATATACAAAATTTATGTTTGATTTACAAAATCTCCTACGCACAAATACAGACAAGCAATATTATATTTTTACTTTTGATATTGATAATTTTAAATACATAAATAACTTTTATGGATTTGATGTTGGAGATAAAATTTTAAGAAAAATTAGTGAGATTTATACTGAGAAACTTTCTATAAATGAACAAATTGCTAGAGTTTATAGTGACCATTTTGTTATTCTTCTAGAAGATGCCTCTGAACAAAAACTTAATTCCCTATTTGATTCAGAATTAAAGATAGAAGGTGTTACAGTATACCTTTCTGCTGGTTTATATCCAATTACTAATTGCGATGAAAGCATCAACCTTATGGTTGATAAAGCAAACATGGCAGCCCAAAAAATTAAAGGTATGAGATATAAAAGAGTGGAAATTTATTCTGAGAAGTTTGATAAACAGATGATTCATAATGAACAAATAAAGAGAGCTATCGAAAAAGCACTTGATAATGATGAGATTATTCCTTTCTATCAACCTAAAGTCGATATTAATAGTCATAAGTTAGTTGGTGCTGAAGCATTAGCACGTTGGAAAACTGATGATGGGAAATTAAGACCTCCTGGTGAATTTATTTCAGTATGCGAGAAAACTGGATTAATTACAGCTGTTGACATGACTATATTTGAAAAGACTTTAAAATTTATTAAGAGAAATTTAGAAAAAGGTGTAAATTGTGTCCCAATTTCTGTTAACTTTTCGCGTATGCACTTTCTCAATAATGATTTTTTAGATGTGCTTCTTCAAAAATTAGATGAGTATAAAGTACCACCTCATCTAATCGAATTAGAACTTACTGAAACTATAATTTTTGATAATTATAAAATGATTGAAGAATTTATAAACAAAGTACATGATAATAAGCTTCAAGTTTCTATGGATGATTTTGGCTCTGGTTATTCTTCATTACATATGCTAAAAGATATGGATATAGATGTTTTGAAAATTGATAGAGGCTTCTTAAAAGATACTGTAAATAGTGATAGACAAAAAGCCATTTTTGCTGCAATTACTCATATGGCAAGAAGTTTAAATATCAAAGTGGTAGTAGAGGGAGTTGAAAATATAGAAAACGTAGAACTTATGCGAGAATTTGGATGTTCTATTGCACAAGGTTATTTCTATTCAAAACCTATAAGTGAACAAGATTTTGAGATACTTTATCAGGAGGGAAAAATATAATGAAACGTCTTATATGTTTGATTTGTATAGCAGTTCTTTTTTTAGTTAGTTTATCTGGATGTGAAAACGCAAAACAAAGTGTAAAAATTGGTGTTTCTTTTGGTGTTGGAAGTGCCACACGTTGGCAACATGAAAAAGAATATATGGAGCAACAGGCTAAAAAACTTGGAGCTGATATAGAAGTACGCCTTAATCAAACTGATAAACCAAAAACACAAAAGCAAGATTGTTTTGAAATGATAGATAGTGGAATTGATGTACTTATTCTTACTCCACGTGATGTAAATAAAGTTAAAGAAATACTAGATTATGCTAAGGAAAAAAATGTACCAGTTATAAATTATGCTCGTGTTGTTTTAGGTGAAAAGGTTGACCTTTTTGTAGGATATGATAGCAGTAGAATTGGACAGAGATTAGGTCAATATCTTTCAGAAATAGTTTATGATGGAGATTATATTATACTTCAAGGTGACTCTGGTGATAATAATGCTAAATTATTATACCAAGGAGCAATGAGATATATCTCTCCTATTAAAGATAACATCAATATTCTTTTGGATGCTCCTGTAAAAAGTTGGTCTCCTGATGAAGCGAAAAAAATGGTCATTGAGGCAGTCCGTTCTAATAATAACAATATAGATGCTATTCTTGCTCCAAATGATAAAATAGCAGGAGCATGTGTTGATGCATTAAAAGAATTAGGAATTTCAAAACATGTAGTTATTACTGGTATGGATGCAGAAATAGATGCTGCCAAACGTATTGTTGAAGGTACACAAGATATCACAATATATATGGATTTAAATCAGCTTGCTTGTACTGCTATAAATGAAGCAGTTCATATGGTAAATAATGAAACTATAAATGTAAATTCAGAATTTGATAATCAAAGTGGTGGTACAATTAAAGCTAACCTTATAACTGGTCAATTGGTTACTAGAGAGAATTTAGATAAAATACTCATTAATAGTGGTTACTTTACTAAAGAACAAGTTTATGGAAAGAATTAAACTTTAAGTATCTAAAAATATAAGATTATAAATATTTTATTACAAATACTTAATATCAATATAGTCTATCTTAAAATAATAATTTATTCGTATAAAAAAGCGAACTCTTAAAAGAGTTCACTTTTTTATTTTAAATACCAAAATTATCTATAAGCACAAATTCTTTCTTATAAACTTTGATATTCATAATTTTTAAATATTAAGCTTAAGTTCATAGCTGTAGCACATATACTATACTTCATTTCTACTGGTATACAATCTACCTCATTTATAAAATCTATTATGTATTTTTCCTCAACATTTGAAGCCTTATCTATAAATTCAGTATTAAGATTATACATATTAGTCAAAAGACTTAAAATACCTCTCAGTCTAGAATCTAAGTCAACATCCATGACATATTCAAGTTGTAGAACTACATTTATTTTTTTTGACCATACATCTAAATCTTCTATAAATTCGCTTTCATATATCTTATACTCTCTTATTTTTTCTATGTCTACTCCAAATAAATTTGATAAGATGTTTTCATCTATATGATATTCATCAATCAATTTATTAAGCAAATCCTCTATGTAATCACTATCTATTTTTTTTACTTCCATCCCAATTAATCCCCTCTAAACTTAAATAAGATTTTTTACACTGTACACATTTATAACAAAGTACTTTATTTTTCCTTAAAATACATCTAATCCCTATTATTCTGCCATAGCTGGAAATTCATAGACTATCTTCAACAACATTTCAGTGAAAATTAATGTCTTCTTAGCATCTTCCTCACTTACAATACAAATTTCATGAGTAGCTTCATTTCCTATCTTTCTTATTTGGTTCACCCATTTTTTAGAATTAGGCAATATGTAATTCTTTTTATCAAGCCACTCAACATAAAATATGAATGTCTTGTTTTCTTCAGCACCTAAATGTACTGCTACATTCATTAGTAACTTTCTGCAACATAAAGCTACTGATGTAAATGCATTTACACTAAATGAATTTCGTGCTTCTTCATATAAATTTTCAACATCTTTATTATTAATATGTAGTACATCATTCCCAGCTTTGGACATTGGATACTGTCTATTGTCCTTGTCAAAATACGTTGGATTACCACAACTAGGACATAAATATATGCTTATTTCAACCTCCTTTTCTGGACTAGTACGACAAATACCTTCATAACCTTTTTCACTTCCTACATAACAACCACAATATCCACAAGTGTAGTTTTTACCTAACAATTCATTGTCTATGCCTTCCCAAAAGTTCACTATCTTCACCTCCAAATACTTAAATTTTTCTTATTTCAGTATCAGAATATAAATCATCTTTACTTCCTTTAATTTCTACTATTTTTAAGTTTACCAAATCCATTATTCTCCAAAGTATAAACCAATCTTTTACACGCATTTCATCTTCGAACATAGATTCTGCAATAGCTTCAATTAAAGGCTTCCATCTATAACTAATATTTTTTAGTATATATTTATCAAAATAAGTTTCTTCAACACTTTTAATTTCTTTTCCTATCAATGCTCTAAAAATAGTATTTTCTTTAACTAATACATTCCATTTATTTTTAATTTCTAGCTTTTCATTAAAGTTAACTTCTGATGCTTTGTTTAAAAAGAAAGTAGAATCTTTTGGAGACATTTCACTAGTAAATGAATATTTAATTATACCATCTTCTATCTTTTTTTCATCTATTAATACAATTTTTATGTTTTTATCTTGAAACTTACTCACTATATAATATACCCCACATAAATCTCTTGAGTTATTTGCACACCATATTATTATATCTCTATGTTTTACCAAGCTTCTATCTTCTAATAAATTTGACTTGAATAATAATTTAGGATTATTTTCAAAATCAGCTCTAATTTTAAAAATATTTTTTCTTAATTCATAATTATTTACATCTGAAATATCACCTATTGATAAATCATCTTCAAATACTACAATTTTATTATATGGTATTAACTTTAGCTTCATTGCTTCTTTTAATATATAATAGCAAACTTCATCAAAACATATGTGTGCCATACAACTCACCTCCCTGTATAATTAATAATTTATTTTATTATAATATATAAACTGTACTTATTAAACAATTCTAGATTATTTTTGAAAGATTAAGAGATACAGAAATAAAAGTAACTGTGAATAGATATTCTCACTTATTAGATAAAATAGACAAAGAAGCATCTGAAAATATAAGCAAAATAATATTCAAATAATGGTCAGTTTTATGTCAGTTAAATGTCATTAATATAGATAATAAAATCTACTTATAAAACACTTGAAATTACTATCATTTAATAAAATTTATAATTATTTACTCTTTGCTGTTGACATTAGTACTATACCATAGTTTATCATTTATACTAGAAATAAAATTATTAATAGTTTAATATTTTTATAATAGATTTACAAGGAGTGGTAATAAATGGATACGAAGATATCTATAAACGAAAACATGAGCCTAGGTAAGAGGTTTTTTAAATACCTAGCACCATCTGTGGTTGCAATGTGGGTTTTCTCATTATATACAATGGTTGATGGAATATTTGTAAGTAAAGGAGTTGGTGAATTAGCTTTAGCTGCTGTCAACATCTCAATGCCCTTTATTAATTTTATATTTGCAGTTTCTCTGTTATTTTCAACTGGTGCATCTACTATAATTGCAATTTATCTGGGCAAAAAAGATATTAAATCTGCAAATGAAATCTTTTCATTTAATTTAGTATCAATAATTATATTGTCTATAATTATTTTAGCTATAACTTTTTTTAACTTGGATAGATTAGCATTATTTTTAGGAGCCACAGAATCTACAATTGGTATGGTTAAAGATTATCTAGGAATAATAATATTTTTTAATGGCTTCTTTATAGTATCTTACTCCCTAGAAGTTATAATAAAAACTGATGGATTCCCAATATTAGCTACTGCTGGTGTAATAATATCTGCTCTTACAAACATCGTACTTGATTACTTATTTGTAATTGAATTTGGATGGGGTGTAAAAGGTGCTGGTATTGCTACAGGTCTATCTCAAGTATTTTCTACTATTTTTTTCTTGATACATTTTTTAAGAAAAAACTCAACTTTGAATTTTTCAAAATTTAAGGTCGATTTCAAAACACTTAGAAAAATTATATTTATAGGTTTCCCTGATTCGACTACTGAACTAAGTTGTGGTATAGTTGTCTTACTTTTTAACTTGAGTCTTACCAAATATATTGGTGAAAGTGCTCTTATTTATTACAGTGTTATAAACTATATAAATACATTAGTACTTATGACTATGATGGGTATAACCCAGGGTATGCAACCACTTACTAGTTTTTATTATGGAGCAGGAAATATAGATAATGTAAAAAAATTATTAAATATGGGAATAAAAGCTACCGTAATAGCATCAATTGCTATATTTGCAATCTGTATGACTTTTGCAGAACCAATAGTTTCTTTATTCATACACCCAAATGAAACTATACTATTCAATGAAGGAATTCGTGTATTTAAAATATTCTCTATATCTTTCTTACTTGTAGGAATTAATGTAATAATTTCTGGGTTCTTTGTATCAGTAGAAAAACCATCAATTTCTACTGTTATATCTCTTGGTAGAGGACTTGTAATAGTTGTTCTAAGTCTAATTTCAATGATACTAATATTTGGTGGTCAAGGAATATGGATGACTACTATTGTTTCAGAATTTATATGCCTTATTTTATCAATAATCTTCTTAAAAAAGAATTTTTCTACATTAGACTCGAATCTAAATAAGGTTGCTTAAAAAATATTATATAAAAATATATAAAATAAAAAATACCTATTATACAATCTTGCAAATATTAGACCTCTGCAAAAACTATGATTATATAATAGGTATTTTATTTATGTAATTATTTTATTTCTAAATATCCATAACCATCTTTTGTTGAAGTTCCTTTCACTTCATACTCTACAGGTTTTTTAAATATTGGACCATCCACTACAAATGTATGATATTCTCCATGTTCTCCACATGGGTCTGCACCTGCATCTTTTATCTTTTTCACGAGCTCTCTAGTCAATTTTTCTCCTAAGAATTCCTCTCCTAGATACTTTAAGTTTACTTTTGTTACAACACTACAAAATCCACTCTCAATAAATTCATACACTAGGTTTTCTCTACTCTCTTGCCACAATGGTAGACTTACCTTCATACCAACTGCATCACATCTATCAGAATCCCATTTTCTATGACTTTCTATGTCTATATCTCCATATGCGCATATTGTTGCTCCCATATTTTTAGCTTTTATTAAAGCTCTCTCAAAACTCTCCTCATATCCTTCTACTCCACACTCAGCAACTAATAAAGGTAATCCTATATTGCTACTTACTTGTTTAAGCATATTATATTCTAAATTATGTGTCCATGATTTCCCATGTTCTTCACTTATAGTTGTCAAGAGTGCTACAGGCTTGTATCCTTTTTTCAACATTCGATTTAATGCTAATATACTATCTTTACCACCACTAAATGACATTACAAATTTTTCATCAGCCAATTCCAACACCTCTTTCATCTAACTTTGTTTTGTTACCATAATTATACCAAATATCTGAGTTATATAGCAAACTATATAGTACTTTAAATCGCTAATTTACTATAAAAAAGGTTCCCAATATTAGAAGTATAACACCTATGTACTTGTATAAATGCATTGTTTCTTGTCCTAAAATCACGCTATCAATAAAAAAGCCAACTAGAACTTGAGATACAAGTGTTAATATGAGTGTATTTGATACTCCTAAATTTGGAATTGCTTTTACTGTAAAATATATTATTAGTCCACCAAATACTCCTCCTAGTAATAACTTATAGTTAAAACCATTTATAGATACCAAACACTTTAAATCACCTGTAACTATTATACTTACCAAAAAAAATATTGCCCCTACAGTTAAGCTTATAAATGTTGCAATTAACGCTGTTGTACTTTTTCCCAGTTCTCCATTTATAAAGGCTTCAAGAGCAGTAGAGCCACCTGCTAATAATGCAAATATTATTGCCCATAATTTTGTCATGGACAAACCTCCTCCTATATAATTCTATTAATAAAAGTTTATGATACAACCTATCAATTAATTACTAAGAACAGTTTAATTTTTATACTTAATGACTTTATTTGAATATAAATTTCTGTTATAATTGTTCTATTGATTTTGGAGGTGATTTTATGTACACAAATTTTAATATTGATTTTAATAACTTTAATAAAAAAGAAAATGCTACTAAATTTATGTTAATGGGAGTATTACTCATTGTGTTGGGAGTATTATGTCTTACATTTAAGACATTAGGGATAAAATTAATTTCTTGGACTTTTGGTATTGCTCTTTTATTCTTTGCATATTTAAATCTAAAAAATATAAATGAATTAAAAAGATATGCTACCAAAGAAGAAATTAAACCCTCTACTAATGTTCAATGGATTTTAGTAATTGCATGTATATTACTTTTTATATTTCCTCAAAAAATACAAAGTGTATTTTCATTATTTTTAGGATTTTATTTAATATTTAATCAACTAGTAGCATTTGTAAGTAGCAAGAATAATCCATATTCTAAATTTACAGCTTGGAATATAATTAAGACTCTATTTGGTATATGCCTTATATTGTCTCCACTTTTTCTATCTAGATTTATAGTATCAATAATGTCCTTTTTTATAATATTATTTGGACTACTTCTACTATTTTCTGGAAATAATGCAAGAAAATATTAATTATTTTCTTGCATTATTTTTATATAACTTAAAATAGAATTTGTTTAAGTTATATATTTATGGTAATATGTTTTTTGTACAAGTTCTGTGTACAATTTTATTAGAAATAGGTGATTACTTTGGATAAATTTAAATATGCTTTTGACAATAAAAGGTATCATACTTGGAATTATTATCTTAGAAAAACTTTTGGAGAAAAAGTTTTTAAGGTATCAATAAATGCAGGATTTACTTGCCCAAACATTGATGGAAGTATTGGCTATGGCGGATGTACCTATTGTAGCAAGGAAGGTTCAGGTGACTTTGCTGGTAACCCTAAAGATAATCTTATTAGTCAATTTTATAATATAAGAGAAATGATGTTAAAAAAATGGTCTCATGCGAAATACATTGGTTATTTTCAAGCATATACAAATACGTATGCTCCTCTTGAAACTTTAAAAGAAAAGTATGAAACTATATTAGAACTTGATGATGTCATAGGTCTTTCAATATCAACAAGACCTGACTGTTTACCAGATGATGTTGTAGAATACTTATCTGAACTGAATAAAAAAACTAATTTATGGGTTGAACTTGGTCTTCAAACAATTCATGATTCCACATCTAAAACTATAAATAGAGGGCATGATTATAAATCATTTATAGAAGGTGTTGAAAAACTTAAGGCTAAAAATATAAAGGTTATTGTACACATTATAAATGGTCTTCCTGGCGAAGATTATAATATGATGATGGAAACTGCAAAGGCTGTGGGTAAAATGGGTGTAGATGGCATAAAAATTCATTTATTACATGTTATAAAAGACACTCCTATGGAAAAGATGCTACAAAATGGCATGCTAACTCTTATGGAACAAGATGAATATATAAATCTTGTATGTGACCAATTAGAAATACTTCCTGAAACTATGATAATTCATAGACTTACTGGTGATGGCAAAAGAGATGAACTGGTTGGTCCTTTATGGAGTCTAAAAAAATGGGAAATTTTAAATCAAATTGATGATACCTTGAAGGCTAGAAATTCTTATCAAGGTTGCAAGTTTGTTTAATGATATATACTTATTATACATAAAACAATCTCAAAAAAATAATAACTATAGAAAGTGTTATGTAAATATAATTCTCTCTATAGTTATTTAGTATTTATAAAACAATATATTAATTTGTATATTTATATAGTCTATAATAAAAAATTTAATTTATATTTCTAAATTAACTACAATTACCTATAAATTTATGTAATATTATTAATTTCAATGTTTTTTAAATCTCAATACTTTTTAAACCTCTAACTCTAAATACTTTCTGTTTTCTCAATCTGCTTTAGCTTATTGGATTTATAAAACATTCTTATTCCATCATAAGAAATATTAAGTGCTACTACTGCTGATATTAACATTAACATCACCCCAAATAGCTTCCATAAAGAAAAACTTTCTCCTAATATAGTACAACCAATTATTACAGAACCAACTAACTCTACTGATGCCACAACACCTGCAACAGATAACTCTACTCCCTTAGATATACCTGCTGCATAAAAAATATATGCAAGTGCTGCTGGTACAATACCTAACATTAACATACAAGATAAAATATTTAAATCTTTAGCATAATATAATATCTCCCAAGGTCTAGCAGATGGAATCATAAAAATAGCTCCAAATAAGAAACTGTACACTAATATTGTTGAACTTGAAAATTCTTTCAAGGCATTTTTACTAATAGTTGGCATAAGTGCATATGCTATTGCTGATAATATACCAAGTAAAAGTCCAAAAGCACTTAAATTTTGAAAATCTAAACTTCCACCAGTCACTGCCATAACTGCACCTATAAAACAAAAAATAAGTGAAAGTACTTTACTTCTAGTAATACTCTCTTTATAACAGATTTTTGAAAATACTGCTAAAAATAATGGTGAAGTGTATAATAAAACTGCTGCCACTGATACACCTACAGTTTCAATTGCTTTAAAATAACATAAGTTAAACATAGCTTGACATATAATACCTATTATTATTGAATATATGATTCCTTTTTTATTTATTTTTAAAATATGTGGTGTCCTTATAGAAGAATATGCTCCTAAAACTATAAATCCAAAAAACAATCTTGTAAATGCTACTTGTTCTGATGTCAATCCACTTCCCATCAAAAACTTTCCAAATAATCCAAGTGTAGCCCATAATATTCCTGCTGTTGCTATAAATACATACCCTTTACTTTTTTCTCCCATTTTAAATTCCCCTCTAATTTTATTTAAGTCAATGCACATCGTTTTTGTTAAGCAAAAATTATGCCACTTTAATCTAATATATATCGACACCAAAAGACTAGTATTTTCAACAATACTAATAAAATTTTAAATTTTTCATATTCCTCTTATATGTACTTTAAGTTGATTTAGACTTGTTTTAATTGTAAAATAAGTTATATATAACTTATTCAAAGTTAAAATAGACTGAAACTTATATATTATATAAATATTAAATTTTAATTATATTTAATAAATTAAACCTATTTTAATATATCATTAAAATTTTAGGAGGACAACGGAAAAATGAATTTTGAATTAGATTTGGAGTTTTACCAAAAGATATTAGAGGCTTCTCATGACGAAATATGTGCTTCTGATAATAAAGGCATAATAATATATTGTAATAAAGCATTTGAGGAAAATTATGGTCTAAAAAAAGAAGATATTTTAGGTAAAAACGTTTCTTTTTTAGAGGAATCTGGATATTCAACAAAAAGCCCCATACCAGTTGTACTAAAAACAAAATCTAAATTTTCATTAGAACAAGATACTCAAACAGGAAAAAAACTCATTATAACTGCTACCCCTGTATTTGATGAAAATGGAAACTTAGAATTTACTGTTGAGAATTGTAGAGATATAACTGAACTTAATAATATAAAGAATAAACTTGAAGATACAAAAAAACAAGTGAAAAAATATAAATCTGAAGTGGAAACATTATATAGAACTGCTCTTAGAATTGAAGATACTGTAATTATGGATGGTCTAGTTATGAGACCCATAATAAATACAGTAAATCATGTTTCTAAAACAGATGTAAGTGTTCTTCTTTTGGGAGAATCTGGGACAGGAAAAAGTTCACTTGCTAGATATATACATCACAACAGTAACAGAGCTAATGGACCATTTATAACCATAAATTGTGCAACTATATCTCCACAACTCCTTGAATCTGAACTTTTCGGATATACTTCAGGTGCTTTTACAGGTGCAAGTACCAAGGGTAAGGTTGGACTTGTGGAATTAGCTGATGGAGGTACTCTTTTCCTAGATGAAATAGGAGATATACCACAAAATTTACAAGCAAAATTTTTGCAATTAATACAAGATAAAACTTTTACCCCAGTTGGAAGTTTAAAAAATAAAAAAGTCGACATAAGGATTATATCTGCCACAAATGCTGATTTAATTTCAAAAGTAAAAGAAAAAAAATTTAGAGAAGATTTGTATTATAGATTAAATGTTATAGAAATAAAATTACCTCCTCTTAGAGAAAGAAAAGATAATCTAGTAGAGATTATAAAATATTATTTTAATAGGTATTCAAGTGACTTTAATCTAAATAAAACTATTTCTAAAGAGGCTATAGATATTATTGCAAATTATAGATTTCCAGGTAATATAAGGGAATTGCAAAATATAATTCAAAAAATCTTACTTACTTGCACAAATAATCATATAACAATAGATGCTTTACCAAATATTCTTACAAAAAATGTAATGATTGACAGTAATGAAAATAAAATGAATATATCTCAAATTGATGGAGTTATAGTATCTGATTCAATACCCATTGATTATAAGAATAAAAATTTTGACACTTTAATTATGGAGTATGAAAAAAATATAATTTTGGATGCTTATGAAAAATTTGGTAGCTCTTATAAAGTAGCTAAACACCTTGAAATGTCACAATCTAAAGCTAGTAGGTTAATTAGAAAGTATACTAATACTTAATTTTAAATTTGATAAACAAAAACTTAACACTATTTACATATTGTAAATTTGGCCATTTACTGGTATTATGAATATGGTTGAAATTATTTAAATAAATATGATTGACTTAGTTTCATATATTTACCATTAAACTTTTATCATAAATATCATATCATAATAATATATTTAATAAGTCTAACAAACTATACGAGGTGTAAATATGTTAATGAATACTCATTTTATTATGGCAAAATCAATACTTGATAATATAGATGAAAATAAAACATTCTTTATAAGTGAAAAAAACTTTATCTATGGCAATATAAAACCAGATGCTTTTTCTAAATATAAATTAAAAAAACATTATTTAGATGAGTCATTTAATATGGTTGTTTCTAAAATAAACTATTTGTGTAGTCTTACTATAGATAGTCTTTCTAAATATTTTTCAGTAAGCAGACTTAGCCAAGAGCTAGGAGTTATATGTCACTTTCTATGCGATTTTTTCTGTGTAGCTCATAGTGAACGCTGGGAATTTAAGCATAGTTTAAATAAACATGTCACTTATGAAAGAGAACTTGGAGCATTTGCAAAAGATGTTGATTTGTCTAAAATTAAAGGTACTACTATAAATAACGGCTTTGAGAAATTTTTTACTAAACTTTATAATGAATATAAAAAGAAAACTGATTATATGAATGATTTAAAGTTTTCAGCTTATACTTGTAATAGTGTTATAAATTATATATTGGATGCTATTTTATCTAATACAATAAAATCATATCATATAGCAAATTGTGGTTAATTTAAGAACTTTTAAACTTATAGTTAAGATAATCAAAATGACTGCTCTATAGAATATAAAAAATAATTTTATAATTCTTTAGAACAGTCATTTTTTATATTAAATAAACAGACTCTCTAAAATTTATTACTTAATATATTTATAGGAAAATATAAACCATTAATTTTTTATTAACCCTATAAATGCTATATTTAACTATTTATCTCCATTATAACATCAATGGCATTTTTTACACTATCCACTACATAGTTTGCACTTTGTTTTACTTCTTCCCTTCCTTTGGACATCGCAAAACTGTACTTAAATCCTTCCAACATGCAAATATCGTTTGGAGAATCTCCAATAGTAGCAACCTCATCTTGACTTACGTTTAAAGTTTTTATTACATGTTCTATACTTCCTCTTTTTGAGACACTTTTAGGAACTATATTTAAAGTATATGTCCCAGAAAAATATATTTCTAATACTTCACTGAACTCACTTTTTAGATACAATTCTATTCTAGATAACTCTTCTAAGTTTTCAGAACATACTCCTATGTTTCCTATAAGATTATCAAAGCTACTTCTTTTCTCAAAATCAGGGTCCACTATGAAGTCACTAGAATAGTGTCTAAAAGCAGTTGTATCACTACCTACGATTACATCACCCTTATATTTAAAGTACAATTGTGCATCACTTGACTCAAACCTATCAATAACTTTTTTCACTAAATTGTCGTCTATAGTTCTTTTAAAAATCACATTATAATCTTTATCATGTATAAATGAACCATTTTCACATATATAGTATCCATTCATATCTAAATTGTCTTTGATAATATTACGAGCTTGTTTAAATATTCTACCTGTAGCAACATTAAACTGCACTCCCTTTTTTTCTACTTCTTCAATTGCTGATATGTCTTCTTTGGTTATAGTTCCATTTTCATATAGAGTTCCATCTAAATCACAAAATATATGTTTTATCATAAATTAAAAGCCTCCAAAAATGATTTTATATTATACTAATACTTTAAATATATCCAATATCATAATAATTTAAAGCTTTTCTAATTGTATTCTCAATTCATTAAGTAAATCTCTAGTAGCTCTTAATCTTATCTTTCTTCTATCTCCATTAAATATATTTTTTTTCACTACTGTTTTACCATTTATATATATTGCAGTATAAACTAACCCCACAGGCTTTTCCTCAGTTCCTCCACCAGGTCCTGCTACTCCAGTTGTAGATATACCTATATTAGCCTCCAGCCCTTTAGCAACGCCCTCAGCCATTTCTATTGCTGTTTGCTCACTTACTGCTCCAAACTCTTCTAAAGTTTCTTTTTTTACGCCTAATCTTTTCATTTTAGCCTCATTAGAATATGTTACACAACCTTCAAGAAACACAGAAGATATTCCTGAATAGTTTATAAGAGATGAAGAAACTAAACCTCCAGTACAAGATTCAGCCACTGCTATTGTTAAGTTTTTTTCTACAAGAAGTTTAGCAACAGCATCTTCTAATGCAGTCTCTCCTTCAGATACTGAAATATCACCTTCAGTATATACATATTTACCAACTCTATTTTTTATTTCTTCTTCAACTGGTTTTATTAATTCAAAAGCGTCTTTTTCATTTTTAGCTTTTGCAGTTATTCTTATTGTAACTTCTAACTCCTTTGCATACAAAGCAACTGTTGGATTGGTTTGTTCATTGATTATATCGAGAATTTCTAATTCAAGATTTGACTCCCCTATTCCATATAGTCTTAGAGTTTTAGATACTAACATTTCATTTGTAAATTGTTGTAAGTAAGGTTTAACACTCTCATTAAACATAGCTTTCATTTCTCTTGGTGGCCCAGGTAACACTATTATGCTTTTATCATTCTTCTTTAGAATTGCTCCTGGAGCTGTCCCATTATTATTTTTTAGTACTATAGCTTCTTTTGGAAAATATACCTGTTTCATATTGTTTTCAGCCATTTTTCTTCCTGTTTTAATGAAGAAAGATTCCAAAACTTCTAATGATGGTTTATGTAATTCTAGTTCCTGACCAAAATATTCTGCTGCGGTTTCTTTTGTCATATCATCACCAGTTGGTCCAAGACCACCAGTAGTAATTACTAAATCGCTTCTCTTTAAACTTTCATCAAAACATTCTAAAAGTCTTTGCTTATTGTCTCCAACTGTACTCTGATGGTATACTTCTATACCCAATGATGCAAGTTCTTTAGCCAAAAACTGAGAATTTGTATTTACTATATCTCCTAATAATATTTCTGTTCCTACACTTATTATTTCAGCTTTCAAAATTTATCACTCCTTGATTTTATAGCCATTAAGACTAGTCTTAAGTTCATAACAATAATTTTAGCAAAAATAATAACATAAATAAAGTTAAAAAATCATTTAAAGATATATTTAAATTAGAAACCACACATAATACAAACTTCATATATAGTGGTACTTTCATCATCAACTCTTAATTCATATAATTAAGTAAGTAAATAAAAAATTTAATTTAAAATAATAAAAATCAAAATAGGAGTGTATAATATGAAAATAGCAGTTATAATGGGTGGAATATCATCAGAGAGAGAAGTTTCTTTAAACTCAGGAAGAGAAATATATAATAATCTTGATAAAAATAAATATGATGTTATAAAAGTAATAATAGATGATAAACAAGATATATTTACAAAGATACCAAAAGACGTAGATTTTGCAATCCTTGCTCTACATGGCAAGTTTGGTGAAGATGGATGTATTCAATCAATACTTGAAACTATGGATATACCATATTCTGGATGTGGACCTCTTTGCAGTGGAATGTGTATGGATAAAAATATAACTAAAAAAATGCTTAGAGACTCAAATCTTCCTACTGCTCCATGGGCTTTAGTAAAATCAGTTGATGAAATAGACTATGATGAAATAGATACAATAGGTTATCCAGTATTTATAAAACCAAATTCAGGAGGTTCAAGTGTAGCCACATTCTTTATTCATTCTAAAGATGAAGTTGAAGAAGCAGTTCGCAAAGGATTAGAAGTTGATGAATTTGTAATGATTGAAAAATATATACCAGGTGGAGAATATACTTCATTTATACTAAACGGAGAAGTATTCCCTACTATATCTATAAAATCTGATTCAGGCTTCTTTGATTATGAAGCTAAATACTCAGTTGAAAAAGGAGCAAAAGAAGAAGTTATTTATTTGGAAGAGGAACTTCAAAAAAGAGTAAATGAAATTTCTGAGACTTGTTGGAAAATTTTTAATTGCAAAGCATATGTAAGAGTTGATATGATTATAAGTGAAGGTATTCCATATGTTCTTGAACTAAATACTCTTCCTGGAATGACTCAAACTAGTCTAATTCCTAGAAGTGCAGCTGCCAGAGGTATTAAGTACAGTGAACTATTAGATAAACTTATAGAATACTCTTTAAATTAGATAAAATAATTTGAGGTGGTAATTTGATATTTTCAAATCTAAAATTAAATGATAACGAACCAATTTATATACAAATTAAAAATTATATAAGTGATATGATATCAAAAGGATTAATTCCAGACAATAGTAAGCTCCCTTCTACAAGGGAGCTTAGTCAGCTTTTGCAAGTTAGTAGAAATTCTATAGTCTTAACCTATGAAGAATTAAAATCAGAAGGATTAATCTACTCTATTTCAGGGAAAGGTACATTTGTTAAATCAAAAAATAAATCTTCAAATACTACCTGGTCTTTAAATTGGGACTGTTTAGAGAGTGCATACTCCCAAAAAGCTAATGAATTGGATATTATAAAAAGTGAGATTCCTTGGAGTTCTGACTTAATCTCATTTAAAAGTATCTCTCCAGATGGAGATTTATTCGATATGGAAGAATTCAAAAAATCTTTTCTAAATAGGATATCGTTAGAAGGTCATAAATTGCTCAATTATGGATATGCACAGGGTTACAAACCTCTTATTGATTATTTACTAAAATATATGACAAATAAGGGTGTTGATATTAACAATAAAGATATACTAATCACAAATGGATTTACAGAAGGATTTGATATTATTATGTCCTCTTTTACTCAAGAAAAAGATTACATAATATGTGAAAACCCTACTCATAATACTGCTATAAAAATTATGAAATCTCATAATCTCAACATTTTAGGTGTAGATATACATGAAGATGGCTTGGATTTTAATATGTTAGAGAATCGTCTAATTGAGTATAAAAATAAAATAAAGTTTGCATATATTACACCTTCGTATCACAATCCTACAGGGATTGTAATGACTCCTGAAAATAGATACAAATTCTATAATCTTATGAAAAAGCATAACATAGCAATTATAGAAGATGGTTTCAATGAAGAATTACTCTACAATAGTTCTCATATATTTCCTATCTGTTCTCTTGATAATATGAATAATGGTGTTGTATATATTGGTAGTTTTTCAAAAATTTTATTTCCTGGAATGAGAATTGGATGGATATTTGCAGATAAAAAAGTAATCGATAAATTAGAAAGTGTGAAAAGGTGTAGAAATATACATGCTTCCTTTTTGGACCAAGGGATTCTATTTGATTATTTGAGTAATGGTGGTTTTGAAAAATATGTTAAGAAAATACGTAAATTCTATGGAGATAAATTTAACTTTGCATATGAATGTATAAAAAAATATATACACACAGAATACATCTTAGGTGATGGTGGTTTGCATATATTTATAAAGCTAAAAAACATAGACACTAGAAAACTTTTAGAAAAATGTTATGAAAAAAAGGTTATATTTATGCCTGGAGATGTATTCTTTACAGACAATTCTGGTTCTGATACTTTAAGGCTTGGATTTTCTAGATTATCTTTCGAAGATATTGAAATTGGAATAAAAATAATTGGAGAAACTATAGATGAAATATCCTAGGTTAACTAAATATTGTTAGCCTAGTTTATTTTTATGATGTATAATATATATAGTTTATATGAATCTAACACTGGGGGATAATATGAGTAAAAAGTCAAAACGAAAAAAGATTAATAAATTAAAATTAACAATTGTAATAACTGTATTATTTCTTGCCTTATTATCTATATATGAGATACTCTTCTCTAGTCCCAACAAAAAAGATAATCTAAATAGTCAAGAAACTATGCAAAATAAAAACAATACAACAGATGATTCTAAAAATAATCAAAACTCTAGTAAAAAGCAGGAAGATAACAATATTAAACCCACTTTTTCATATTCTTCAATACCAGATAATATAAAAAATAAAATGATTGGTAAATCTATGCCTTCTGATGAACCTATAAGCTTTGATAGCCTTTCTTATTTAAAACTTACATACTATGGATTTGATGAGAAAACTCATCAAGGAGAAATGATAGTAAATAGTGAACTAGCTCCAGAAGTTGTGGATATTTTTAAGGAATTATATGAAAAAAAATATCCAATTGAAAAAATCAAGCTAATAGATGATTACGATGCTGTAGATGAAAAATCTATGTCTGATAATAATACCTCATCATTTTGTTATAGAACTGTAGCTGGTACAAAGGTCGTCTCAAACCATGGTAAAGGGCGTGCTATAGACATAAATCCATTACAGAACCCTCAAGTTTCTGGTGATAATATTACTCCTAAAGTAAGCACAGTCTATGCTGATAGGTCTACTTCGAAATTTGGAATGATAAAAAAAGGTGATGATTGTTATAATGCTTTTGTAAGCAGAGGTTGGAGTTGGGGTGGATATTGGAAAAATCCAGACTATCAACATTTTGAAAAATAATAGATTAGAAATAAAGGTGAATTATATGAATTTAATGACATTGGAAAACATAAGTAAAAGTTATTCTGAAAAAAAGTTACTTGAAAATATATCTCTTGGAATAAATGATGGTGAAAAAATAGGACTTATTGGTGTAAATGGAACTGGTAAATCTACTTTACTTAAGATTATTGCAGGAGTTGAAGAAAGTGAAACTGGTAATATAACAAAAACTAATGGTATTAGAATAGAATATCTACCTCAAAACCCAACTTATAATGAAAATTCAACTGTACTTGAACAAGTATTTAATGGGACTTCTGAAGAATTAAAACTACTTGGTGAATATCAAGAAATTTTAGAAAGACTTAATTCAAACTTTACAGATGAATTAAATAAAAAATTATTATCAATACATGAAAAAATAGATGCTTTAAATCTTTGGGACTTAGAGAGTGAAGCTAAATCAGTACTTACAAAGCTTGGTATAAATGACTTTAATCAAAAAATAGCAGAACTTTCTGGAGGTCAAAGAAAGAGAGTTTCTTTAGCATCAGCCCTTATTACACCATGTGAGTTTTTGATACTAGATGAGCCTACTAACCATCTAGATAATGATACTATAGATTGGCTTGAAGAATATATTAATTCAAGAAAAGGTTCACTACTTATGATAACTCATGATAGATACTTTTTGGACCGTGTTACAAATAGAATAATTGAACTAGATAAGGGCAGATTATTTAGTTATGATGGTAATTATTCGATATTTCTAGAAAAGAAAATGGAAAGACTTGCACTAGAAGAAAGTATTGAAGATAAAAGACAAAATTTAATTAGAACAGAGCTTGCTTGGGTTAGACGAGGAGCTCAAGCTCGTAGTACCAAACAAAAAGCTCGTTTACAAAGATTTGATGAACTTACAAATAGAGAAGCTTTCAAATCTGATGAAAATCTTGATATATCAGTTGCATCAAGTAGACTTGGAAATAAAATAATAGAAATACACAATATATCCAAAGCTTTTGAAGGAAATACTGTTATAGACAACTTAGAATATACTTTAGCTCGTACTGATAGAATTGGTATAATAGGTAAAAATGGTATGGGTAAATCAACTCTTATAAACATACTTGATGGAGAAATAGAACCTGATAGTGGATATATTTCAATTGGAGAAACGGTTAAAATTGGTTGTTTTTCTCAAGATGACTCTCATATGAACATTGATATGAGAGCTATAGACTATGTAAAAGAAGCTAGCGATTATATAGAAACTTCAGATGGCACTAGAATTACAGCTTCTCAGATGTGTGAAAGATTCCTTTTTAATGGTACTATGCAGTATACCTTGATAGGTAAATTATCTGGTGGTGAAAGAAGAAGATTACACCTTCTTAGAATCCTTATGACAGCTCCTAATGTGCTTCTGTTAGATGAGCCTACAAATGACTTAGATATCGAGACACTTAAAATTTTAGAAGAATATCTTGATGAATTTAAAGGTGTAGTAATTACAGTATCACATGATAGATATTTCTTAGATAGAATTTGTAATAAAATATTTGCATATGAAGGAAATGGAAAAATCCATGTATATACAGGTAATTATAGTGATTATCTTATTTATAGAGAAGTTCAAGGAATTGAGTTTGAAGAGTCTAAAAAAGAGTCAATAAAAAAAGAAGACTCTACTACTTCAAAAAAAGAAAAACCTAAAAATGATAAAAAACTCAAATTCTCATATAATGAACAAAGGGAATTTGAAAATATTGAATCTGATATAGAAAAACTTGAATCTAAAATTGCAACACTTGATGAAAGTACTTCAAAATTTTCAACTGACTTTACTAAACTTCAAGAAATTTTAGATGAAAAATCGAAACTAGAAAAGGAACTTGAACATAAATATGAGAGATGGGAATATCTGAATAATCTAGCCGATGAAATAGCTAATAATAAATAATTATATGTTAATATTAAGTTTAATAATTTCTAATTTAAATTTATAGGTTTTAAATGTATTTTCATCATTTCAACAATGAAAAAGAGGCTTATCTCTATTTTGAGATAGCCTCTTTTATAATTATCTTCTAACTTTTACATCCCGATATATCCTATAATAATTTTCCTTATATTTATATATCCAGCCTTTCAACATAATGACAATTAACTTCAATATGATTTAAAAAAACTAACAACCTTTCATAAAGTGGATAAGATTCTTCTCCGTATTTAGCTTCTAGGTTCTCACCTATTGCTCTAACAGTTCTTTGACCATCAATTTGTAAAAATACGAAACTAGAATATTCATCTAGTTCTATTTTTTTATATCTAGGTATTCTAGCTTTTAACTTTCTAAAAAACCTTTGGATTTTATGGTCTTGTTTTTCAAGTATTGTTACAATACTATTTTCATCTACTTCATATTCAAGTCCACTAGTAATTTTAAATACAATATCTAAAACATCATTACTCTTGCTCATTATTTTTTACTTTAGATAAAATAATAGGTAATGCTGTAAGTACAACTAAAACTACCAATAAAGCAATTGCCATTGAATTTGTTGCAGCAAATCCACTTGGTACTTTTGGAGTTATAACTCCAGTTACTTGTAATATTATACCTATTAAACCAATGATAGAACCACCAGCAACAAGACCAGAAGATAAACTTATACCATTAGAAACTTTAACTTCTTTTTCTCTGTCAGTTTTAGATACTAATTCAACAAATAAACGGATTAATGCTCCAACTAATATTATAGAAGTAGTTGCTATTGGTAAATAGAATCCTATAGCTATAGTCATTATTGGTAAGTTTAATGCATATAAAACAATTGCCATAAATACTCCAACAATAATCATAACCCAAGGTAAACTACCTGACATAATACCAGAAGTTAATGTTGACATTAAGTTAGCTTGTGGTAATGCAAATTGAACATTATCACCAGTTGCTTTAAGTTGGTCAGAAAGTAATAAAATTACTCCAACAACAACTATAACACCAACTATACTTGCAATTGTAAAGTAACGTTGCATTTCGTTTTTGCTACCACCAATAATATAAGTTACTTTTTGAGATTGAGTATAACCTCCAGCTATAGCAATAGCAACAACTATAAATGAACCAAATAAAAGTAATGATTTATTAGCTTCTAAATCAGTCCAGCCCATTATAACAAATACTAATGTTACAATAACTAGAGAAGCAATAGTCATACCAGAAACTGGAAGGTTTGATGTTCCTATTGTTCCTGTTAAACGTCCTGCTACTATGACAAATAATAAAGATAATAAAAGAGATATGATAGCTCCAATAATTGCCATAACAATATTACCAGAAATTAAGAACGCTGCTAGGAATCCAACAACTACTCCACCTAATAAAAGTATCATTTGTATAGATGAACCTTCTTCTCCTTCTCCAGTACTTGATTTAGCTTTAAGTGTTTCTTTTATAGAAGCGATTATAGTTGGTATAAGTTTTATTGCACCAATAATACCACCACAAAGCATCATACCAGCACCTATATATTTTACATAACTACTAGATATAGCTCCAACATCCATTTGGTTAAGAGGCATTGCAGGATTATTCCATACCATAGCTCCATCTTTAGCCATATCTGTAAAATATCCTATTAAAGGTGCGATACCAAAGTTTGATAATATACTTCCTGCAAACATTGTTAAAGAAACTTCAAGTCCTACTATAAATCCAATTCCTAAAAGTAGAGGATTTACTTCAATATCAAATTTCCATTTGTAGAACTTACTTCCTACAAGACTCATTACATTGTTTGCTACATTTAAGAATGAACCAGTTAATACAGTAATAAATCCACTTATTACAAATCCAATTCCCATGTACTTAATTGAATCTCCACCAGCTTCTGAAGCAACAAGTGTCTCAGATATAGCCATTGATTCTGGATACATAAGTTTACCATGCTCTTCAACTATTAAATAGTTGTGAACTATAGCAGCAACTCCTATACCAAATAAAACTCCACCAACTCCAACAGCTAAGCCTTCTAAAAATGTAATTTGGCTTCCAATTAATATAACTGCTGGTAATACGAAAATGAATCCACTTGCAACAGATTCTCCACCACTTGACATACCTTGGATTAAGTTCTTACCAAGAATACCCTTTTGACGAGCAAATGCTCCAACAAAAGCAGAACCTATTATAGCTCCTGGAATACCTGCTGCAACAGTAAGACCAGCTTTCATTCCAGAATAAGTTGTAGATGCGGCAAAAATGGCAGCTAAAATAATACCGATAATCAGTACAGCTACATTTCCACCGGTTCTGGACTTATCTGTGATGTATGGAACGTAATCTTTTCCACTAACCTCACCATAAGCACCCTTAGGTAATTTTTTGTTCATAAAATTTTCACCCCTTTTCAGTTTGTATATATTATAACATATATACATATAAAACTTAACTTTTTATTATTTTACAAATAGCGAGTTAAAATTACTAAAATTTAATCCCATATTATTATTTTCTATTTTTAGATATTTTTATGCTAATATTCTTTTTATTTTTCAATTATACTAAAAAGTGTTAAGATAAAAAATAAAAAATTTTTTTAATATAAAATTAAATTTGTTAAAAAAACACTTTAAAACACGTAAAAGTATAAAAAATACAATAATCACTCTTATAAACAAATTTTCATCACAGTAAAAATGTACAGAAAATTCTTTCTTTTATGTAAATTGATTTATACTAAAAAACAGGTGTCATAAAGAAATCTTTGAAATTACTTTACAACACCTGTCATAATAAAAAATCACTCTGGTAGTGCTTTTTTATTTACTTTTCCAATTGGTGTAACTGGTATTTTATCTATTCTCATTATTATTGTTGGAATCATATATGGAGGTAGATGCTCATTTAAATATTCTCTAACTGCTCTTTCATTTATCTTATCACTATCTTTATCATCAATCACATAATAAGCACATATATACATATCTCCATCATCATTTGTTCTCGATATACAAACAACACTTTTAATTTCTGCAATATTGTTTATTATATTTTCAATCTCATATAGCTCTATCCTAAACTCATCAATTTTTACTTGATTATCCATCCTTCCAATATAGTCTAAATTTCCATCATCTAACCATCTTACTAAATCACCCGTCCTATACATTAACTTATTATATTCACAAGTTTTATAAGGATTTTCTACAAATACTTGTTCTGTTAGCCCTTTTTTATTTAAATATCCTCTTGATATTTGAATTCCTGATAGACATAACTCTCCTGGAACTCCAATTGGACATAGTTTATTTTTTTTGTCCAATACATACGCATAAGTGTTAAATATAGGTTTACCTATTGATATTTTTCCATATTCCTTATCCACATGAAAAGAAGTCGATACAACAGTAAATTCTGTTGGTCCATACTCATTATACAGTTCATAGTTACGTTTTCTATACCCTTTTAATCTTTCTCCTCCAGTCTGTACAACTCTAAGTGAACTATTGTTACAATTTTGTATAAACAATTTTGCAAAAGCCGTTGGTAATGCTAAAATAGTTATATCATTTTCCTCACAATATTCGTTTACTGTATATTCATCAAACTTAGCTTCTTCAGGCATAATATTTATTGATGCACCTATAAGTAAATATGGAAATAGCTGTTTCATCACAGCATCAAAGCTAAAACTTAAGTATATACCACATATATCATCTTCTGTAGCATTTATTACTTTTACACTATAATAGCACATATTTACTAAACTTTTATGCTCTATTGCTATAGTCTTTGGCCTACCAGTTGAACCTGATGTAGATATCGTATATGCACAGTTTGATGGTGTTATTTCTTCAGTCAATTCATACCCTATTTTGAATATATCTTCATTATTTATATCAAGTACTATAGTATTTTCATTTACAACTTTGCACCTAAGTTCATCTGTAGTTATTACTACTTTTGCATTACTATCTTCAAGAAGATAATTTAATCTTTCTTCTGGATTGCTTGTATCTATTGGGAAAAAAGCTCCTCCTGATTTCATAATGCCTATTGCTGTAATAATTATATTAATATCTCTTGGTAACATTACAGCTACTATATCTTCACTTTTTACTCCTATATGATTTAAATAACCCGCAAGTTTATCAGTTAATTTATCTAATTCTCTATATGTCAAATTTCTATTTTCATCTCTAGCCGCTACATTATCAGGTGTTATTTTAACTTGTTCTCTAAATAAATCAATATAACTTTTATCATATGGCACTTTATATTGATTATCATTAAAGTCTTCTAATAATACTTTTTCTTCTTTCTTACAGACAAATTCTAAATCTTCTATTAAAATATCGTTATCTTTTATTATTTGTTCTATTATATAGTCAAATTGATTTAGTATTCTTCTAATAGTTTCTCTTTTGTATATAGATGGCTTATACTTTATTTTTATTTTAAGTGCTCTCTTTGTATATACTATTACAGATAAATCATATCCTTTTTTTTCTATATCATAGTCATATGATAAGTCAAAACTTTTAGCTACAAATATAGTATTTATAAGTTTAGTATTTAGATGATTTTTATTCTCTATATCTGACAACAAATAATATCCATATTCTAAAGACCTACTCCATTGCCTCTTTAACTTTCTTACAACATCTATAAATTTCTCACTTTGTCTTACCTTGACTCTTATTGGAATTATATTTATTGTTTTTCCAAAAACCACATCATCTTCATATATATACTTCTGAAGTATAAGACCATATATAGTTTCTATGATAGAGCTTATGCTAATATTATTATTTTTAGAATACTGAATTAATCTTTCATGTTTCTCAATATTCATCTTAAAAACTTCATCTACTACTTCGTCAGAACAATCTTTATAAAAAAAATCATTTGGAATTTTTGCTATATTTGTATAATCATCTAACAAATCCATCCAATAATTCATAGCTCGTTCTAAATTAACTTCATACATATCAAAATTCCCCCTTACTACTAAATCTATAGAAAAAATTCTTTTGGAATTTTATTTTTGCAATATAGAAATATATTAATAATACATATGCAAGCTCTAAACACATGAGCTTGCATAAAATTATACTTATTATAACTACTAAATTCTCAATATTTACAATGTTTAAAATATATTATAACACATATATGATTTTATTTTTCTACATTTATATAATATATAAATTCTAAATAGTTATTTAATTAATATATAACAATACCTTTTAGAATATGATATATTATATTAATTAAAATTTTATAAGATAAGTTATATTTATTGGAAGGAGATATATAAATGAATATTTACGCCCATAGAGGTTTTAGTGGAAAATATCCAGAAAATACTATTTTAGCTTTTAAAAAATGTTTAGATATGGATATATATGGAATAGAACTTGATGTTCATAAGAGTAAAGATGGAAAAATTGTAGTTATCCATGATGAAAAGGTTGATAGAACTTTTAATGGACATGGATTTGTAAAAGACCTTACTTTAAAAAAGCTAAAGGCTCTAAATTCATCTTTTGAAGGATACCAAAACAACAAAGAATGTAAAATTCCAACTTTAGAAGAAGTATTAATTTTAATTTCACCTACAAACCTTGTTTTAAATATAGAGCTAAAAACTGACAAAATAAACTATCCTAATATAGAAAAAGATGTTTTAGAACTTATTTTAAAATATAACATGAAAACCCGAGTTCTTATATCTAGTTTTAATGGCAATAGCTTAAAAAACTTTCACAAATTAGACCCTAGTGTAAAAACGGCATTATTGTGTTATTTACCTATAAACAATGTAGTCAATTTTGCTAAATTTCTAGGTAATAGTTACCTTCATGCACCTTTAATTTTAGTAAATGAATCTCTGGTTGAACTTTGCCACACAAACTTACTTGGTATTAATGTATATACTGTGAATGAAGAAGATGATATGCTACGTTGTCTAAAGCTCAATGTAGATGGCATTTTTACTAATTATCCAGACATAGCTTCAAATCTTTTTAATTCAAAACAACATAATTAACCATACAGTGCTTGTACTCCTTGACTTTTGTATAATTAATATGTACAATTTTATTAAATTTATCTCGGAGGTGTAACTATGGATAACTTATTAAACGAACTTGAAGCTTTAAAAAGTAATTTAGATAATCTACCAATAGAAAAAATAGAAAATTATGATTTAAGTAAAACTGCTTTATTTATAATTGATGTCAATAATGGTTTTGCAAAACAAGGGGCCTTATACTCTCCTAGAATAGAATCTTTAATAAAACCAGTTGAAACATTTTCAAAAAAAATAGCAAACAAATTAGATAGAATAATAGCATTTACTGACTCCCATACTTCTAATTCTATAGAGCTTTTGAGTTATCCTGTTCATTGTTTGGAAAATAATATAGAAAGTGAATTGGTTGATGAGCTTAAATCAATAGATAATCTACAAATTCTTCCTAAAAATTCTACTAATGGATTTTTTGCATTAGAAAATTTAGATTTTGAAGATATAGATAATATAATTATAGTTGGTGATTGTACAGATATATGTATATATCAATTTGCAATAACTCTAAAAGCCTATTTTAATCAGTATAATATTGAAAAAAATATAGTTGTACCTATGAATTTGGTAGATACTTATAATATCCCAAAGGTTCATCCTGCAGAACTTTTAAACTTAGTATTCTTTAATAGTATGATTCAAAATGGTGTCAAAGTTTTAAAGGAACTACTTTAATAATGCAATATTTCATACAATATATTATATAATTATTAAATAACTCATTTTAAATAAAAATTTTAATAGAACAATACAGTTTTAATAAAGATACATTTACTTATAACTATTATTTGTTACATCAAATCTCTACAATATAAAAAATCGCAATTTACATATTCATTACATGTTTTTGTAAGAAAAGATAAATTGCGATTTTTATTTTTAAGTTATACAACTAAGTAACATTGCTTCAATAGTTAAATTTACTTTTTAATAGTCATACTTGTTTGTAGTCTCACACATAACCACTTTTATTTTTTTGTTGAACATATTTTTATATTCTAATAAAAACTCATTTAATTCTGAGTCCATAAGATTTATTTTTTTATCACTACAAAGCATTATTTTTTCTTGGTCTATTATTACATTAATATCATTCAAATCATTTTTTATGAATGTTGTTATACAACTTTTTGGCTGAATTTTTTCACCATATTTCTCATAAAATCCTGCACTTTTTTTAAATGATTCTAAATCTTCTGTAGATACTTTGCTGGAAGTATTATCACTCATAAAACCTGCTGTAGAAGGGTCGATTCCAAAGTTTCTAAGTTGTTTTTCTACTTCTTCAGTGTCCATACCATATCTCTCCATAAATTGCTTTTGTATTTTCATAAACTTTTCTTGAGATATGTTATTATCTCTCATATAATCAAATATTTTTCTTGAAAATTCAGCCATAGACATCTTTCCATCCATAACAGAAAAATATAAGTTATATATATATTGCTCAAATTTATCTACATCAGAATCTTTAACTTTATTCTTTAGTTCGTTAAAGTCTATTATTCTATCATCAGACATTCTTCATCCTCCTAGCTAAATTTTTACTTGTATAAGATTATACCATATTTCCATTATATTTATATACACACTATTTTTTTAATTTAATCATTTTTTCTGTAGCATTTAATTCACACATTATACCTAAAGGAATAGTTACCATTGGGATGCAATGTCCAGACTGAAGATTATATATAGCTGGCTTATTTACTTTCCTTGCAAATTCTTCTAATAATTCTATCAACTCTTTTTCTTCAATACAATCTTTAAAATCTCCAAAAATTATACCATTACATTCCTCAAGTTTTCCTGAAGAATACAATTGGGTTAACATTCTATCTAATTTATATTGACATTCTCCAATTTCCTCAATAAATAAAATTTTATCCTTTGCATCTATTTCATACTTAGTTCCCATTGTAGCAATTATTAAAGATAAATTTCCTCCCATTATTATTCCCTCTGCTTTACCTTCACATACAGTGTAAATCTTTTCTTCTTTTGGATTTTCTAAATAGAGTTCATCTTTAAATTCTAAAGCCTTTATTAGAGATTTATAGGTAAACTCATCCCATTTGGCTACATTTGCTGCCATTATTCCATGGTATGGTAAGAGACCACAATTTTTATAGAAAGCTAAGCTTAAACCTGTTATATCAGAAAAACCTATAAATGGTTTTGGATTTTGCTTTATTATATCATAATTTATTTTGTCTAATATCCTTGTTGTTCCATAACCTCCTCTTAAACACATAATCATATCTACATCTTTGTCTAAAAACATCTCTTCTATATCTCTTGCTCTGACATCATCATTACCAGCTAAATATCCTTTATAATTTAAGCTACAA
Organism: Clostridioides difficile; assembly: GCA_012955965.1. Lineage (GTDB taxonomy): Bacteria > Bacillota > Clostridia > Peptostreptococcales > Peptostreptococcaceae > Clostridioides > Clostridioides difficile_G. The sequence goes on from JABBZI010000002.1 coordinate 77,561, forward strand.
CTTTCGGAAAATTTAACTTCATAACCATACTTCTCTAAATTAGACTTTATTTCTTCTAAACTTGTATTTCTCAATGGCCCAGATGGCGCAATTATTCCTAACATTTAAACACCTCTTATTCTAAAATGATATATTTTTCCTCATGCTAAATCTCTCTACTATAATTATAAGATATTTTATTTGTACTTGATACAGAATAATGATTTATATTGAATAATATAATTAATGAAGAAAAATAAATTTTTAATACAGTTAGGATGTGTTTTATGCTTAATATAAAAACTCTTTGTCATGAAATAAATGATTGGGTTATAAATATAAGGAGAGATTTACACAAAACTCCTGAACTTGGATTAGAAGAATTTCAAACTAAGAAAAAAATCATTAAGTATTTAGATGAAATAGGTATAAATTACATTGAGTATAAAAATCATACTGGAATAACTGCATATATAAATGTAAATCCAAATTTTGAAACAGTTGCAATAAGGGCCGATATAGATGCATTACCTATAATAGAAGAACTCAATTATTCTTATAAATCCATTAATCTTGGTAAAATGCATGCATGTGGTCATGATGCACATACTGCTATTTTACTTGGCACTTGTAATATACTATTTAAATTAAAGGATTATCTAAATGTAAATGTAAAACTCTTTTTTCAACCTGCTGAAGAAACCATTGGTGGTGCTCAGCTTATGATAGAAGATGGTTGTTTGAAAAATCCAGATGTTAAATATATATTTGGCCTTCATGTCAATCCTAATATTGAGAAAAATCTAATTGAACTAAAATACAACACTTTAAATGCTTCCACTGATACACTTCGATTGACTGTACATGGCTCAAAGTGTCATGGAGCTTATCCACACCAAGGTATTGATGCTATAGTTATATCTGCTCATATCATAACAGCTCTACAAACAATAGTCAGTCGAAATACAAATCCTACCGATTCTGTAGTTATTTCTTTGGGAAAAATTGAAGGCGGAATTAAAGAAAATATAGTTTGTGATAAAGTTGTTATAAAAGGAACTTTGAGAACTTTAACTCAAGAAACTAGAAATTTTTCCAAAAAACGAATTAAAGAAATTTGTGATTTTACTTGTAAAACATTTGGTGGGAATGTTTCTGTTGAAATTGAAGAAGGTTATCCCGCTCTTATAAATTCAAATCATCTCGTAGATTATGTTAAACAAAATGCTATAGATTTATTTGGAAAAGAAAATATTATCATTAAAGATGCTCCCACTCTTGGTGCTGAAGACTTTTCATATTTTTTGAGATACTGTGAAGGAGCCTTTTATCATCTTGGTTGTGCAAATAGCAAGAAAAATATCACTTCTCCTCTACATACATCTACTTTTGATATTGATGAAGATTGCCTTATTACTGGTGTCATACTTCATGTAAAAAATATATTATCCTTTTAGTTGTTAATATTTATATATAATAATTTTTATATTGACCCTCACATGGTGTTAGATACTATTCTAAAATTACAAATGACAAACCAAATAATTGGAGGTAATATTATGAAAGAAATATTAATAAATCCTATAGGAAAAATACGTGTTCAAGGTGAAGAAATCTTTATTGAATTGGATAAAAAATATATACCTGCACTAAAAGGGCTTGATGGATTTGCTCACTTAAATGTACTTTGGTGGGCTGATGGGTTCGATAATATTGAATTAAGAAATATTTTAGAAACTCCAAAGCCATATAAAAATGCACCTGATATTATGGGAATATTTGCGACAAGGTCACCTATTAGACCTAATCCAATAGCATTAACTACTGTACAAATTATTAATATAGACTATGAAAATGGTATAATAAAAATCCCATATATTGATGCTAATGACAATAGCCCTATTATTGACTTAAAACCATATACTCCTAGTGTTGATAGAATCGAAAATCCATCAGTTCCTAAATGGTGCAATCATTGGCCTAAAAGTGTAGAAAATTCAGGAGAATTTGATTGGGAAAATGAATTTGAGTTTTAACATACGTTATTCCTTTGTATTTAAATTTTAAGATTATATAATTACTTTTATCTACTTTAATATTAGTAAATTATCTTGTATACTTAAATATAAATAAATATAAAGGAGAAAATACATGACAATATTTGGTCTACAAGCAGCAAATTTATTTGGATGGATAGCTATGATTCTTGGTGTTATCATGTCAATTAATGATAGCAAAAAACAACTGCCAAAATTCAAAAACTTAAACTACTTTTTCTTTGCTTTCATAGGCTTATTTTACGCATTTACTTTATTTGCACTTGCTCAAAATTTTATACCACATATATTTAGAATATTAAATTGTATCATTTATATAATAATCCTAATAGCATGTAATAAAATTTCTACAAAGAAAAACCTTAACAGTAGTTTTTGGACATTATTTGGATTTTCAATAAATCCTATTTTATCAATAATTATTGTTTTCTTTATTAAAAATAAAAAATACAGTTAAAATAATACATTTCTTTTTGAGAGTTATTTAATAGCTATAAAGTACACTTTTGTACATTAATTATCAGCTTATTTCTTATAACTCTCTATTTCTTTGCCTTTTATTTCTTATAACTTCCTACTGTTTTCCTTCTCTACTAATTAATTATAAATCCATATAATAGCTTCTATAAACAATTTAACTTAAAAATGATACTTAACTATGTTAAACTAGTAAATGTAACCACTTATATGTTACAATCTTATATAAATATTACATATAAAAAAATTATACAAATAGATGATACTTAGTATTCTATTTTTAATACTAACTCAGTAATTTTTCAGTTACAGATTTAATAATAATTAATAGTAAGACATAATATTTTTATGACCTTTATTGATTATATTTTTCTGTTATCTGTTATTATCATTAATAATAAATATAAGGGGGTCTATATTATGAAATTATATTTAAGTGCTGATATAGAAGGTACTTGTGGTATTGTAAATTGGGATGAGACAAAACTTGAATGCGAATTTTCATATCACTACAGAACTCAAATGAGCAAAGAAATAGCAGCAGCATGTGATGGAGCTACTCAATCTGGCATGTATGAAATACTTGTCAAAGATGCACATGATAGTGGTAGAAATATTAATCCAGATATTTTACCTGAAAATGTCAAAATACTTAGAGGATGGACTAAAGACCCGCTAGTTATGATGGCTGGAATTGATGAAAGCTTTGATGCGTGTATATTTACTGGCTATCATTCTGGAGCTACTTGTAATGGTAATCCACTTTCTCATACTATGGATATTGATTATGACTATTTTAAAATAAATGATGAAATAGCGTCTGAATTTACTATAAATGCTTATATTGCTGCGTATTATAATGTTCCTGTGGCCTTTTTAAGTGGAGATGAAATGCTTTGTGAAAGTGCAAAAAAACTAAACCCAAATATAATTACTGTACCTGTATCAAAAGGAATTGGAAACGGTTCAATTTCAATACATCCAAATCTCGCACTAAAAGAAATAGAAAAAGGTGTTAAAAAAGCTTTATCTGTGGATTTATCTAGACATTTAATAAAATTACCTGATAAATTCAAGATAGAAATAAAGTTTAGAGAACATTACAAGGCTTTTAAAGCTTCTTTTTATCCAAATATGAAAAAAATAGATTCTCAAACAATATTATTTGAAACAGAAGACTATTATGAATTTTTAAGAATGTTATTATTTATATAAATTAAGGAGTTGATTAAGATAAGTAATAAAAGAAGAATTCCTTTAGGCGAATTTATTTCTGTATTTTTATTTTTTGCTGTTTTTTTTGGTATAACTTTTTGTATTTTCACGGTTATAGGAATTGGCTTCTTATCATTCTTAGGTTTTGAATATAAATCTCTTGGGTCTGTACTAATTTTCTTTTTAATATATTTTTGTATAACTACCCCAATTGATTTTTTATGCACTACTATTTTAGATATATTTAGATATGTAAACAAATTACCTTACTCATTATATAAATTTTGCGAATTTATAATTGATTTTATACTAACTTTTCTAGCTATGAACATAATTGATACATTTATGGATTCAATAACGATTCCTTTAAGTACAGAAATCTTATTCGCTTTACTCTCTTATCTTTTATCCGAATGTATGGATTTTTTTGATAGAGATAAGAAAAAGTCCTAATAAAAAAGATAGATTTTTTGATAGAACACATACATTAGTGTATCTATTATATAATCTATCTTTATTTTATTTAACAAGTTTTCTTAATTAAAATATAGTTTCTTCTATCTCTCTAGTCATTTGTTTCGCATTATCAAAAAAATCTTCTATATATACTACTTCATCACTCATTCTTGAATATTCAGCTGCAAATGCCATTACATGACTTTGTATAGCCTCTTTTGCTGCTACTCTACCCTTTTCTAGTTCTTTATTTGAAACTAATTCAACAAATTCAGCGATAAGGTTTCTATCATATTCCTCCACCATATTCTGTTTATTTGATGGCTTTATAACTATTTCTTCATTTTTTCCAAACTCTTTAATTCTTATCTCATTTTTATTTAAGTCGCCACCAACTTCACCATGACTAAACATTAGCTTTATAGTTCTTCCGCTTTCTTTAGTAAATGCACATAAATTAAAAGTAGCTGTCACTCCATTTTCAAACTGCAATATATTTACCATATTATCTACAACATTGTTGTCACATCTATAGACACATCTTCCATATGGACTAGTCTCAAGTATTTTTAAAATATTTTCTTCTGTTGGATTTATATGAACAGCTCTGTTTATACTTCTATCTTTTTCTAGATAAATTTTCTTTGCTGAATATGGACATTTTTTTTCAACTAAGCATTGAAGACAGTTCTGTGCCATTTCTCCACTAGCATGTTGGTTATTAAGATGCTTCAAACTTCCAAATGCAGATATTTTTTTACATCTACTACCTACTAAATATAATAAAATATCCATATCATGACAACTCTTAGCTAAGATTAAAGGACTTGTTTCATTACTATTTCTCCAATTTCCTCTAGTAAAACTATGTGCAAAATGCCAGTACCCTATATTTTCATTGTACTGTATACTAACCAGTTCTCCTAATTTTTTACTTTCTGCGATTTCTTTTAATTTATTATAAAATGGAGAATATCTAAGTACATGACAAATCATAAAAATCTTATCTTTATACTTATCACATAGGTCATCTATATGAACCAAACCATCAAGACTGTTAGACATTGGCTTTTCTAATAATATATGATAGCCTTTTTCAAGAGCTAATTTTGCTACATCATAATGTCTATCATCATTTGTAGCTATTATGACTGCATCTGCCATTTTATCTTGTTCAAAAAAGTCTTCTAAAGTCTCAAATACATTTTTGCTATCTAAATTATATTTTTGTGTAAATAATTCTCTTCTTCCTTTTTTAGGTTCAGCTACAGCAACTATTTCACACACATCAGAATTTTCATAAATATATGGAGCATATGCATATGTTCCTCTATTACCTGCTCCAATTACAGCAATTTTTACTTTTTCCATACTTTAATTTATCCCCTTTATATTATTTATACTACTCTATTATAGTCTATTTTTATAGACATTTGGATATTTTTAATAAAAGAAACAGCAGTTATAATTTTTCAATTTTAACTGCTATTTTATACTAATATATTAAATATTTTCAATCTATATATTATTTAGCTTTAATATAAAATCTTAAGTATTAAATACAGACTCTAAACACAATTTTTATCTATCTTATTGCTTTATTATCTTCTATTTTCTTTGTCTAATTTATCTAACTTCTTATTATATAAAAACATATAAAAGGCTGCTGAAAATACTATTAAATATCCGACAACACTTAGCATATCTGGATAAACATTGAATAAGAATATACTTAAAATTGCTGAAAAAATTATATTACTATAGTCAAATATAGAAATTTCTTTAGCAGGTGCATACTTATATGCTAAAGTTATTCCAAATTGACCTAAACTTGCAAATACGCCTCCTAGTAATAAATATATAAGTTGCATAGGAGTCATTGGTTCATATACTGCAAAAGCAATTGGTCCTACAGTAATCAATGAAAATACTGAAAAGAAAAATACAATTGTATAATAATCTTCTCTATCTCCAAGAACTCTCAAACATGTATATGCCATTGCTGCAAATATAGCTCCAGCAATTCCTCCTAAATATGGAATCACTTCTACACTAAATGTTGGTTTTATTATGAATAAAGCTCCTATAAACGCAATTATAATAGCTCCTATCTGTTTTACATTTATTTTCTCTTTTAGAGCAATTGCACAAAATATAACTACAAGGAAAGGACTCATTTTATTTAACATGTTAGCATCTGAAAGCATTAATTTGTCAATTGCATAGTAGTTAAATATAACTCCTAAAGTTCCAAATATTGACCTATATAAAAGTACTTTTAAATTTGCCTTTTTACCAGTTAGACTACCTCTATGTTTTATAATAAGCCAAAAGGCTATTATAGCTGATACCAAATTTCTAAAGAATACTTTTTGAAAACTTGGTAAATCTCCTGCTAGTTTTACAAATGCAGACATCATTGCAAAACCAAGAGCTGATAATATTATGAACATTATGCCCTTTATTCGATTTGATTTGATTGTACTACTCATACTTACCTCTTTTCTATATAAATATATAAAGTCATATTAATTAAAGACTTCTACTTATAGATTAAATAATAATTATCTAAATATTCCAATTTATACTATAATTAAAAGTATAAATTATGTCAAGTAACTAATAAATCTTTTCAATTAATAACAATAATAATTATAATTAAAAAGTTGTATGTTTTTATAGATTATTATTACAATATATAATATAATTTTATATAGTATAGACTTTTTTTAATTTATTATTTAGATTTTTAATAGATTTTTTAATTATGGAGGTATTTAAAACATGGAAATAAAAAGATATGAAGGAACTGGAAGAATGAGTAGAGCTGTAGTTCATAACAGCACAGTTTACTTATGTGGACAAACTCATGCTGAGGGCGGAATAATTGAGCAGACTACTGAAGTTTTAGCTAAAATAGAAGATTTATTAAGCAAATATGACTCAGATAAACAACATTTATTATCTGTTACTATTTATTTAAGAGATATGAAAGATTTTGAAGCTATGAACTCTGTTTGGGATGCTTGGGTTGAAAAAGGATTTGAACCTGCTAGAGCTTGTGTTGAAGCTAGACTTGCTAGAGAGCATTTATTGGTTGAAATGAGCGTTGTGGCAGCTACAAAATAATTAATTTAACTGACAAGGAGATATAATATTGACATTATATCTCCTTACTGTTTTATTTACATCAATTTACTTATTTTCTACAGGCAATATCAATTTGGATGGATATTTACCTCCATGATAAATGATATTCTTTGCTTCTATATATTCAATACTATTATAACCTTCTATAGTATTGCTATTTTGGAAAATAAAGTTTTTAGCACTAGATGTTATATCTAGTCTAATTTTATGACCAACTTTAAATGTGTTTGATATTTTTGAAGTTATAATTGAGAACTTGTAAATCTCTCCTTCTTCCATAAACTCCGACTTATAAAAACCATTTCTAAATCTGGCACTAAGTATACCATCAGCTAATTTAATTGAATTTCCATCCAAATCTACATCCATAATTTTTATAACCCAATCAGTATCTTTAGCAGAACTTGATGCGAAGAACTCTAACTTTATATCACCTGTTATAGTAAATTCTTCACTAAAAGCATCTGATGTATAACACAACATGTCACTTCTTTTTTCTAAATCCTTATAATTATTTGGAACACCAACTTCATTTTCTGACATATCAATTAGTTGTATTGATGGGTCTTTAGGATTATATATATACTTATCACACTTTTCTTCTAAAACACTATCAAATACTAATCTTCCATTTCCTAAAGATGTGTTAGCATTCCCATCACTTATTAGATATAAAGCCTTATCTATTTTGTTTCTTATTGGCCAATTTGTCTCTGTCTTCCACTTATTAGAACCTACAGAATAATACTCTACTGAGGCAGTCTTATCTATTTTGTTTTCTATCTCTTTTAAGTATTTATCGAACCATAACAGATAATTATAATCTAAATCATATCTCAGTGAATTATTTCCTAAAGAGATACCATTTATATCTCTTAAAGTATTTGAGTTATGCATCCATGGACCTAAAATAGCCTTTCTTTTCCCTTTTTCATAACCTTTTATTACATCTAAAGCTTCTGTAGTTCCCATACCATTATCATCATACCATCCAGATACAACCAATGCAGGTACATTTATTTTATCTTTTTGTGAATGCCAATCCATCATATCCCAATACTCATCTTTTTCTATTCTCTTTAGCCATTCTTCCAAGAATTTTATTCTATATCCAAGCGCTTCAATAGGGATATTCTGTATAGGTCGTATGTTTAAAACATCATCCCAATCATCTCGTACCATTTTACTTCTATCAACTTTATTTCTCGATACCATAAATGCCCATGCAAGCATACCAGATACAAAGGCTCCCCCTTTTCTTGGTATATCAATAAAAGGACTTCCTGATGTTACTATACTAACTAAAGCTTTAAGATGTTTATTGCCTGAAGATGCAGCTGCCCATTGAACATAACCAAGATAAGATGCCCCTAACATACCAACCATTCCGTTTGACCATTTCTGTGATACTATCCAGTTTATAGTACTATCTCCATCTTCTCTTTCATGAATCATTGGCTCCCAATCACCTTCTGATTCATTTCTTCCTCTAACATCCTGTATGACAACGACATATCCTCTTTGTACATATTTATAATATATTTCTTTATCATTTTCTTTTCCATATGGAGTTCTTATAAGAATTGTTGGTGCTTTTTTAGTAGAATCTATAAGATTAGGAAGATACACATCTGTAGAAAGTTTTATTCCATCTTTCATATCAACCATATAATTTCCACCAAATTTTATAGAATATGTTTCTTCATTTTTATGAGTTTTATTCCACTCTTTTAATACAGTATAATCTTCATATCCATCCATAACTAATATAGTACAAGTTTCTCTAGATAAGCATATGAAACCAACTATTTTATTATCCACAATAATTACATCCAATGGAAATTTTTTATTTCTTTGAGCCCATATGTATTCATTAAGCCTAGAATATGTCTCTCCTAACTTATTTATAATGACGCTTTTATCTGTATTTACTAAACTACTAGTGTATATATCAAAGTTATCAAATAAAGAACTCAAATCTATTTTTGTAAGATTTAAATAATATGCATTTTCTTCTTTACTTATTGCTTTTAAACTTTCGATTTTATTTGTAAAAGGACTCAATTTTTCAATTAATAACTTATCATCAAAAACTACATTTCCACTATATAATCCAGATATATATAGTCTAAACTTTAGCAATTAAATCACCTCCTATAGTCCCAAGGACATTTTTATAGCATATGCCACTGATATACCTGCATAGTTTCCTAATACTCCACCAATTACTCCCATTACCACTGCCACACTTACAAGTGAATTCCATTTTGCAGATGCAGCTACTAAAGCTGAGGTTGGCCCATCAGCAATTGCTCCTACTATAGAAAGTATTACATATTGATACTTTATTTTTAAAAGTCTAGTTATACATAGATGGAAAACAAATGAAGCAAAAATTATGCTAAAACAGTAAAGTGTTATGGTGAAGGTTGAACCTAAAAACTCTTTTATATCTACTGAAAAACCTATAGTACATAAAAAGAATAATGCAACAAATAATCCTAAATCTAAATTCCCTTTTAGTTTCTTTACTGGCTTTAACTGAGCAATTATAATTGAAATAGTTGTAACTAAAAGAATTCTTGCTGCACTACTAAAACTTGAATTGAAATATCCAGAAAGGATTGTTGCAACCTCTGTAACAACAAAGCCTATAGCCAACATCCAGGCAATATCTTGAATACTCCATTCTTTTGACCCCATAAATTCTTCATTTTGCTCATCTTCTAATTCTGATTCTTCCACATGATATGGCCAAAGTTTTTTAAATTTCTTTGAACTCTTTAGTATAGCTGGTAGAGCAAACATAAATATTAATGTTGGTACTCCAATTACATAATCTGCTGCATTTGCCGCCGCAAGAGTTTGTCTACTTACATTAAGACCTGTACCAATGGCTGTAAGATTAGCACTTCCACCAGTATATGTACCTACAAACATTCCAGCAACTTTCCAACCTTCTGATATTTTTTCTGCAAATACAAGTCCAAATAAAAATGCCATTATACTTACAGTTAATACTGCTACAAGAATTGCAAGCAAAGGCTCTCTTGATAACTTTGTCATTTCTTTTAAATCAACACTCATTAACATTATAGTCATAGAGACTGGAATAGCATATGTAGAAATAGTTCCATATAACTCAGCACTTACTGGAACCACTTTTAAGTTTGAAAGTATTATTCCCATTATGATTATTGTAAGTGCTGGTCCTAAGCTCTTAATAGCTTTATATCTTTGTAAGTAAAAACCCAATGCAATCATTGATGTCATTACAGCAAGTATACTGCCTGGACTTGAAAAAAATGTATTCATATTTAACCTCCAATTTTATCATAAGTTTAATTCTATTCCTAAACCTGGTTTATTGACAAGATTCATAATATCTCCATCCATCACAAATCCTCCAGATATACCATTTAATTCTTCACAAAACATAAAACTATCAAGGTCAGCCTCTGTTATATTTTTTTTAGATGCAATTAAATTTGCTGCTGCTGTTATACCAATTCTCGTTTCAAGCATACAACCTAACATACAATTTACTCCACTTGACTCAGCTATATTATTAATTTTTATAGCAGGATATATTCCTCCTGATTTCATCAACTTAATATTAAATGTGTCAACTGCATCCTTTTTTATTGCTTTAATAGCATCTATTGGTGAATGCAATGACTCGTCTATCATAATTTTTATATTACTCTTATTTCTTATGTAAGCAGTTCCATCTAAATCCCAATGTGGAAGTGCTTGTTCAATTGCATCAACACCAAATTCTTCTAGTCTTTTGATAGTATTTATGCTACTATTTATATTCCATCCTTGATTTGCATCAATTCTAATTCTTATGCCTTCTCCAACAACTTCTCTAATTAATCTTACAGCTTCAATATCATCTTCAGGATTTATCCCTGCTTTAAGCTTCAATATTCTAAATCCTTCTTTAGCTCTTTCTAAAGCTTCTTCTGCCATTTTTTCTGGTTTATCTATGCTTATAGTAATATCTGTTTGAACTTTATTGTCAAACCCTCCAAGAACTTTATGAAGAGGTGCATTCATAATTTTCCCTTTGATATCGTATAAAGCTATATCAATGGCTGCTTTTGCAGAAGTGTTACCTATTATAATTCCATCCATGATTGTATGTATCATTTCAATATCCAGTGGGTCTTTTCCTATCAGCTCTTTTTTAAACATCAGTAATATTGAAAGTACATTATCCAAAACTTCACCTGTTACTGCTGCAAGAGGAGCTGCTTCACCAAATCCATAATATCCTTCATCAGTTTCAATCTTTAAGATTATACTTTCTCCATACTCAATTACCCCAAATGAAACTACTACAGGTTTTTTTAATTTAATTCTCAGTTTTTCAAATTTTATATCTGTTATCTTCATATTACCCTCCTTTTTTGAAGTTATAATTTAATTTATTAAATTTTATACTTAAAATTATATTATTACTTCAATACATATGTCAAGATAATTTACTGAAAATTTACTATTTTCTAAAATATTCTTCAATAATCTTCTTTTAATTAATACTTCTATGCTAAATTCATTCTTATTATATTTTTTATTATACTAATTCAACAATAATTGATTTTTTTAAACTTTTATTTATATTTAATTGAATTTTAATTATCAAAACATTCCATTTATTCTTATTGCCACTAATCCTATGTTATGCTATAATTACTTTGTTTTTATCGAATATTTATATTAATTTTATTATTTGGAGGTTCTTATGCTAGGTGAAAAGATGAGAAATATAAGAAAAAGCAAGAAAAAAACATTAAGTGATGTTTCCAAATTGACAGATTTATCTATAAGTTATATCTCTCAGATAGAAAGAGATGCTATTGAACCATCCTTATCTTCATTGAGAAAAATTGCTGAAGTTTTAGATACTCCTTTATATATGTTTATGGATGATAATAATACTGATGATTTAGTCATTAGAAAAGAAGATAGAGTTATGATGAAATTTCCAAGAAGTGAAATGTTTTATGAGATAGTATCTCCAATGCCAACACCTGAATTTACTCCTTCAAGTTTACTTGTAGAGTTTGAACTTAAACCAGAAAGTGAGGATGCTAAGGATTGTATATATCATGCATCAGAGGAAATCATGGTAGTAACAAGTGGTATGATTGATATTTGTATAGGCGAAAAAGTAGTAAGATTAAATACAGGTGATTCAACATTTATAAAGGCTAATATACCTCATAAAATCATCAACCCAAGTAAAGATACAATAGCTCGTGGATATGGCGTTATTTCTCCTCCAATTTGGCCCGTAAAATCCAAATAAACACTATATAAAATACATACTTTTTATATAAACTTCAAAATAAAAATTAAAAATATTTAAATACTACTTTTATTTTCAAATTGAAGTATTTATTTAAATCTATAATCTTTGTCTAAACTAAAAAATAGCTATTTAACTAAACCATCTTAATTATGGTAAATAGTAAATAGCTATTTGTAAATTACGTTTTAAATTATAATAAGAATTATGTTTATTAAGAATAAATTAAACTGCTATATCATTTAATACTTTTGCTTTGACAACTCTTATATTTTTCATGCTCTTATAAATATCTTGAATCTTTTCTTCTTGTTCTCTCAGCAATTTATGTGCTTCATATATATCTACAAATTCAAACTTTACTATATCATTTGGCTTTGCTTGTGCCAACTTATACAAATCTACACTTATTACATTTCCTATTTTAGTATAACCACCACTAGTCTGTCTATCAGATAGCATTATAATAGGTTTTCCATGTCCAGGTACTTGTATAGCTCCATAAGAAATACCATCAGATATAATGTCTGCTCCATTAAGGTGCTTTATACTCTCTCCATCTAGTCTGCAACCCATTCTATCTATTTCATTTGTAACTTTATATTCATTCGACAAAAATTTTTCTACTTCACCTTTAGAAAAAGCATCAAACTGAGGTCCTTTTACAATTCTTAATACTATTTCTGAACTATAATTTGGAATGTATTTTGAATTTAATTTTTTATTTATAGTAAAATCTTTTTCCTGAATGAAAGTATTTATATAATCTCCTTTTTTAAGTGCCCTACCTTCAAAGCCACCAATTTTAGCTCTTGTATAAGTTGATTTACTACCCATTGCCAGTGGAACATCTATTCCTCCAGCTATTGATACATATGCTCTAGCTCCTGATTTTACACCTCTAAATGATAACACATCACCAGGGTTTATTTGATATGACCTCCAGTTTTGAATCTCTTTTCCATTTATTCTAGCGCCTAAATCTCCCCCAGTTACTGCTATTTGTGTATATTCATCAAATGTAATTGTAGGGCCCAACATTAGAACTTCTAAAGAAGCTTCATCTTCAGAATTTCCAACTAATATATTTCCTACTCTATGTGCATACTCATCCATTGCCCCACAACCAGATACACCATATTGTCCATATCCAACTCTACCTCTGTCTTGTATTAATGTTTGGAAACCTCCTAATTCAACTTTGAATCCCATATATACCACTCCCTGTACTATAACGATATTTAAATACTCAAATTATTTTTTTCAATTTCTATAAATTCATCTAATGTTATTGAAACAAATTTTATAAAATCTCCAGCTCTAAGTAAAATTTGTTCTTCTCTATTTTCATCATATAATTTTAAAGGTGTCCTACCAATTATTTGCCATCCTCCAGGACTGTCTATAGGATACACCCCTGTCTGAGAACCTGCTATACCAACGCTTCCACCATAAATTTTAGTTCTTGGTACCTCTAGCCTAGGTGTAGCTATTCTTTCATCCATACCTCCTAGATATGGAAATCCAGGAGTAAATCCCAACATATATATCAAGTACTCTCTACCTGTGTGTATTTTTATAACCTCATCCACAGTAAGATTATTATGGCTTGCAACATTTTCAATATCTATGCCAAAAACCTTATCATAACATACTGGAATCTCATGTATTTTAGGTTTTGGTAATTCTATACTTTCTAAATTATTTTCTATTTTTTTTAAGCTTTCAATTAAACTATCAAAGTCTATTTTTAATGGATTATAACTTATCATAAGTGACCTATATGTTGGCACCATTTCTGTGACAATCCCTTTAAGATTTGATATTTCTATTGCCCTCATAAATGAAATTACTTTTTTATTTATATCTTCTGATATTTCATTTCCAAACTCAGCAACTACTGCTTTATCTCCTGATAGCAAGTATCTAGTTTTCATAAATGTCACCTCTTCTAAATTAAGCAAATAAAGTTCCTAGACTACTAAGAGAAGTTATTCCTGTATAGGCAGATATTAATACTACTATTACTCCGAATATTAAAAGCCATGTAGGATGTTTGTAATCTCCAACAATATCTTTTCTTTTAGATGCTATAAGCATTATTCCTAATGTGATTGGAAGTATTAGTCCATTTAAAGAACCTGCTAAAATTAATAAAGTTGCTGGCTTTCCTATAAACGCCATTATAAGTGTTGATATTGCTATAAATGCTATTATGAAATACTTTTCATACTTATCTATAAAAGGGTTTAGTGTTTTCAAGAAAGAAACTGATGTATAAGCAGCGCCTATAACTGATGTAATTGCAGCAGACCATAATACAAGCCCAAAAAATTTGTATCCTATTGCTCCTGCACTAAATTTAAAAGCTGAAGCAGCTGGATTTTCTGGGTCAAGTTGAAGACCTTTTGAAACTACTGCTAATATTGCTAAAAATAGAAGAACCCTCATCATTGTTGCAACTAATATTCCTAAAAGAGAAGACTTAGTTATTTCTTTTATATTTTCTTCTCCTGTTATTCCACCATCTATCAGTCTATGTCCTCCAGCAAAAGTTATATAACCTCCAACACTTCCTCCAAGTAGAGTTATTATTGGGAATATAAGACCTTTTGGATTCTCTGGTTTTACCATTTTTACAACTGCTTCTCCAACAGGAGGATGATTTGATATTGCTACATATCCAACTATAATTATCATGCCTAATGCTAAAAACTTAGTTATCTTATCTACTAGAGAATTTGAATTTTTTGACATAAATACAAATATTGCTATCAATCCACTTAATACAGTTCCAAGTGTCATATTCATATTAAACATTACATTCATACCAAGTGCAGCTCCACCAACATTTCCTATATTAAAAGCTAATCCTCCAAGAGCTACTAAAAAAGCAACTAGATAACCTAATCCAGGCACTATTTTATTTGCTATATCTTGTCCTCTAAGCCCTGATACACCAATTACTCTCCATACATTTACTTGAGCTCCTATGAAAAGAATTGTTGTAATTAAGATTACAAATGAAAAACTCGGTCCAAAATCTTGAGTAAATTGTGCTGTCTGAGTTAAAAAACCAGGTCCAATTGCTGATGTTGCCATTATAAAAGCAGCTCCTATAAGTGCCCCAACATCTTTTTTATTTTTCGTTTTATCAGTAATATTTTTTGTACTCATATTTTATCTCCCCCTCATATTATCAGTCTTAAACCATGTTCTCTGATGAACAAGCTTCCATATCTTCTAATGGACAAACTTCTATATTTTCTAATTCAAAGCGTTTTCTTATCTCTTTAACAAACTCTATTGCCTTTGGATTATCCCCATGAACACATATAGAGTCAGCTTTGATATGTATAACGTCACCCGTTAAAGTTTCTACAGTTCCTTCTTTTACCATCTTAACAACTCTATCTATTGCACATTTTGTATCATGTATAACTGCTCCCTCTACACTTCTTGGAACTAAAAATCCATTATTATCATAAGCTCTATCTGCAAATACTTCATTTGCATACCTAAGCCCAATCTCTTTAGCAGAATTTATCATTTCACTATTGTATAATCCTAAAAGTATGATATCTTTGTTTACTTCATATATAGCTTCACAAATACCCATAGCTAAATCTTTATCTTTAGCTGCCATATTGTATAAGGCTCCATGTGGTTTTACATGTTGTATGTTACATCCATTTGAGCTTGCAAAAGCCATTAAAGCTCCTAATTGGTATTTTGTATAATCTTTAGCTTCTTGCTTAGTTATTTTCATCTCACGTCTTCCAAATCCTATTAAATCTAGAAAACCTGGGTGTGCTCCTATTTTCACTCCATTTTCTTTGGCTAGTTTTACTGTTTTATTCATATGATTAGGGTCCCCTGCATGAAACCCACAAGCTATATTAGCTGATGAAATATATTTTAAGACTTCTTCATCTAAACCAATGTTATATGCTCCAAAACTTTCTCCTAAATCACTATTTAAATCTACTTTATACAATTTATGACCCCCCTCAGTAACATTTTGATAGAATAAGTAGTTTTTATTTTTAAATTTTGTTTATTTTATATATTGCATGAAATATTTTATTACTTTTATTCAATTTTATTTTTATAACTATTTCATTGCATTTTATAATATAATTTTACCATTTGAGGAATATTTTTGCAATTATTTTAATTTCACATTCATTTGTATTTCTTTTTCAAAAAATGTTTTTGCCATTTTTTAGTTAATAATTAATCATTTTTGCCTAAAACAAGGACTTCAACTTTCATTTTTAAAGTATTTTTCAATTTTAACCACTTTATATGCAAGACAGAAGTATTTTTCTTCATTCATTTGTTTATTTCATCTATATAATTATCGTTTCTTGTAAATAAAATATCTTTATATTCTTACAAGTAAGTCTTTATATAGTTTTGAGTATAATAAAATCATGTATACTAAATGCATGTTAAAATATTATTTTAAAAAACAGACAATATTTGTACATATTGTAGACATACAAACCTATAAATTATACAATAGTATTATTAAGATTATATATTTTTTAACATAAATTTTGTATTGGGGGAAAAACAATGGATAAAAATTATACGATGCCAATATACCAAAAAATAGCGTTGGATATTGCAAATAAAATATATACAGGTGAAATACAAGAGGATTCAGTATTATTTGGACGTTCTGTTTTGGCTGGTAAATACAATGTATCTCCAGAAACTATAAGAAGAGCTGTTAAAATTTTAGAGGACATTGGTGTTGTAAAAAGCATAAAGGGTAAGGGTGTTATTGTATTATCTCCAGACAAAGCTTCTTCTTTTATAAAAAAATATAGAGATATTACAAATATATCATCATACAAATCAACTCTTTATAATTTAATAGATACTAAATCTAATTTAGAAAATGAAATATTGGATACTATAAATAAAATTTTAGATTATTCTAACAGACTTGAAATAATAAATCCTTTAGTGCCCGTTCAGTTCACAATAAATTCTAAATGTAAATATGTTGGACAAACAGCAGCTCAAACTAAATTTTGGCAAAATACAGGTGCTACAATAGTTGCAATTAAAAGAGGTGAGGAACTTATAATATCTCCTGGCCCGTATATTGAGTTTTTAGATGGTGATATTCTCTTAGTTGTTGGAGACAAACATATTTATAACTCTATACCAATGTTCTTATATGAAAATGAAAAGTAAATTATATAATTTAGTATAATTGTATAAAAGTGTAAGTAAACAATAAAAAAGAGCTTCATATTTTGCAGAAAGCTCTTTTTAAGTTCAAATAAATTTTGTTTTTGACTAATTTTTAAATATCTACTTCATCTTCTTTTTCCCAGCTTAAAGCTCTTGATACAGCTTTTTTCCAACCTTTATATAATTTATTCCTCTTATCTTCATTCATATTTGGATTAAACTCTTTTTCCACTGACCATTTTGATGGGATTTCATTACTTCCAATATAGAAACCAACAGATAATCCTGCTAAATAGGCTGCTCCTAAAGCTGTCGTTTCTACTATTTTGGGTCTATCTATATCTACATTTAATATATCTGACTGAAATTGCATTAAAAAATTATTATTACTTGCTCCACCATCAACTTTTAATGATTTTAATTTTAATTTTGAGTCATTTTGCATTGCTTCTAAGACATCTTTTGTTTGATATGCAATAGACTCCAATGTAGCTCTTATTATATGTTCTTTTTTTGCTCCTCTTGTAAGACCCAAAATTGACCCTCTAGCATACATATCCCAATATGGAGCTCCAAGACCTGTAAATGCTGGTACTACATATACACCATTAGTATCCTCTACTCTAGTTGCATACATTTCACTATCTTTCGCAGATTCAATTATCTTTAATTCATCTCTAAGCCATTGAATAGATGCTCCTCCAATAAATATACTTCCTTCTAATGCATATGTCACTTTTCCATCAACACCCCAAGCGATTGTTGTAAGTAATCCATGCTTGGATTTGACTATGTTACTACCTGTATTCATAAGTAGGAAGCAACCTGTTCCATAAGTATTTTTTGCAGTCCCTTCTTCAACACAGTTTTGACCAAATAATGCTGCCTGTTGGTCTCCTGCACATCCAGCAATAGGTATTTTAGCTCCTGATAACATACGTTCATCTGTATGGCCATAGACATAACTAGAAGGTTTTACTGATGGTAACATGCTTATTGGTATATCTAGCTCTCTTAGTATATCTTTATCCCATTCCAAACTATTTATATTATACATCATTGTTCTAGATGCATTTGAGTAATCTGTTACATGAACTTTCCCACGTGTCAAATTCCATATTAACCATGTGTCTACAGTTCCAAATAATAGTTCTCCTTGTTCTGCTTTTTCTCTAGCTCCTTCTACATTATCCAATATCCACTTCACTTTTGTTGCTGAAAAGTATGCATCTATTAAAAGACCTGTTTTTTCTTTTATTAGTTCTTCTAATCCCTTATGTTTAAGCTCATCACATATTTCTGATGTTCTCCTACACTGCCATACTATCGCATTATAAATCGGTTTCCCAGTATACCTACTCCAAACAATTGTAGTCTCTCTTTGATTAGTTATTCCTATGGAAGCAATTTCTTCTGGTCTTATTCCTGCTGTTTCTATAACCTCTCTCATTACTCCACTTTGTGAACCCCATATTTCCATAGGGTCATGCTCTACCCACCCAGCTTTTGGATAAATTTGTTTGAATTCTTTTTGTGCGATTTTTACTATTTCACCCTTTTTATTAAATAGTATAGCTCTTGAACTAGTTGTTCCTTGGTCTAATGCCATTACATACTTCTTTTCCATCACAGTATTCTCCTTATCACATAATAATATTTAATTTATTAAAAAGAAAAATCTAATATTACATATTTAAGTAAATAATCATACTTAAGTACAAATTTAATAGATTAGATACTTCTAATAAGACACTTATTTTATACCATATCTATATAATAATATTATACATTATAGCTTACATATTGATTAATAAATTTTAAAGGTTTATAATAAACAGTGTTCATAATAATTTTAATAAAAGAGGTGGTAATATGCCAAAGATTTTAGAAAATGTAAAAGAAGATATACTAAAGGTAGCTCGAGACATGATTTTAGAGGAAGACTACTCTAATATTAGCATAAGGAAAATCGCTCAAAGATGTGGTATAAGTGCAGGTACAGTATATAATTATTTTGATTCAAAACAAGAAATAATAGAATATATCACAAAATCGGAATGGGATTTATTGATAAGGCGAATTGAATACTCTAACAAAAATACTGAAGATTACATAAAAAAATTAGATATTATTTTTACAGAAATAAGAAATTTTATAAACAAGGTTCATAATATTCAATACAATGATTTTTTAAACACTTTTGAGACTAAGAGATTTTTCGAAATGAAAAAGCATAAAGATGATTTTCACGAGCAACTTTCAAATAAAGTATATGAAGCTTTAGAAAAAGAAATATTTTTTAATAATGATAAATTAGTATGCAACATAATTATTAAAATGTTTTTTTCATACTCAACATATACTCATATAGAATTTAAAAATTTAAAACCCTATATTGAAAAATTAATACATTAAGGTGGTGTTTACCTTGAATTCTAATACTAGTATTCAGAACAAGGATAGCAATCCAAAAATATTTTTAGTACTTACACTTTATCTTTTAGGTATCTTTATGGGAGCTATTGATACAGGAATAGTGTCACCTGCAAGAACGATTATACAAAATAGTCTTGGAGTAAATGAAAAAACAGGAATTTGGATGATTACTATATATACATTAACATATGCATCTGTAATCCCTATTTCTGGAAAATTAGCAGATAAAATAGGAAGAAAATATGTATATCTAGTTAGCATATTTCTATTTGGTAGTGGTTCATTAATATGTGGATTATCATCACTATTTTCCAATTTCAATATTTTACTAATTGGCCGTGTTATTCAGGCAATTGGTGGTGGTGGAATTATGCCTATTGCTACAGCAGAATTTGGAACTACCTTTCCAGAGAATAAAAGAGGTATGGCTTTAGGTTTAGTTGGAGCAACATATGGTATTGCCAATATTTTAGGTTCAAGTATTGGTAGCACAATTCTAAGTATATTTGGAACTCAAAATTGGAAGTGGCTATTTTTTGTAAATCTTCCAATTTGCTTAATCATACTTATTGGTGGAATTATTTGTATTAAAAATAATAAATCTGCATCTACAGAAAAAATAGATAAACTTGGTACATTAATGTTAATATGTATAATCGTATCATTATTGTATGGTCTTATGAATATAGACTTTTTTAACTTTACAAACTCTATGCAAGATATATCAGTTTATCCTTACTTATTGACGTTTATTATACTTATACCTATTTTTATATTTATTGAAAAGAAAGCTAAAGACCCTATTTTAAACTTTGAATACTTTTTAAACCCAAGAATACTAATAGTTCTCATATTATCTTTAATTGTTGGTATTGGAATGATGGGTATGGTATTTGTTCCACAATATGCTGAAAATGCATTAAAGATAAATGCCGGTTCTGGTGGATATTTTGTGGCAATATTGGGATTATTTGCAGGTGTTGCTGCTCCTTTAAGTGGTAGACTTATTGATAAGTTTGGTGCAAAGAAAATACTATTATTAGGATTTTCTGTATCCATGATAGGGTCTCTTTATCTGGTATTAATTGCACTAAAAACAAACACAGTATTTAGTGTATGTATAAGTCTAATGTTTATGGGCTTAGGTATGGGATTTACTATGGGAACTCCTCTAAACTATATGATGTTATCAAATACAAGATTAGAAGAATCTAATTCAGCACTTGCTACATTGTCTCTGATACGCTCAATTGGAACTTCAATTTCTCCAGCTATAATGATTGGCTTTATAGCACATGCAGGGTTATCTGTACAAGATAATATTATGGACTTAGTTGGAAAACCATCAACACCTAAAATAGTTCAACTTGAAGAACTTGAAAATATGATAGATGATTTAAAGTCAGACCCTGAAATGGCAAAGAATTTAAAAAATGTTTCTATACCAAATATGGATGATACATCAAATATCAACATGGATATGACAGGTGGAAAACTACCAAAATACTTGTTGGATAAGGTCCAGTCAGCAGATACAACCAACATTACTAATATCACAAAGGAAATATCAACAACCATGTTTGATGAAAAAGTTCCATCTGTAATTAATAAAATCCAGACAAATGTACAAAAAGGGATAGATGGAACACAAAGTGGAATAAATGGTATCGAAGAAGGTGAAAATAAACTAAATAGTGGTATTAAAGGAATTCAAACAGGTATTGACAATATGATAAAAGCTAGGTCTGGCATTAATCAAGGAATAGATGGTATAAAAAAAGGCATTGATGGTGTTAATAAAGGTATTAAGGGTATGGAACAAGGTCTTGTAAAACAAGATAAAGTCATAAATGAATTGACAATTGCTTACAATAAAATACCTACTATACCACAAGGAAACACTCCTACTAATAATGAAAATAACTCAAATGACCAAGAACAAAATAATTCTAGTAATTCTAATCCTGATAATAATAAAAATAATTCTACAGAAAATAAAAATAATAATTCGGGTGAGAATAAACCAGATTTAAACGAAAAAAAGGAAAGTTTAAACACTCAAATACAACAATTAAAAAAAGCAAGAGCTGAATTAAACACAAAGCTACAGAAAAGTAAAACTCAAAAGAAACAATTGAATAAAAAACTCAAAACAATGGAAAGTCAAAAAAAGGAACTTCAAAGTAAGTTAAATGATTCTATAAATAAAAAGAAAGACATGGAAAAAGGCCTTGACACTATGGAACAACAAAAAAAATCACTTCAATCAGTTTTAGCAAAAACACAAGAGGTAAAAACTGAAATACCAAAGGCTTTTGATAAATCAAAATTAGATTATATAAATTCTATAGAAAATAATAGAACTAAAATAGAAAACACACTACAATCTACTTTAAACTCAGGATTTAAACAGATGTATATAACAGTATTCTGTATAAATTTACTTGCATTCATAATATTGTTATTCTATAAAGAAAATAAAACTAGATAAAAGAGTGTTATAGTATTATATTGTAAATTTATCTTATATTTTAAATAAGTTGTCTTAAATGTTAAATTCATAAGTTTTTTTATTTTAATTAATATAAACTACAATATAATACTATTTCTCTTTTCCTATTTTTCATTTTTATAATCAGTTAAAAAACAACTTTAGTTTATCAAAATATATTATAAATTAATTTATAAACTCTATTCATAGTTCTTTCATCTTTCATACTTAATTACACCTATCGAAATATATACAAATCAAAATAAACCATATCTTTTCAACTATAATATGTTAAAATCATAGTATGAGCACATTAATTTAAGTAAAATGTCAATTAGACTTTATTTTGTTAATTTTTCATATATAAATTTTGATATCTTTATTTTAGATGTCATTTTGACCTCAATTATAAGAAGAAAGGAGTGTATTTTGTGGATACTTTAGGAAAAAGAATTGCTTATTTGAGAAATTCAAAAAAACTTACTCAGCGTAAACTTATGAATATTTTGGAGTTTGAAAATTTAGGTAAGTATGAAACTGGAGATAGAAAACCTAATTGTGATATACTAATGTCAATAGCTGATTATTTTGATGTTACGACTGATTGGCTTCTATATGGCAAAGAAAAAGTAAACTCCAACAATAGTGTAAAAGAAAATAAGGAAGATTACCTACATGTTACTGATGATGAGATGAAGATATTAAATCTATACAGACAACTAAATGAGCGTGATAAAATAAAAATAGAAGGAATACTTGAACTTAAGATATCTGAATATAAAGACTTAAAAAAGCATTCCTCTAATACTAAAGATGATAAAATGGTTTAAACATACATAATTTGATACGATTTTACATCATCTATTAACTTTCTTTTTTTGTAGCAGACTACTAAAATATGGATATTAAGTTATTTGAAAATAAGCATACTCTAATTTCAATAACATTTATAATATTTAGATTATCATATCCATATTTTAGTTTATGTATTTTGAACAGTACTGTACATTCCTATGTATTATTTATGTCCCCAAGAAATGTATTATTCATGTTTTCAATTCTTCCAACATTTTTTTATATACAATTGTACATCCTTTGTAATTACCCTCTTTAAGAAGGCTTGAGCATGTACTAGAGTATATAGTTAATATATCTAATCTTTCCATATTTAAACTTGTTATACCATTGAGAGCAGTAATAAAATCGTCAATTGCTCTACAGCACTCCACCACTCCATCCAAGTCTGATTTACACATAAGAATACTCACCTACTTCATATACTATTTACTAATCCTCTTCTGAATATTCTATATTAAGCACTTGATAAATTGATGATTTATACTTTTTACCTGTCCTTCTGCCATTTAGAATGGCTGACAAATAGTTTTCATTAACACCTATTTTCTTTGCTAATTCTCTTTGAGTCATATTTAATTCAATAAGTCTTTGTTTAACTTGTACGCCTAAAAAAGGTATCCATTTTTTTCGAGCATCCATTTATCAGCTTTCCTTTCTAAGTGATTTATACTTCCTTTTATTTTTAGTGTACACACCTCCCTCTATTTAGTATATTTTTTTGACATATACAAATATTAAGTACATAAATTTATTTGATACTAAATAAGATTTTTTGATTACTTTATGCTAAAATTAGGATGTAATTTCGTATCATTAAATTAATTATAAAGTCATTTTGACCTTAAGTCAATGTTTTTCATGTCATTTTGACCTTTATTTTGCAACTATTTACATTTTAGAAAGTCTTTTTGACATTAATTGAATGGAGAGTGTTTATGAATACTTTAGGAGAAAGAATTGTTTATTTAAGAAAAACGAAAAACCTTAAACAATATGAATTAGAAGAAATGTTAAACTGTGATAACTTGAGTAAATTTGAAAGAAATATTAGAAAACCAAATTATGAAATATTAAAATCTATAGCTGAAATATTTAATGTTTCAGTTGACTGGCTATTAAATGGAGATACTACTTCACAAGAGTCAGATTTAATTTGTGATTTATCCTCAAATTATCCACTTAATAGTATAAACTCTAATGAAATAAATCTTTTAAATAATTTTAGAAAGTTAAATGATTATGATAAAGCTAAAATAGAAGGTATGATTGAATTAAAACTTTATGAATATGAAAAAGAAAAAGATTTGAGAGAAACTGAATATAATAAAAATAAGGATGAAAAAATAGATAAATAATTTTTATGTTGCTTTTGATACGATTTTACATCATTTCTTAGTTCTAATATTTTTATTTCATTTATTTTCTTTTTTATAGTTTTATGATAAAATAATTAGTATATTTTGCTTTACTTGAATGTAATTATTTATACAAAAGTCAAACATAATATAAATGTGGTAAATCTTTAGTTTCAAGTAATATCTCGTTATTATAACTAAATATTTATTAAAATTAGGAGGATAAAATGGGCTTAAGAGACAAATTCGCGCAATCATTTGCTAGATCAAAAACTATGAGTGGCCCTGAGAAAAAGGCTAATGAAATAATGGGTAAATTGCTTCTTAAGAAAGCTATATTACCTATCGTTTTAATGTTCGTGATAATAATCGCGGGAGCTATGCTTAAAATTAATTCTTGGGTTACACTTGGCATAAATTTAGTTATTGCTGTTGGTGCTTTCTTCTACATAAGAAATTCTAGTAAAAAGTATCAGAACTTCAAACCTTATGTTGGCAATTTGATTAGTTTAGAGAAAAAGGGTAAAAAAGAGTATGTTGCTATTATAAAACAAGGTAAGTTACCAGTTAAGTTACAAATAGTTTATGGTGGTGAAGACCTTGAACATGTTAAGAAAAATCAAATGGTTCAAATAAGTTATAATCCAGATGCTAAAATAGCCATTTTGGTTAATAGACAATAATTTAATAAAAAAAGAGGTAGCATTATGCTACCTCTTTATATTTTGTTTATTTTTTATTTGTTTTAAATATATCTTTCTAAATATCTTAGTACAAGTTTAAAAGTCTCTTTTCTGTCTTTTCCAATAAATTCAATATACTTATTAGCATCTTTATTTATTGTTTTAGAAGCTTTTCCTCCTATGGAAAATATGTTAGTTGCTACTTCATTTTTATAGTCTTTTACATCAATTAATGTACTATTATTTATATAAAACGACATTATGGTTGCAATTGCTTTATCCACTTCTCCAGAATATAATATTATATTTTCAAATTTATCTTGTGATATATCTTCTTTTATATCTTTGTTTAAAATTCCTTCTGCTATTAATTTTGCAACTGTATGTTTACTTCTAATATAATAGTCTGTATCTTCTTTACTATCTACAAAGCAAGTTTCAATTAGTATTGCTGGTGCTTTTGTATGATTAAGCCAGTATAAACCTCTTGTATCTTTTTTTGACCCTCGATTTTTAAATACAGTTGAAAGCTTTGAGTTTACTTTTTCTGCATATATTTTTCCATTATCTGTCTTATATATTGTTTCTGTTCCCATAGGATCTAGAGTTGTTTTATTTGCATTAAAATGGATTTGTACTGCTAGGTCTATGTCTTGTTTGTTGGCTATTTGACATTGTTCTGACAGGTAATTATCTGATTTATCAATTTTTCCAGTATAGGTTGTCGCTCCTCCTAGTTTTAGCCATTTTATTATTAAGTCTGTTAGGATTCTATTTTCCTTTCCTTCATCTATATACCCAACTGCTCCAGTTCCTTTTCCTAACAATGTATGCCCTGGTACCACTGCTACTTTCATGTTATACACCTTCTTTTTGTAACATACCTTTTATATCAGTTACATTTTCTTTAATTTCTTCTACATCTGTTTTCATTGTTCCCATTTGAACAAGTACATTCTTATTTATTTCTTGCTGTTGTGTAGACAATTCTATAAAATTTTCTACAGTTTTTTTATACATGTCTCTATCTTCTTTTTTCTCCTGCATAGTATTCTTAAATAATAGAGCACATAGTATGCCTATTGCCCCTAGGCTACTCAATTCTGTTATTAATTTCTCCATTATATCCTCCTGCTGTCTAATTTTTTTACACTTATAACTTTAATTTTTGTTATATTTTCATATCATACAATGTTATATTTTAAGTGTTATTATTTTAATTTTTAGTATTTTAAATTGTAGATATATTTTGTAGATTGATTAGATATACCTACAATTTACTAATGTAACAAAAAATAAGTACAAGGCTTACTTATTAAAGTTAAGACCTTGTACTTTGCATAAAAAAAATAACTAGTATATAGTTATTCTGAATTTATTATTCAACTGGTATTTCTAATTCTTTACATCTAATTCTAACCTGCTCTCTAATTACTGCTGGTACTTCTTCTATTGTTTTCTTTCCTCTTAGAATCAATGCTACATATACTTCTACCATTCCACTCTCACCTCCAGATTTTGCTACACTAAAAGTACTTATATTATTTAGTTCATCAACAGGATTTTGATTTAACAACATCTCATATATTTCTGCATTTGCTATAAAGTTGCTTGTTATATCATCATCTTGCTTTATTTGACTTAGACTTATCTCAGAGATATCTTTATGTTGTACTTCTACTTTTCTACCTTGTTTGATTTGCTCTATTTTATTTTTATCAAATTTAAACAATTTTTACACCTCCATTTTAAGCTTGTGGCTCGTTGTTTTCAGCATCATATCTAAAAATCATAGATGGACGTTTTATAGCTGTCCATTTATCTCCTTTTTCTACTATGATTTTAGGCTGAGCACTTTTTATATTGGCTTCTTCTAATTCATATATTTCTTGATAACTTGAGTCTGATTTTTTAATTTCAACTAGCTTCATATCTTTGAATAAGTCAGATTTATTTATTTTTACTTGAACTTTAGTTTTATTTATCAATTGATATATAGGATTATCTTCCATCATATCATCCTTTAGCCCTTCATTTAATGTTACTATTAAATCAGCATTATTTTCAGTAATATTTACAATTGAATATACTTTATTATTTATCATTAAAATAGAATCCTTTTTTACTTTAAGTCCTGTTTCTGACTTAAATATAAACATACTTGAATATAAATCACCTGTAGTACTACTTGCTTTAATCAGTATCTTATTTTCTCCTAATACTATTTTATTTGATGGGATTTCAAATATAATACTATTTATCTCCAAATTAGTCTTAGTAGATATTAATTCATCGTTTATAAACATTTCAAGTTTTTCTATAACACAATTAGGATCTTGTACTACTACTCTTACTTGAGATATTGATTTTTCAATTATTTCTATAGACGCTTTACTTGTATCTACTTTTGTTATCATATAAATTGTATCATCTGAAAGCTCTATATCTAAAATATCATTTAAATGTTCTGGTACTGGTATTTTAGTGAATTCATATAAGTCAGTAATTGATATAGATATTTTATACATAGATTTGTTTTTACCAGTTATCCATAGGCTATTATCATTTTTTATAACTAGTATATGATCATCATTATGTGATTTAATTTCTTTGACATTAGTTAATACCTTAGTAAAAGTTTTTATTATTTTATCTTTTTCATTTTCTCCCAATCCAAACAATCCATTTGTATTATATCCTTGAGCATACAATTCTCCTTCATTAGTTAAAACAAGTGTCATTGAATTATATATACTTATATCTTTAATAGAAGGTAGTCCAGTAACTTTTTGTAATTCTCTTACATCATTATTATGACCAACGCCCAATTGATACTCAGTATTTTTTCCATATGACCACAGAGTATTATCTGTCTTAATAATATAGGAATAATTATCCCCACAAGCGACCTTTTTAACATCTGATATATTAACTTCAGTAAATGTTAATAATTCTATATCTTCAAGAGTTTGATTAATTTCTTTATATGAATTACTTCCTATACCATATAATTTACCATCTTTAGCAATAGCTAATGAATGTGTTTTTGATATGTCAATATCAGATACCTCAAATGGTAATATTACAGAGGTATATTTAAAATCCTCTTTAAATATATTTTTATAATTTATATACTTATTAGTTGTTTTTATATACTTATCATTGAACAGTACTAATTTTTCATTTTTCTTATTAAAAGTTATTTTATCTGATGTATTATCTGTTTTAAAATATGAATGTAAATAACCTCCAAGAGCTTCATTTCTATCATTATCATATCTATGGTGAATACCTAGATGATTGTATCTATTATCTCCTGTTGAAGAATAAAATTTTCCATATATATCTTTAATAAATATAGTATTAAAACTAGAAAATACAGTATCAACATCTTTCTTGACAACCATTTTATAATATGGAACTGATATCTCCTTATAATATTCATTAGATATACCATAATTATCTCTTCCTGATGATATCAAAGTATTGTCTTTATCTATATAAAGTGTATTACTAGATGTTACAAAGACATCTTTAATATCTTCCACACTATTCATATTACTATTATTTGCTAAACTTCCATATCCATTAATACCTGCAACAAACAGTTTATTATCATTTGTTAAAATAGCTGAAGTGTATCCATTAACTTCTATTTTTTTTGCATTTATAATATTATTGATTACTCGTATACCCTTGATATCATTAGTTTCTGTTGAAAAAAATACTCTCTCTTTTTTCCCTGTAGTATAAATCATATTATCATTTGTTATAAAAAATGTAGCTTCACTTCCTGCTGTTACAACAGATTTTATATTTTCAATATTTATTTTTGAAAATGTACTTATACTTCCTTCAGTAAACCCAAAATATCCGTTTACAAATCCACATACATAACATGTATTATCATTTTTAACAATTATTGATACATCATTACATATATACACATCTCTAACTCCATTTATAGGTATACGTGTAAATATATTTCTACTTGTAGTATCACCTAATCCTAATTGACCTTTTTCATTATTGCCTGCTCCATATAAAAGACCATCATTAGTTAATAAAAGAGATGTATTTCCATATATGGCTACATATTTTACATTTTCAACATTTATTTTAGTAAATACATTTCTATTTACATTATCTCCTATTCCTAACTGACCGTAGTTATTTAAACCAACAGCATAGCATGTATTATCATTTTTTATAGCAAATGCATGCTTACTATTGTCAGTAAATCTATTTATATTTATAGATTTTATATTATCAATATTTATTTTAGTAAATACATTTCTATTTACCTCATCTCCCACACCTAATTGACCTACATCATTTAAACCTACACTATAAAGCATATTATTAGTTAATAAGTACGTAGACTTTGAATGGCTATATATTTCTTGAATGTTAGAAGATATTTCAGAACTGTTATTCTTTTTATTATAATTTATCTTATTATTTAAATTTGAACTACTGTTAACTGATATACCATGTGTACCTTTAGAGTTGTATCCACATATAAATAAACTCTTATCTGTCAATATTGCGAATCTAGTCTTATCTCTACTTAAATCATAAGGAGGTATAAATATATTTTTTATATTTTTCATTACTTTTTTATAATTAGTAGCATTATACCCCTCTTGTAAGTCTGATACGTCCAGACCTTTTGCACTTTCAGATATATTACCAAAACCATATAGTGTATTAGAAGATAGATATAATAAAGCCTCATATAAAAGTATAGCTTTGTCAGATGTAATAGGACCTGAATTTATATTAAATGATGAAATATTATCAGATGCTAAATTATTAAGATAGTCCCTTCCATATTGATGTATATAAGATGAACCACCAGAAATAAGTAAATTATCTGGATTATAAGATGTTAGATTACTTGATTTTTCACCATAGTATAAGTAAGCAAAATTTGTAGAATAAGATGATTGTGTACATCTTGTAGGATAAAAATTATATACATAGCTATCAATATATCCTGCATATGAAATTCCTTGATTCTGAATTCTATAGGTTGAACCAGTTGGTTTTAGCCATGAAGTTCCATGATATCCAGTTAAAAAAGAACCATAATTTGTACAAAATATAACTACATACTCATATATGATAATATTATTAATTTTAGTAATATAATTTATACATGAAGTACTTGTATAGTTTGATCCTGATATATTTGTATAATACCAATGACTTAATAAACTTAAATTTGCAATAGATCCATTACTATTATCAGTACCTAATAAGTAATTTGTATTTATACCAGTTGCATACACCTTTTTTTCATCAACCACAATAAATGTTGCATTATATGCACTATATGCATCTGTGACATTACTAACACCAACCTCAGTATATTGGCTTGCTGATACATTACTAAGTCCATTAACATAATTTGAACTCTTTCCAGAAGTGTATATTTGTTTATTATTAGTTACAATTAGTGAAAAGTAGTTTGATAAATCAGTATTTATAACAACCTTTTTTACATTATCTATAGATATTTTCTTAAATATATCTGAATTAGAAGGAAGAATACCTGCTATCGAATTACTATTTGAACCAGAATAATAACAAGTATCATCATTTTTAATGTAAAATATTCCTCCAGAAATGTTTTTTGATGCCACTATAGATTTTACATTAGATATACTTAATTTTGTCAATTCATTTAATTGACTTGGTAAATCAGAACCCATACCTTTATAACTATTATTTCCTAGTCCATATACATCTCCATTCCCTAAAATGACTAGAGTACAATAAGGACTAAAAACAACATCTCTTACAGAATGTATATCTAGTGGAAGTTCAATATCCTTTATTTCCATTTCTTCTTTTAACAACGTTAATTTGTCATCAGATTTAATTAAGTTGACATAATTACTATAACTATATTTTTCATTATTCATTTTTTTAAATTCTACAACATGCATATCATCAAAAAACGAACCAAGTTGGCCATAAGTATTATCACCTGTGCAATACGAATCATTATTTGAATCAATTAATATACTATGTGATAAACCAATGAAAATATTCTTAGCTACAGTATTTTTCAAATCTATAAATGAACTATCTATATTTTCAGAGTAATTTGATATTCCTAACTGATATATATCATTATTTCCAGCAACTTTTAAAGTCCCTTTATTGTCTATAAGCATAGTATTACCATTACCACATGTAATAGTTTTTATATTTACCTGCTCTATTTTAGTAAATAGAGATGATTGAAGTGCATTTCCAAAACATTTTTCTTTTCCACAACCATATATATCATTGTTATATGTCATTAAAACAGTGTGTTCAGAACCACAAGCTATAGTCTTAACATCATTGATTGAAACTAAACTAAATAAATTTCTATCATTCTTATCTCCTAAACCTAGTTGACCTTGATTATTAAAACCTGTAGAATAACACTTATTATCATTTTTTATTATAAAAGCTGATTTATTATATGAAAATACAGCCTTTACATTATCAACATCTACTTTTGTAAATGTATTTACATTTGCAGATGCTCCATTAATTCCTAGACCTAATTGGCCATATAAATTATTCCCAGCAACATACAAAGTTCCATCATTATATAAAAGATATGTTGATTGAAGTCCACATGCAATATCTTTTACTCCTTTTATTTCTGGTACCTTCTCAAATGTAGAGATTGTTTTTCCTACTTTATCCTGTCCCAATCCCATTTGACCATCTGTGTTTATACCTGCAACAAGTAGTTCTCCATCCGATGTAAGTACAACTGCATGAGATTCTCCACATGCAACTTTTTTAATGTTAGTAGATATATTTGGTATTTTAGTAAATAGTTTTCTTGTTGTATTGTCTTCTCCTAACCCTAATTGAAAGTTACTATTATCTCCACATCCATACAAGATATTATTATTTTTTAATCCAAATGTATAGTTACAACATCCAGTAAAAAAATTGATAAAGTCATAATTGTCATACCCTTCATCAAACTCATCAACTACCATATTTTTATCACCAAAAAAATTACCTCTTTGAAGTAGTTTAGTTCTTTTCATTATACAAACCTCCTAATTATCTTATTTCATATGAATATTTATTTAAAGTTATCTCTGTCTGACCCATTAGATATGCCTTATTAGATTTTGTCTCTAGAAAGTTGTTATCCATTTCATGTATATATCTAACTCGGTTTGCATTAAATGGCAACACCACATTTTTAAATGTTACAATCCCAAGGTCTCCAGTTATACATTTTCTATTTAAATCTAATTTAAGCCCTTCTATAGCTATTATGTTTTTAGTATTAGATAAGGTATCATACCAATATCCAGCTTCATCTACATCTATTTCTGACTCTAATTCTAAATATATTAAGATATCTAATACTTTTTCAGATAATTTATTATAACTGTTTTTTAATACAGATAAATCAG
This sequence comes from Clostridioides difficile, assembly GCA_012955965.1. GTDB lineage: Bacteria > Bacillota > Clostridia > Peptostreptococcales > Peptostreptococcaceae > Clostridioides > Clostridioides difficile_G. Next base: position 110,691 of record JABBZI010000002.1, read on the forward strand.
TTTGTATTTGTCCTCCTATTACATCATCAATAGATATATTTTCAATTTTTTCCACTACTTCATTTATAGCTTCTGACAGATTTTTAGCATCTGTAGACAATATTTCTTCCCCAATTTTCACTTTTATTTCTTTTATATTATTATCAAATTTATCATCCAAATCTTGAATATCCTTTTGAGTCACAAAAACCAGTGTTGGGTCTACTTCTAATGTCACATTTGAAGTATTAGATAATTGTAAAATCATCTTTACAACTAAGTCTTTAATACTGCCATCTTCAGCACGTGGCTTATACGTCTCTGGATATTTACCTATAGCTATTATATTGTTCTCATTATCCAAAACAGCAGCTTCTCTTATCATAAATCCACCAACTGTTCCTGGTAAAATGGTCTCTATAACTATCCAATTAGGATTTTTCTCATCAATTCTTAAAGAATTTATATTTCCTTCCCAAACTACATTCTTTAAAGCAGTTTGTTCTTCTGTTGGCTCATAATATTCTCCATTACTATCTCCAACTTGAAACTTTGTCAACCCTACAAGTTCCCCTAGTGCAGTTGCATTTGCTATTTTTTCTCTACCAATTTTGGTTAATATTATATAAAATTTTTCTTCCAACTATACCACCTCCTGTTTAGGATAAACTACTACATTTTCAACTCCTGTATCATTTGCAATAGCTATATTAATCTTACAATTACTTTCAATATATTTAATACTTAAAGGATAAACCTTTACTTCTTCTCTACTTAGCATTCCAGCTCCACAATTTATAACAGCACTACATTTTATAATTGGTTCAAAGTATGGATGAACTTTTACTTCCTCACTACAAACCATACCTCCACCACAATAGACCATACTTTTATCTAGTATTATGGGCTCTAAATAGTGTAATAAGTGAGCAGGTTTTACTTTTTCAATCATATCGCTACAATCTAAAAGAGTTTTATAGTCACAGTTATTTGCGATAAAGCTCAATACGAATGTAAATTCATCACTATAAACTTTTATATCTGTTTCTGATTTTGTATATGCCTCACATATATTTTTTATAACTTCAATAGTACTAGTACCTCTGCTCCTCATTTTGGCTTTTATATTATTACGTCTTGCTTCAAAATCAAGCTCTTTCTTTTCAATACAGAGTATATCTTCCCACATATCTAATCCCCATGTTGCAGTGTCAACAAATAATTGGTCAAAAGTATCATCAATATCTTCTTTAAGAATATTTAACTCTGTATCATATGCACCTTGTATCTCTTCTACAATGCGATTTCTATCAAATGATGGTAGTTTATCAATTAGTTTCATTGATTTTCCACCTCACTAAAATCAACAGATGTTACACTTGGTATTTTATCTTCATTAATAGTTATATTATCTGTGCTTCCATTTATGAGTAAGTTACTTAAATCATGCACACCCGAAGTATTTATAAGTATCCCCATGACTTTTGTATAGATTATTTCTCCTCTAATCTCTCTAAAATATGAATTTATACTTTCTAAGAAAGATTCTTTGACATTATCTAATGTATATCCATCTTCTAGTTTCATTACTGCACTTATATTTATTTCTATTGGTAATGGTGTTGTAACTGTTACAGTTGGCCCAATAGGTTTTTCTTCATCTATATGTTGTTGACATCTTTCAATTGTTTCTGTATCAACAGCTTGATTGTTTTTACCAAATATCAAAACTTTAATAGTTCCTGGACCATCCCATCTTGGATAAACCTTCACATTGTAGACTCCATCTACCTCTAAAGCCCATTCTTCATAGTGAGCTTTATTTCCACTTGTAGCTTGATTTTTCTGTATTTTATAAAATCTTTCTTTTAATTCTTCATCTGTCTCTATATCTGTACCACCTTCAAAGCTTTTAGTGTTAATAATCTTTATTACTCCAGATATATTATCAGTTAATTTAAATTCACAATTTGTAGGTAAATTATATCTCTTACCAACTTCTAGAGCTTGAACTGGGCTATTATCACCTTCTTCACTACCAATAGTTACATCTTTTATTACTACAAATAGTAAATCTCTGTATGATATTACTGTGCCATTAGTTATTACAGTTCCTTTCTCTCCAATAAACTCAACTTCTCCATTTGACTCGGTTCCCAACTTTCTATATACACCAAATTCATTAACTCTTTTATCAAGAAGTTGGTTATATGTATCTTGTATAAAAGCCATTTTATGTATTTTAGAAAGTTCTATATACATTTTTGCAAGTTCTAGATTATTTCCAGATACCATGTTGTTTATAAAAGAACCCTCACCTTTATAAATATCAAGCTTGATATTTTCAAGAGTTCTATTTTTTATTACTTCATATGTCTGGTCACTATACATTTAATTCCACCTCCCCATAGATAGTGGATACTTTTACATTTGCACTTAATATGTCTCTGTTAAAGTTAGCACTTTTTACATTTAATTCTAATATATATGGATTTATTAAAAGAGCTTCTTTTATAAATCTGCTAGCTTCACTTTCTGTAAGACCTTTTGTATATTTTTGTCCTATAAGTTCTGAAAGTTCTGTGCCATACTCTAAAGAGTATATCTCATGTTCATACCTATTTGTTTTTATGCACTTGTATATCCAAACTTTTAAAGCTTCTTTTTTCTCAACTATTTTAAAATCACTTTTTTCTAAAATAGGTTCATCTTTTTCAAAGTCCCATGCTACTTCACGAAATATTGGCAACTCTTCTGCTTTAGGTAAGATATAATCTTCTGGTACACCTATAAAAGGGAATATTGTACTCATTATAATCTCACCAACTTACTTACAATAGCAAATTTCTCGCCTATTCTAAACATTATTACTGTGTCTCCAGACTCAAAAGTATCTATAAAGGGATTTTTTATTTCATGTTTATGTTCTTGACTTGTTTCTGTATCAAATAATTCTATCTGTCTATCAAGCATCCAACTATCTATTAAGATATCTTCTTTTTCTAATATAATGTTATTTGTTTCTATTTTTAAATCTGGTAATTTACTTTTAACTTTTCCAATAAAAAAAGAAGGTTGATTATGATACCTGCCTTCTTCTCTCATTATTCCTATAAATTCATTAATCGGATTTGCCATTATATCACCACCTTTTTATAAATACCTTCTAGCTGTTACATAATTTTTATTGTAATAGCTACCATTTAGGCTAGATACTTTAACTACATCACCAGTTTTTGGCGAGTGAATAAACTCTCCATTACCTATAAATATACCAACATGGTTTATTGTACCTTTAGGCCCTTCACTAGAAAAGAAAACTAAATCTCCTGGTTGTAAGCTTTTCTTTTCAACTGATTTTCCTAAACGACCTTGTTCTCTAGATACTCTAGGTATCTTTATTCCCAATGCATTTTTATAACACCATTGAGTAAATCCGCTACAGTCAAATGTATTTGGGCCAGTAGCTCCCCAAACATACTTACATCCTTTTTTAGAAAATGCAAGATTTATTAATTGTTTAGCTTTTCCAGTTATATTAGATGAAGAACTTCCACCAATAATTATTTTTCCATTTTCCTTAAAATTGTCAGATTCTTTTTGGTTACCAAATAAAATGTCTATATGATATTTTCCATTTTTCTCTATGATTATTTTTGGTCCATTATCATTTACTGTGTAAATTCCATCACGGTTTTTAGTACCTATTATTTGTATCTTATCTCCATATTTTAACCTTGGATGTTTAGAAAGAAAGTCTTTACTATAATGAGGTTGGTCATAGACATCTACCATAGGTGCTGCACAAGTTTTTTTAGATGGGTCTAATTTTTTTTCTCTACAATCTGTCTCTCCACCTTCTGCTTTGGTAGGACAATAACCTGTAAATACAGCTGAGAATTCTGTTCCTCCTGTATAATCATCTCCTCCTAAATTACTTTCTTCCTTAGGTTCATCCTGTCCTGCTGACTTTTCATCCATAAGATTTTGAAAGTTAAGTTCAAGTTCAATTTGGTACTCTCCATTTTGCCATGTATGTTTATCTGTATCTATATAAAACAATCCTACAAGCTTCGTATAAGAGTCTTTAACTTTTACACCTCTTCCAGTTATACAACTTACATCTCCATAACCTCTAAGAGAACAGCTTTTTTCTATCCCTTTAAATTCACTATCCACATCTACATCTTGATTTTCCTGTTGCTGAATTACTTTTTGCATTATTACGTTTACTTCTTTAAAAACTTCATTATCTATTTTTTCACTAATTTTACTTCCATATTGGTCTACTACTATCACCTTATTTTTTACATTTTCCATACTTTCTGAAAAAGTAGTATTTATAATATTAAATCCCTCTTCAAACATGACACTTAAAGTTATAGTCCCTTTTTCAATAACATTAAACTTGTCTAAATTAGCTTCTATCATGTATTTTTTCTTAGTTTTCTTACTTGCTTCTGTATATGCACTCATTATGGTATCATAACCAGTCACGCCTATAAACATCTTTGTGTACTTGACATTGGTCTTTGCTATTGTTCCAACTGCAAGTCTATTTTCAGCAAACACTTGTTTTGCTATATCTTCAACTAACTTGTCTTTAAAATTACATGATACTTCACTTTGTGTAAGTAAAAATCCCATGTCTTTAGATACAAAACTAATTTCATTACTACTTGAATCTTTAGACCTATTAATTATCATTCCTCTAAAGAGTTCTTTCTCATCTACATAGAAACAAATCGTACTAGCTATTGGTATATCTATCTGTTGAAAATTTACATCAAAAGAGGATTGGATTATTGAAAATTCTAGTGTTCTTGATGGAGATTTATAATCACCTGACCAAGAGACTTTATCTACTATATCAGTGATATCATAGATACTTCCATTTTTTATGTGTACCCAAATTTTAATAATAAAAAATCACCTGCCTTTTCATTTAACTCTATCAGCAGTTATTTATAACTTATTATCCATAATAGTTATTGTTTTGGAGTTACTTTTGGTATTTTTATTCTTTTATACTCCTTTAAATCTAATGTAAAATATACATCTCTAGTTCCATCTTTTTCTTCATAGCTAAAACCCTCAATTATGACTTCCATATTTATATTGGTTTCTGTAATTGTAAATCTTAATATAAAGCCTTCCTTCATCCATTTTTCAATCTTATTTACACAGTTATATGGTGATGGAAAACCTGTGTAATCACAAAAAGTATAGTCTTTATTTGGGAAAAAACTTGATATTGAAATACTTTTAAGAGCTACACCTCCAAAAGTGGCTATTTCACCTATTTTGAGTATGCTAGAGGAGTTTACAGAAGCTTTTCCATTAATGCTAAAGGATGATGGAAATACTGGAAATCTAAATCTATCTTCTGCTTGTCTAAGCCACATTTCCATTATAATACCCCTCCTAATTGTGCTATTTTTATACTTGAAACTAATTTTGATGTAACTTTTTCTATATCAGCTTCTTCTCTAATTACTATTGTGTCAGCTAATTTTGCTATACTTATGTTTCCACCACTTTTTCCACTTCTATACTGATTTGCTTCTTGTTTAGTTAATACCATCTCACCCTCATGAAGTCTTGTTTGGTAATTATTGTAAGGTACATAGTTTAATCCAAAGGCATTTCCAAACAATGAATTTATATCAGGATTTGTACCTGAATCATGAGCTAATCCACTATCCATTCCTTCTTCTTTATATTTATTTCTTCTTTCTGTAACATATTTACCTATTTTAGCTGTTATAGGACTTTCATTTATGGACTTAACCATCTTCTTCCATAAATCACAAATTAAATTTATAAAATCAGATAAGTTTTTTAATGCATCAAGAAAAGAGTCTAAAAGTGGTTCTAAAAACTTCCATGCCTCTTCTAAAATTGGACCTAATGTTTCCCATACGGTTTTCCATACATTGCCCATAGTTTCAATAAAATAATTTATTTGTGGTGCATGCTCTCCTAAAAAAGTAAAAATTCTTGTAATAATAGGGCTAACAGCCTCAACTACAGGTCCTATTAATTGAAATGCTGTAGTTACTATTGTCCCAAATATACTTATTAAGCCTTGTGCAATTGGTGATTTATTGTTTATGTTGTCTAATAAATTGTTTACTAAATTTACTACTGGAAATAATGAATCTATTAATGCAGTAAAGTCAATATTTTGCATTAACATACTTCCTGTATTAACAATTGCTTTTGGTGCATTTCCTATCATCATTGCTGCATTATTTTCAAAACTTTCTTGTTTATTTTCAGCTAACATTTTACGTTTTTCAAGTTCACTAGAAAGTCGGTATTGAGTAGAATCAGGAAGTGATTTTTCACGCTTCATACTTCTAAATTTCATTTGTTCATCTTTGTTAGCAGTAATTCCTATACCATTCACTACATTACCTATCTTTGGAGCCATTCTTTTAGTAACATTAGTTAAACTTTTCAAACCACTCTCGATAAAACTTTGTATTTTTTTTATTCCTTGCCCTAAAATGGAATCGAAGGGTCTAACAAGATTCTTTAAACCATTATTAATACTTGTCTGAGTACTTGCTATTATACCTGGTATTGTTCCACTCATTTCCTTAGCCAATCCCATTTGCTTTACACTTATACCCTCTAATGCTTCATCAAAAGTTTTATAATTTTCTCCTACCAAAGTATTAAGAGATTCCATATTTCCTTTTGCTGCACTTAAGAAAGCTGCTGATACATCTTGCTCACTACTTGTATTCATATTTAAAGCTCTAACATCTACCATAGCCTGAGTTATATCTTTTTCTTTTTTTCCACCAGTGATATTACTAATCATTTTAGCTTTAGTTCCCATTGAAACAACATCTTCGGGATCAAAGGGTGTATCATTTGCTATCTTTAATAAATTATTATAATAAGTATCAACGTCTTTTTTTCTAACATTTCCAGTATTTCTCTTCATTACACTTTCTAGGACAACTTTCTGATTTTGCTCTTGACCAAGTAAGTCAACACCCTTTTTAACAGCAACACCTATAGTAGCTCCATTCGTCAAATCAGATATCTTCCCCTTTATTGAACCAAGTATACTACTAGCCATATCCTTTACAGCTATTGCACCTGTCCACACCTTACCTGCAAACAATCTCAATTTAGGAAATACTTTACTTATAATACCACTTGCCATATCCTTTGCAGCTATTACACCTCTCCAAAGAGAATTTTTAAATAACATTAATTTAGGTAAAATTACACCTATAACACTGCTTACCTTATCTTTCGCCCCTATTATGATATTCCATATTTTACCGCCTTTAAGCTGTTTCAAGTATCCAATGACTTTATTTATGCCTTTCTTTACACCAGAATTTTCTATCCTTAACCTTATGTTAGAAGCATTTCTCTTTAAGAAACTTATTTTTGAATTAGTTTGTTCTATTTCATTATTTTTAACTTTAAATATTAATATAATTATAGGATTTGAATTGAATTCATTTTTCTTTTGAATCAACTTACTAAAATAATTAATAATCATAGCTATAGTTACTGCTAATCTCATAATACTGCCATTTAAACTCCCAATAGCTCCTGAAACAGCATTAATACTAGAACTTAATTTTGTCATAGTAGAACTTACACTACTAGCAGTAACCTGAACTTTTCTTAAAGAAGAATTTAAACTGTTTACTCTACTACTTGAACTTCCAACAGAATTATTTATACTATTAGCCATTACATTAGTTGAAAGCGAAACAGCTACAGTTGCTCTCCTAAAATTATCAGTTACTGATATAATTTGATTCATTTTTGGTGTGTAATTGTCTGTAAGATACATATTTATACCTTCTTCTTTTGCATTTTTCACTATATATCACCTCCTGTCAAAGGACAAACTCCATATCCATGTTTCATTTTTTCAACTTCTTCCTCAATTTCCAAGGCGAAAAAAGCTTCAATAAGCTTTAATTCGCCTTTATCCATTGCATAAAAAAGGGACGGTCTAATACCTTTTTTCTTCCAATAATAATACATTATTGTAGTCTTAGTATCCGTCCCTATTAGTTTTTTACCTCTTCTATCACTGCATTTTTACCATAACCCATAATATCTTGAAGTATTCTGTATAAGTTAGTAATTTCACCTGGCAGTAATAATTTTCTTGCCAATTCTTTTGGAGTTGGAGCTTTAAATTTCTCCATTAACTCCTTATTTTTAAATAGAAGCTTTCCATCCAAATCACAAATACCTTCTATTACTGTAAGCATCTGCATCTCTGGTAAATCTATATCTGTTTTCATATTTTCGTCAATTTTGAGACAAGTATTTTGTATTTCCTCATCCTTACTTATTGTTAAAGCCCTACACATTATCTTAAACTCTTGACCAAATATATTAGATAATCTCTTAAGTTCAACTATCGTACTTGGTCTTTCTAAATTTTCTGTATCTGTATTTAAAAGTAAGTCTACTATATTTACATTCTTTGATAATCCATTTTCACTCATTATTATTTACTCCTTTATCAATCAATTTCTATTAAATAACCACATGTACCCATTAACTAAACATATTTAATAACTGTCTATATTTAACAATTATCCAAGTAAAACTAAATTATATCAAGGAAGTCATATTCAGTAAATGTGAATGGAGCTTCTATCTCTCCTTTTACTCCAACTTCCCAATCAGCTAAAGTTAAATCATCAAATGCTATATTCTTTACTGCTATTCTTTCTGCTCCATAAGAATCTGGGTCATTCAATTTTGATATAGCAACAAATCTAGGTTCAGAACCTCTCTTTATCTTTTCTCCAATTAATTTGTGCATTCTTGAACTGACATGATATAAAGTTATTGAACCTTTTCCTTTGTATCCCATATACTTTGTATCAGTACCCATCTGACCTGCTATTATAATGTCTTCTTTTGTAAATTCCATCTTTGCTTGAAACTTTTTTACTTCTGCTACTTTATTTCCATCAAGCCAAAGCTCTCCCCAAGTACCACTCATTACATTTCTAGCTTCCATATTTGCCATATTAATTAATCCTCCTATATCTCTATTGATAAATCTATATCTTCCATAGCATCAAGTGCCTTTATTTTCGCTTTTAAAAATACTCTAGAACCTGTATTAGCTTCTTTTATTTCCTGTAAAGTCATATAAGATAAATCTACTCCCTTTGATTTCAAGTACGATTTTTGTGCTTCAAAATCTATTTCAACTGTGGAATTAGATTCTATAAGTGCAGATTTTTCTAGTTCTTCTAAATAACTCTTTATAGCAACTATCAACAAGCATTTGTTGTCATAACTGTTAGTAATCTTTCCTATATAGTCATCTACTATAACCTTTCTTATATCACTTTGTATAATATCTAAAGTATCAACTATTTTTATCTTTTGGAACATTTCTCCTTTTTCTTCTGTTAACTCAGTTAAAGAATTTACTCCTCTAGCAATTCTTATAGCCCCTGATTCCTTAATAAGTATAAGCTCTCCTTTATTAACTTTTGATTCTGCATCAACTTTAGTCATCTTAGGTATATCAACTACATCACTAAGCTTAGTATAAGTTACTGATTGGCTTAAAGGTGTCCCTGCTATAAGACCTGCCACTCTACTTGTAAACTCATCAACACTATATTTCTTTTCCCCAACTAGTACATCTTCTGTAGTAAAGTTAATTATACCTTCATGATTTCCTACAACTTTTCCTAATATAGCCTTAACTTTAACCTTATCTGTATCTCTAAGTTTAATTATCCAATTTTTTATAGCAGTCTTATCAGCTTCTACTGCTTTAGGCATACATAGATAATTAAATTCCTTAGTCTCTAAAAAGTCTAATGCAGTTTGAATATCTGCCTCTCCCTCTATTACATAAGCTAATAACTTATTTGGAGTATTAACATTTCCCATCAAAGCCAAATTTATATATTCTTTATTTTCAGCAGATAAATCAGCTGGTATATCCTCTTTTTCATGTATCTCATTAAGACCTAGTGCTTTAGTATCTTTAAGCACCATTGCAATTATTCCTCTAGCTGAACGCTCTTTAACAGTTGTAGCTAACTCCTTAAATGATATATTGATACTTGGTAATCCTATAGCCATACTATCACTCTCCTAAATTCAAATTGATTTCTTCCATATTTTCATATACTACTTCTTCTTCATATATGCTATCAAGATAGTTTAATGTAATTGAAAAGTTCAATGTATATATTGACTCCTCTTTTTTGATACTTTGTTCTAGTTTTGTTATATTTAATTTTCTGTCTGTTACCTTTATATTTCTGTTGAATAGCTTATTTAATTCGTCTGAGACTTCATACATTCTAATGCTGTCTGATTGTGGTTTTGGTAAGTATTTTATAGAGATAACAATATCTTTGTTATTTGTATTTAACATTATAGGTGTACAAATAACTGACAATATACTTACAAAAAAACAAGACCCTTCTGAGCCTTGCACACTTTCATCATCAATAAAAACACTTTCAGTAAAGTTTTTTTTGAGAGTCTCAATAATTGTTTCTATTATTTCTTTGTATTTAAGCAAACAATCACCACTCTATCACTAAATATTTTTGCTTAATCTGATAATCTTACTATAAATGATATAAGTCATTTTTAAATACACGTCTCATTTATTCTTGTCAAGTATCTTCTATGTTTTTAGGTAATAGAATTCTTTTCAACCCATCACCTCCTTCAATATGGATTTCTTTCACAATAACATTGTCTCACATATTTTATAGTCTATTGTTGTAATGGTGTGTATAAAGTGTTGAATATTTGTCCTATTTTTTTATAATATCTCATTCAATTTAAATATCATCTTTTTCTTTAAGTTATAGCAAGAGGTTCTATCTAAATGTAATTTCATAGAAATATATGTCATATTATTTTTTGTCTTACTATTGTAAAAAAGATTAAAAAATTCAGTTTCCATATCATTTAGGCATGTTAGAGCATTTTCTATCTTTTCTTTTTCTATTTCTATATCTTCTTTTTCCATCTTTAACTTTCTTAATCTCTCTTCTTTTTTTACAACTTCATTTTCAACAGAAGAATTTATATTATATGTAGCACTAGTCTTTTCTTTATACACCATTGCTCCACATCCAGAGTATTCATTTTCACATCTTTTTATATCCAAATTAATGTTCTTTATCTTTATATCCAAATATTTATAATTATGTAATCTTTCATCTGTTTCTTTAAATAATATCTCTTTTTTGTTTTCCATAGTATTTCTCCTTTTTATATACTTATTATTAACTTCTAATTTACAATAATCCCTTTATTGTACAGTTTTTTTACTAATCCTATAACATTCAAGAACATTTTGTTCTATAACTATATAAAAAAAACTTCATCTATATTTTGTTCTAAAATATTAGAAATTTTCTTAGCCATAAGAAGTCCAGGATTTTTTATACCTCTTTCTATTTGAGATACATAGTCATTTGTAATTCCTGCCTTTTTAGCAAGTTGAATTTGTGTCATACCTTTACATTTTCTATAATATTTCAAATTGTTTTTAAACATAATCTTCATACCTCCACCAATATTAAGAATATTTTGTTCTTCTATATTCACATTATATAGAATTATTTGTTCTTTATCAATAGATTTTAGAAAAAAACATTCTTTTTATGCTTTCATAGTTTTATTTTTTAGAACAATTTGTTATAATCTATACATAAGGTGGTGTTATAATGTTTGCCAAAAGATTACGAGAACTTAGAAAGGAATTTGGATTGACTCAAAGAGAACTTGGAGAAAAAGTAGGAGTTTCTCAGAGAGTCTTAGGATACTATGAAACAGAAAACAGATTTCCTGATGAACATATTTTAAATAAATTAGCTGATGTATTTAATGTGTCAGTTGATTACCTTCTTGGAAGAACCTTAGTTAAAGAAAATATTGATACAGTAGCTGCGCATAGAAAAAATCCACATGAGGAATTACCTGAAGAAGCACAAGAACAACTTAATGAGTATATAGAATTTTTACTAAATAAATATAAAAAAAAATAAACCACATGATGAGCAGGCATATTTTTCTGCTCTTTTAATATAATTTTAAAGCAAACATACATTCTATTTTAGGGGGATTTTTATGAATAATTTGGATAAGCTCTTTGAATTAGCATCTCAAGAAGAGATAATAATTCATTATACCACTTATATTGCAGGTGATTTAGAAGGGCTCTATATAAATAAACATGGTATGAAAATCATATCATTACTCAGTCATTTAAAACAAAACACAAAAAAACTTACATATATCTTAGCTGAGGAGCTTGGGCATCATTTCACTAGCCTTGGATACTATGTATCTTCTTATAACGATTATTATACAAAAATCATTATAGATAAGTGCGAAAATAAGGCGTTGAAATGGGCTTGTGAATTCTTAATTACTGAGGAAGATATAATAAACATAATTAATTCTGGCATCACTTGCGTTTATGAAATGGCAGATATACTTAATGTAGATATTAATTTTTTTCAAAAAAGATTGGAATTCTTATCATTAAAAAAACAGTCTTTACCACTTGGAAGTAATAAATATCTAATATTGACCAACTTGCCATACTTCTACATATTTGATCCAATTTCATAATAAAAATGATAGCATTTTCAATTGACTCAACAGTAAAATCTATATATTTATTTTAACAAATTTTGGTTTCTATAAATTCAATATTAATATATAATAATGATATTACATTATTTAAAATTCTAAAAATAAATATATGCTTTTGTTAAGAAAGGTTGTTTGATGAATGTATAAAGAAAAGTTGTTTGATAATTATTTTAAGTTCTTAGCATTATTTTTTTGGCCAATTATGTGGTATAAGTGGATAGTAATTTCAAATGGAACTATTGAAAACATATTATTTACTGTATATGCAATTGTCGCAATTGGTTTCATCATTTTATATTCAGTGTTTATGATAAAATATAAGGACATTACACAAATAGATTTTTTTTACAGAATAAGTACTCTACTTGCTTTTATATTTACTCTTTTCAGCTTTTTAATATATCCAAAGAGTTTATCTTTCCTATATCTAAAGATAATTTTTACTGGTATATATTTTTATTATTCAATGATAAAAACACTTAAGTTCAAACATGAAGAGGGTGTAGTAGGTATCATGAGCTCACTTTTATTAATTGTAATAACTTTGTTCTACTAAATTTAATTCTATTTGACTTAATATGCCTTTAAATGTTAGACATCTACATTGTTTTCTGATATTATTTAAGATGGTAGTTTTTATATTAATAATGAAATACACTATAAAGGAGTTAACTATTATGGAAAAAAAAGTTTTAGCAACAGTTGGAGAAAAAGAGATAACTAATATTGATATTGAAAATGCATTAAAATCATTAGACCCTTATCAAGCTATGCAATTTAAAACTGAAGAAGGTAAAAAACATTTATTAAATGATTTAGTAAACCAAGAATTATTCTTATTAGATGCTAAAGAAGAAAAATTAAATGAGGAAGAAATATTCAAGTTAGAAATGAAAAAGATAGAAGAAAATGTATTAAAACAATTTGCTATAAATAAAGTTTTATCTAGTGTTAATGTGACAGAAGATGAAAAAGTAGAATTTTTCGAAGCTAACAAGAGTTCTTTCTCTAAACCAGAAAGTGCAACTGCTAAACATATATTAGTAGACAGTGACGAAAAAGCTAAAGAAATACTTGCTCAAATAAAATCAGAAGAAATATCTTTTGAAGATGCAGCTGTTAAACATTCTTCTTGCCCATCAAAAGACATGGGTGGTGATTTAGGAACATTCGGTAGAGGACAAATGGTTCCTGAATTTGAAGAAGCTGTATTCTCTATGTCTAAAGGTGAAGTAAGTGAGCCAGTTAAGACTCAATTTGGATATCACATAATAAAATTAGAAGACCTTCAAGAAAGCACAGAATCTTCATTTGATGAAGCTAAAGCTGAAGTTGAAAAAAGTTTATTATACCAAAAGCAAAATGAGGTTTATGGAAATAAAATAAATGCTCTTAATGCTAAATACGGAAACCTTGTAAAATACAACGATTAATCATAAAATGATGTATAAAAAAAGCTGTCTTTTCACAATTTTTATTGTAAAAGACAGCTTCTTATATTAAAGTTTAAATTTTTAATTTCAGATTTTTATTCTTTTATTATAAAGAACATAGCTTAAAAAGTTTTAATACGATTTTTAATTATCATTAGCTAGATTTTTGTATCCTCTTATTATCTCATAACAATAACCTATAACATCTCTTCTTTTTATTATCCCAATAAATGTATCTTGGTCATCTATAACAGGAATAAAATTTTGATTTAAAGATTTTATAACTAAATCTTCTATATCTGCATTGATGGAAACAGGAGAATTATCCATTTTTCTATTAATATCTGTTACAGGAACATCTTCCAATCCTTTTAAGTCCAGATTTAAGTCGTTTTTTAATGTCCATAAAAAATCACCTTCTGTTATAGTTCCAATATATTTACCATCCTTACTTATTATTGGAATTGCAGAGTATTTGTGATATTCCATTTTTTCTAGGGCTTGCCTTATAGTGTAGTCTTCATATATATATGCCACTTCACTTTTTGGTGTTAGAAAGAATAATATGTTCATTACACTACCCACCGTTACCGAAAACTTATAAATATTATTAAATATTTATAATGTTACTTTTTTGCAGTAACTTTCTCCTTTCTTATTTTCTAAGTATTCTTGAATACTATACGCTGTAACAAGCGTTTTTCCTTTGGTCATTTTAATCTTGTTTATGCTTTATTAATATTTTTATATGGTCTATCAGTATCACTTATTCTCTTTTTAGCAAAATTAACTAAAAATTAATTGACTTAAACTTAGCCATAATAAATTTACTCTACAATATCAATTTTAACATATTTATCTTATTATTAATGCTTTTATTTTAATAAATTTAATTTATTTTGCAATTTATTTTATTTACAAAAACTGAAAAAACCGCTAAATGATTAGCGGCTTATCTCTCATATTACTAGAACACTAATATATATGAATTTTTAATTATAATCTAACTACGTTAGCAGCTTGAGGACCTTTAGCTCCATCTACTACTTCGAATTCAACACTTTGTCCTTCTTCTAATGTTTTGTATCCGTCTCCAGTTATAGCTGAGAAATGTACGAAAACATCTCCTTCACCTTCTACAGATATAAATCCAAATCCTTTTTCATTGTTAAACCATTTAACTACACCAGTTTTCATTAATAAATCCTCCTAAAAAAACACAATTATTTAGCTACTCTTTTCTG
This sequence comes from Clostridioides difficile, assembly GCA_012955965.1. GTDB lineage: Bacteria > Bacillota > Clostridia > Peptostreptococcales > Peptostreptococcaceae > Clostridioides > Clostridioides difficile_G. Next base: position 126,004 of record JABBZI010000002.1, read on the forward strand.
TAACCTTAGTACTACTCTATCATATATAGCTATGTTTGTCAATTATTATTATTTTTATACATTAATAATCATTTTTTTTACTTTATAATATTAAGCCATTATTCTCTTTTATACTTTATTTTTCTTTATAGATTTTTAATAATTTATTTTTATTATATGGAATCTTATGGATTTATCACTCCAACCTAAATCCCATGGAACGAGCATTCTATCAGTATTATGACAGGTTACCAAAGGATATCCTCTTGAATCTAATCCTGTTACTGTTGAAACATGTGTTATTCTGCCTTTTTTCTCATATCCGACAAAATCCCCTGGACGTAGATTATAAGCTTGTTTATAAACTTCTTCATATGAGCCTTTCGCTATTAATGAACCTCTTCCACTATACAGTGAATAATTTTTAAAGGCTTGTGCATTTACCCATGCTTTTGTTCCTGCTCTTTCACTATAATTCCAAATTGAGTTCTTCTTAAATCTTCCACTTTCAAACATTATTTGTGATGCAAAATTTGCACAATCTCCACCTTCTGGATTATAATCTCTATAATTTGGATTAAATTTCATACCATGTTCTTCGTCAGCTGCTGCTCCACAGTATTTATGTGCATAATCTATAGCCTTCTTTTGCTCATCTGTAAGTTGTAACTCTACACCATTTTGTTGACCAATATAGTTTCTTATATCATCAGATTTTATGTTTTCTAAATTTAAAGAATCTGCAAAAGGGTCTGTATACCACTCTTTAGTTATGACATATTGATTATCCATAATTTTTACATTTAGATAATGATATGTACCTATTCTAAAGACATTTTCTTTGTCCTTTTGATTTTCATATGAATATTTGTACTCAGTCGATACAGAGCAGATTATACCATATAGGTCTTTTTCTTTTTCTTTTATCTTTTTAATCTTAACCCTTGTTTTTATGTCCTTAAATTTTACACCTTGCTTACTAGACCAATTTTCTAAATACTTCATCTTTTTTACTTCATTTTCGTAAGCCCAAAGACCGAACTTTTTATCTGTCTCATAAAGACCTTTTAAAATATTTTCATTTTTCTCTAATATTGCCTTATTTCTGTAGTCAAATAAGTTTTCAAGCAATAGCTTATATTGGTCTTTTACATCATCACCTTCAACATTTGCAGATTCTATGACCTTTTCTTCCATATTTTTAATACTTAAATCATTTATTAAAAATAAACCTGCTGTAGTAGCTAAAGACAAAAATACAAATGCCATTATACCTTTGATGTACTTATTCTTATTTTTCAGCATTTTCAAAGCTACACCTCCCAAATAGTACACCTTACAAATGAAATTACAAAGAATATTCTGTCACATATAATAATTTTCATATTTAATAATTCTCTATTTTATTATGTCCAATATTAAAAATTAATTGTATTGATACACTGTTTTTTTTACAATTTTTTATTTTATAATCTACTTTTTTCTTTTTTTTATAGTAATATATATGTATATAAATATTTTGGCATCATTATAATTAATACATACTAATGGAGGGTTTTTTATGCAAAAAAAAGTCGCAGCAATTAATGACTTATCTGGAATAGGAAAATGTTCATTATCAGTTGCTATACCTATACTTTCAGCATTAAAGGTTCAATGTTGTCCATTTCCAACAGCTATACTTTCAAGTCAAACTGGTTATCCTGAATTTACTTTTTTAGATTGTACTGATGAAATGGTAAGATATTCAAATACTTGGAAAAATTTAAAAGTCAACTTTGATAGTATATATAGTGGTTTTTTAGGTTCAAAACACCAAATCGAAATAGTGGCTAATTTTATAAATGATTATCCCAATGCTTTTATTGTAGTTGACCCTGTTATGGGTGATAATGGAGTCATGTATCCAATCTTTACAGAAGAAATGAGACAAGAAATCAAAGAATTAGTTAAACATTCAGATTTAACTACTCCTAATTTAACAGAAGCTTGTTTCTTAACTGGAAATGATTATACAAAAAATGATTATAATAGAGAGGAGCTTATACACATTGCAAAATCTGTATCTAATTTAGGACCTAGCAAGGTTGTTATTACTGGTATTTTGGAAGATGATAACATATTAAATTTAGCCTATGATAGAGATAATGACCATGTATTTTTTACATCAGTTAAATACAATAATTGCTCTTATAGTGGAACAGGAGACATATTCACATCTATTCTTTGTGGTATGTTAGTAAATAAACATGATTTAGGAGTAGCAGTTAATACAGCAACAGATTTTATATATAAAACTATAAATTACACATCTCAATTTGACACTGATAGAAATGATGGAGTTATGTTTGAAAACTTTTTATCAGACTTAACTAGCATATAAACTTCAAAAAAATTATCCATTTTATAAATACCTATAAACTACAAAATTTAGGTATTTACAAAATGGATATTATTTATTAAATCATTGGTATCTCAATTGTCACCATAGCACCACCAGTTTTTATAGAGTTTTCAATATATAAAGTCCCATTATGTTTTTGTACAATATTATTTACAATATATAAACCCATGCCATAATGAGATTTAGAGTTTCTACTTAAATCTCCTGTATAAAATTGTTCTGTAGCTTTTGACAAATCTGCTTTGGAAAAACCACCTCCACAATCTGTAATCACAAATTTTAAGTATTTATTACTTAATGATACACTTATGTATAGTTTGCTCTGGCTTGGTGAATAATCTATAGCATTTGAAATTATATTCATAATAGCTCTAAACAACAATTCTTTATCTATAGTTATACTTTTGGGCAAATTATCTTGTTTAGAAAACTCAACATCTAAGTTTTGTGTACGAGCTAATGCTTCTATTTGAACCAAGACATCTTCTATAAATTCACTTACATTAATTACTTCTTTATTTAATATATAACCAGTTTCTGTCTTTGATATATCTATTAGAGTATTAATATATTTTTCTATTTGAGTGACACCTTTTGCTATATATTCCATGTATTCTGATAGCTCTGGATTTTCATTTATTTCAATTAATAAATCAGTATTTCCATGTATAATAGTCAATGGTGTTTTTATATCATGTGCTAATGCAGATATCTGTTCCTTACGATTCTCTTCTAACATCCATTGTTTTTCTAAAGAATCTTTTAAAGCTGACTTCATTTTATCCATAGAAAGAAGAACATTATTGATTTCACAAATTTTACTAGATTCTACAACAAAATCTAAATTCTGCTGTTCTATTTTTTCTGTAGTATTTTTCAAAAGTTCCATTTCAGCATTTAATTTCTTGCCAAATAATTTCGATAGTATAATAATTTCAATAAGAAATATTATACTAAAAATAATCATTCCTAATAGTTCTGGCTTTGGTAAATATGTCCTTAAAGTTGGAGAAACAAATTCTGTTACTAGTTTGTATTTTATTATAAAAACTTCATCTTTTTTAAAAAACTTTATATAAGTTCCAGAATATTCATTCTTTTTTTCAATATCTCTCATTAAATTCCATATTTTTTTTGATTCTTTTTTATTAAATGTGCCTGAAATCAAATTCCCATCTAAAGTATAAACCCCATACTCATATAAATTTGGAATTATATCTTCAGTTACTTTTTCACTTGAGATAATCCTTTCTTTATATTTATTAAATTGTTTTTCTGCATAATTAGCTGGTAATATTATACCTGATGATAATAATACAGAAAACAATAACATTAAAAGAAGTGCCAATGAAATTGTCATAACAAAGAATAAAGATAGATATTTTATAAAAATAGTTCTTAACTTTTCAATTTTTTTGTTGTTAGATTTTTTACCTCCAAGCATTTATACCCTGTCCTCCAAATAGTTTAATTAATTCATAATTAATACCTAACCAGTTTTTTATTTGATTATTTTATATCTTTTTATTGCTAAGTTATATTTTAACATAATAATATAACTATAATGTAAATAAACAGTCAATTTTTATTCTATTCTTCTGACTTTTTACCTTCCCATTTAGAAAACCAAATACATAAAATTACAAATGCTAAAATTGTTACAAAGCCACACATTAAACCTGTTGATTGATATACTTTAATTGATTCAACTTTTATATATTCAACCGCTTTAGAACTTGAAAAAGATGACCAAATAGTTATAAATCTAACACCCCACGCACAAGGAAAATACTGCCAAATGCCAGAACCAAGTCCAGTTAATAATAATGCTGAAAGTAACATTTCAGCTATACCCACTCCAATTGATGCTCCTTTTCCGAACCTTAAACTTAAGAATAAATGTAATATATATTCGAATAAATTACACCCAATTAAAATTAGGATTGAAATCATATAAAAGCTTGATGCAAAGTAATTCTCAGATATACCAAATTTAAAACCTAATACAGACACTAATGTTGCTACAAAACCAAGACATACTAAGATTATATATTTACTTAGAAGTGCAAGATATTTTGGATTAGATGATGTTAACATATGTTTATAATTTCCTGCATAATATTCTTGTTCAACGAACATTGAACACACAACACCTGATAATAAAGGAAAAGCTATTGCTATAACTTGTAAATATGCTACTATCTTTAGTATATTATCAGCTCCTGAAACCTTATAATACCATAAAAATAATCCCATTCCTATTAAAGCAATGCAAATATGCATTAGTATTATAAAATTTCGCTTTAATTTTATTAAATCAGAACAAAATATTCTTATTAGTTGCCTCATATTACTTCACCTCTCTATTATTAAACCAAGCCCTTGTAACTAAAGCAAATAATGCAAATAAAATAACAGATATTAATACTCCTGGTAAAATAACAGCATTATTTAAAAGTTCACTTCCCTCCGGTGCAGGAAGTCCATTTGGTAGAATATGCAATACAACAGCCATTAATCTTGAAGGAATCGAATGTGGAAATAAATACCATATTCCTGTAGTTGAAAAAACAGAAACTCCAACAATAGTAAAAAACATATTTATTAAAACTGTAACAAAAATCCCAAATTTTGAAGCTAAAAACATACAAAGAGGAATCTGCCATATAAATAGTAAAACAATTAACATAGTTGCAATAATATTTTGACCTATTGAAATAGTTTCTTTATAGATTATCCCAATAAAAACTACACCTATTGCAGAAATAATTGATGCTATAAAACAACAAATAATACAATAAATCATTTTTCCAGTCCAAATATTTTTCATTTCAATTGGTAATGATAAAATACCACGGTATTTATTTTTTTCATCTTTTAATACTATTAATGAACATATTAAGGTTAATAATCCTGGAAGAAATGTCATATACCACCAGTTGAAAGCAGCATTTTGCCCTCCACCTAGTCCACAAAAAAGTATACCGAATACTGGAACTATCCATATCAACTTCATTCCAAAAGTTCCTTTCATCTTTTGAAATTCCACTCTAATAAATTTTTCCATACTAATTTCCTCTCTTTCTATTTTCAGCTACTACTTTCATAAAAAGCTCTTCTAAGTTTTCTTCTTTTGATATCTTTCCTTGATAACCTATTACTCCATTAGAAATTATTCCTATTTCATCTACAACCTGTTCAACCTCAGATAAAATATGGCTTGATAAAATAACTGTAATCCCTTCCTTTGGAAAAGAACGAATCAATTCTCTAAGCTCTTCAATACCAATAGGGTCAAGACCATTTGTAGGCTCATCTAAGATTAAAAGTTTTGGGTGATTTAATAATGCAATCGCAATGCCAAGACGTTGCTTCATCCCTAGAGAAAACTGACCTGAACGCTTTTTAAAAGTATCTCTTAAATCAACAATTTGTAAGACTTCTTCAATACGAGAATCTGGTAGACCTAATAAAGTAGTATGAATTTTTAAATTTTCTCTTGCTGTTAAATTTTCATATATAGCTGGAGACTCAATAAGAGAACCAATATATGCTAGGTCTTTTCTAGTCCATTTATGTCCCTCAAACATTATTTTTCCTGAAGTTGCATTTAAAATCCCCGTTATCATTTTTAACAAAGTAGACTTTCCAGCTCCATTTGGTCCTAATAATCCATAAATAGAATTAGGTCTAATTTTTATTGAAATATTATCAACTGCAACCTCATTCTTAAACTTTTTAGTAACTCCCCTTAATTCTAAAATATAATTACTCATAATTTTCATCCTTTCTTTTATTGAACTTGTTTACAAAAATCATTCTAAATCATAAATATAAGGATTTTATAAGGATTAAAAATTAATAAAAAAATGATGTGTTTTTAAACACATCATTTTTTATATTAACTCTATTAATTTTCCGTTATAGTATATTTCTACTTCTTCAATCCATATACTATCATCTTCCTCTTGGATGACATTTTTAATAATATTATTTATAGTATATTTTATATTTTGTTCATTTAAATAATCATCTTTCCAAGAAACCCTACCTTTTTTATCTGGTTCTATTAAACTTATTCTAACGAGCTTGTCTTTTTCCTTGACTTCTACTTCCATATCTAACCCATTAAAATACTCATTTGATAATGTATCTAAGATTAATTGTAGCTTATCTTTAAGTGTACTTTCTCCATCAATTTGTAAGTATTTTACTATTTTCTCATCTTTTGAAATTATTTCTATAGGTATTTTAGTAGTAGTCTTAGGGTTAATTATTTTACTAGTTGCTTCTTCTTTGATACTCTCATCCTTCTTTACAACCGCTGACTCCTTAGAATCAACCAATTCAACCGTACTGATGTTATAATCCATACATGCTGTACTCGATAAAGTAGTAGCAATTATTAAAAAACTTACTGCTATTTTATTCATAAGTATCCCTCTCCTAATTCTCTTTCGATACTTATTATACCATAGTATAGATTATATTTTTATACTTTTAAATCAATTTATCAATTATTGTAGTAAATTATTTACAGTTCTAATCGATTTGAATTTATTTTTATAGTATATTCTTGTTCTAAATTCGACATATTTTTATTCAAAAACCCTTTTATTTCTCTAATATTTTTATACTTGTTACTATGTCCTTCATTATGTTCATAATCAGATGAATCATTATTGTATTCTTCATCACTACTATAATCTCCATCATTATTGTATTCTTCAATTTCTTCTTTTGACTTTATATCACAATTAAATTTATACTTATCTATTGGTAAATTAAGACTTACCTTAGAATTTGGAACTTCTATATTTAAATGCTTAGCAATTGGCAAGTTAGAATATAAATTAAATTCATTATCATAATGTGAATTTCTACTTATTTTTTCATTTACATTTACATTTTCAGGTATATAATCTTCTACATTGTTGATAAATACATCTTCATAGTCTGAAGATATATCTAATGATTCTGATTCTATATTTACATTTTTAACACCTAAAATTGACTTCGTTGATAGGTCAATATTACTATTAGATATTAAATTCAAAGTTTCCAGTTTATTTACATTATTTTCTGTTATAACTCTTCCAAAGCTTCCATAAGAAGTCTTATATGTTATATTACTTGAAGCTACATTATCATATACCAATAAATATGAGCTTACACTTGATACATTTACATCTACATTATTTGGTACATATATTACAAGTTCCCTATAATCATGTGAAAACATACTATCTATAGATTTATTTAGTAATTGGTCGAAATTTTTAATCCTTTTAATCTGATTATCATATTTTCTTTCACCTTTTACCACTAAAGTTTTATCTTTTAATGTAACATTATACTTATAAAGCTCATTGCTTCCTTTTGTTGTCACACGCACATCTTCACTTGCATGTTTCTTTATCGTAACATTTATATTATCAACAGATACATCTAACTTGTCAATATTTACTTTTTCTTGATAAAGTTTATTTTCTTTTTTAAATTCAGCTTCCTTTTCTAACCCAAAGTTTATTAAGCTTGGCATAACTAAAATTCCTGACCATGTTGTTCCAATTATGCCTATTACCAATAAGACTGCAGCAAATATGGCAAGTTTCTTATTCATGTTTATCTTCTCCTTTCTTATCGTCTAAATCTTCAAAGTCCTTATACATTGCCTCAAAGTTTATACTATCATCATAATCATCATCTTTTTTAATACTTTCCTCTTTTATATCATAATACCCTTTACTATATAAATCTTCATTAATGTCTTTATTCAAATCTTCATCTCTTAAAATATCTTTATTTCTTTTTTCCATCTTTTCATTTGCATTTATATAAATATTTTTTCTCTTTATCCAATTTATATAACTACCTAACAATTGCTTACCTAATCTTATAACAAACAGTAAAATTTGCCATGCAAGTATCTCAAGTCCTACAAATGCTATAGTAGCAAATATACAAAACATCGTAACATCTGGAACCATTGTTATAAACTTAATCACAAATGGGATTGATATAACAAAAGCAATCAATGTACATATTAATCCAATAGCAACAGATATAATAGCACATACGAATGCAAATGCTGGAATAATCAAGAATAAAGATAGCATTACTAATAATACCTTTATAACTTGTCTAGATAAACCTCCAACACCTTCTTCTATGCTTGGTGTAAGCTTATCATTTATATTTTCCTTTGATTTATTGTACTTTTCTTTAGCTTCATCTTTTAATATAGAATAACCCTTTTTCATATCTGATTTAAATTTGCTAAATTTATCGTTTAAAACATCTGTATTTATTATTTTTTCTTCCTCAGTGTCTTTTTCTTTAGTCTGTAAGATAAGTTCTCTTGCTATATATTTTGGCGAACCAAGTGACGCTATTATCTCCATATCACTCTTTCCCTCTATAAGACCATCTACAAAATACTCTTCATAATCTCTCAATATATCATTAACTTCGCTCTCAGAAAAATCTTTTTTTAGATAATCCTTTAAAATTTCAAGAAACTCAGTTTTATTCAAGTTCATTACCTCCCTCATCTTCACTTATTAAAATCTCAACAGCCTTTACAAATTCTCTCCACTCTTCCATTAGATTGGATAGATTCTCTTTCCCTAGTGAAGTTATTCTATAGTATTTTCTAGCAGGACCCTCATTAGATTCTAGTATATATGTTTCGAAATACAAATCTTTTGTAAGTCTTCTTAGAATAGGATATATTGTTCCTTCGTTTACATCTATTACTTTAGAGATATTATGTACTATTTCATATCCATACATATCTTTTTTAGATATTAGTGCCAGTACACAAATTTCTAAAACACCCTTTCTAAATTGTGTGTTCATATACTCCATCCTTTCTTTAAATACACAGTATTGTGTTTTACAAGGTACTATGTTAAAACTTCTTATATTTTCATAATAACACAGTACTATGTTTTACACAATAGTTATTTTTAAATATTATTGTTGATTAAATGCGTCTATAAATGTATAATACTCTAATCAGATATATTTTATGAAAGTGGTGATAAATTGGCTAAAACAAAAGAAGATAAAACAATATTAATCTTAACTGCTCAATTTGGTGCTGGCCATATAAGTGCCGCAAAAGCAGTCAAAGAATGTATTATTGAAAAATATAGTAACTACAATGTTGTTGTACAAAATTTTATAAATGCAAGTATCCCTATGATGAATAAGCCTATGGTAAAACTTTATGAGAACAATACAAAATATACTCCAGGATTATATAATTACTATTATTATTTTAAGAAATCGTTTGATTCAAGACATGATTTCTCTCATAAATTATATACACCTAAACTTTCTGAGTATATTTCTGATATAAATCCAGATTTAATTATCTCTACATTTCCACTGGCTGCTGCTTGTGTAAATAATTTTAAGATAAAAAATCCTGATATAAATATACCAACTCTTACAGTTATAACAGATGTTGTAGATAGTATGGAATGGGTTTTTGAACATACAGATTTATATTTTGTTCCATCTCCTGAAATAAAAAATAGATTTTTTCAAAAAGGAATAAATCCAGACTCAATAAAGGTTACTGGTGTTCCTGTGGATAAGAGATTCCAAATTGAAAGTAAAGAACTCTGTCGTGATAAGTATAGATTACTACTTCTAGGTGGAGGACGAGGTTTGTTCGATATAGATGAGGATTTTATGCATTGGATAGATGAATTTATCGAAGAGCATATTGATTCTATAGAAATTACAATAGTTACAGGTAAAAACAAAAAATTATATGACACATTAACTTACAAGAAACCTTTAAAAAATATAAAAGTACTTGGATTTGTAAATGATATGTATAATCTAATAAGAGAATGTGACCTAATGTTAACTAAACCTGGAGGGGCAACTATATTTGAAGCTATCCAGTCACAAACTCCAGTACTTGTAAAAATGCCAAAGGTTGGACAAGAAATTGAAAACGCTAAATTTATAATAGACAAAGGACTTGGGATGATTTATAGCGATGACTTAGACCTTAAGAATATATTTTATAAATTAGTATCAAATGAATTTGATTCTATAATAAACTTTATGAAGAAAAATTTAGAAGAGTTTAAAACAGTCATTCATCCAGATGAAATTGCTGATTATATCTCAGAATTAATAGATACTCATTACAATTAGTATGTTATTACAAAACTTAAAATAATAAAACCAAAGGCAATCAAGTATGCTTTCACATTTGAGATTTTACTCAAAATAACCTAATTATACTCGATTGCCTTTATAATATTAAAATTCAATTACTAATCTATCTTAGTATATATTTTTCTTGTATTGCATATATAGTTGTTGTATTTCTTCCATACTTCTTTTTAATTCTATTTGTAAATCTGAAGCAGTCTGATAATCTTTATTTTCTACAGCTTCTCTTACTCTAGTAAATAGAGATTCTCTAGTTAAAGTGTCCTTCATAATGTTGAACTTCAAATCTGATATTGAATTCCAAACCACTTCATCAAGTGCATCCATATTTTCTTTTGTGTGTATTTTGGCAATACTTCTTATCTTTTGAATTCCAGCTTCTATTATTCTAGTTTTTAATTTTTTTTGCCACTTATCTATTGCTCCAACCTTAAATGATTCTATTATACTATCAGTAAATACATCACCTTGCTTTAAAGATTTCAATTTAGAAGCATATATTTCTAAGTTTTTCATATTTTCATAAACTGTAGCTGGTGGAATTCCAAATCTTGCATTTCTTTCCTCTAAGCTATAATGTTCAAATACATCATTTTCGTCTCTATACGCTCTATCTTTTTCTAAATAGAAGCCTTCTTCACCTACACTTTTAGACAATTCTTTTTCTAGTTCTTTTGTACTAAGACCACTCTTAGCTGCTGCTTTTATACCATCTAACATTGTCTGATAACATCCTGCTATTACTAAGTATGTGTTAGACAAAGGACTTGGTGATCTTAATTCAAACCTTACAGTCTTTGGATTTTTCATATCTCTTATTAATCCAACAAGTACTGATCTATTTCTTGATGGAATTTCATAGCTATGCCCTAAAGATGTAACTATACATACAGGTGCCTCAAATCCAGGAACTAATCTATTAAATCCATCATTAGAAGCTGTTACAATTGGGTTTAATACTTCATAATTGTAAAGAAGTCCCATAAGAGCACCATATCCTAATTCACTTAGATAATCTTCTTTTAAATCCTTTGGAGCAAATAGGTTTTTAATACTTCCATCTTTTAGTCTTGCACTTACTCCTACATGTGTATGCCCACCACTTCCTGCAACTCCATGAATTGGTTTTGCTTTAAATGTAACTTCTAGCCCATGTGATGTGAATACATCTTCTATAACATCTCTTACCAATAATTCATTATCTGCTGCTTGTAATGGTGTAGAAAACTTCCAAGAAACCTCTAGTTGCTCCATAGCATGGTTTGTTCTTCCATCTATACTAATAGAACTTTGTATCCCTCCAACTTCTTTATGAGCCATTTCTGGGCTTACACCTAGTTTTTGAAGTATTATCAAGCTTTGCTCTAAGCAAGTTCTTATAATACCATGAGTTCTTTTCCAATATTGCTCTTTTAAACTTTGTGATACATATAATTTTTCTAGGTCAGCTTTATCATCAGGAGTATTAACCCAAAACTCAAGTTCTGTAGCTGCTGTCAACATTATTTCTTCTATATCATCTATTGAATCTATTCCTATGTTATTTATCACATGTGGGTATTCTTTGAATATCTCAAACATAGATTTTTTAAAATACTTGTCTGCTTTTTGAAGTACTCCTCTTGAGCATACTTTTTTGTTATCATGTATTAAAAATGCAGGTATCTTTAATGTTCCAACAGGTAAACCTACTTCTTCGTCTATATATTCCATATTGTAATCTACATACCAATGACAACTTTTATCTGGCATTAAATCAACTTTTGCATTATTTAATGTTGCTATATTATAAAGTTCAACACTCGAACCATCAGTCTGTATAGCTGATTCTAAAAATTTATCTATATCTTCTAAAAATATTTCTACAGGAATCTTTTCATCTGTTGCATTTCCTCCTAAGTCAACACCCATTAAGGAAACAAATCTTATATTTTTATTGTTTTTTAGGATTTCTCTTATTTCTTCATTAGTATGTTTATCTTTCTCTATTACATATAATAGACTATCCATTTTTTCACTCTCCCATAATTTTTATGTAAATTTTATTTTGTTAAATACAAGATAAAATTCATTTTCGCTTACATTTATGAATTTTTCTTGCAAAATATTCGTATTTTATTCGTGTTTTTATTTATATTATTATATATCAAGTACAAAAAGTTCGCAATATTTTTTATTGGAAAAAATATTCTACATACAATAGTTTAACATTTTTATAAATATAGGGTATACTAAAATAAAAGTATTTTTGTTTAAAAATTTAATTTAACTTATAATATAATCTATAAGAGCAATAATAAAAAAATTTAGGAGATAAACTTTATGGAATACATAATTTTCGATTTGGAATTTAATCAAGGATTTGATAAAAAACTTAACAAAACTATATCCAATGAAAAATGTCCTTTTGAAATCATACAAATAGGAGCAATTAAGTTGGATTCTAAATTCAATATAATAGATACATTTAATAGCTATGTAAAACCTACAATATATAGAGATATACACCCTTTTATTAGTCGTATGACCAATATTAAAAATTCTGATTTTAACAGTTCCCCTACTTTTCCTGAAGTTTACAACAATTTCATAGAATTTATATCATCACAAGACCCTATATTATGTGTGTGGGGAGCTGGAGATTTAAAGGAATTGTATAGGAACATTAATTACCATAAGCTAGCATCAAATACCTTACCTAAGTCTTATATTAATATTCAACAACATGCATCTAAATATTTCAATAATCCAGCAGGAAAAAGTATCGGATTACAAAATGCTATTTCCTTATTGCAACTCGATGAAAAAATGTCTTATCACAATGCTTTAAATGATGCATATTATACTGCTAAGGTCTTTATTAATATATACAATCCAAGTATAGTGCCAGACATATATGTGTATACAAGCATTAGACCTAAAACTATAAAATATTCTAATAAAAAGAAAGTTGATTACGATAAGTTATTTGATGAATTTAAGAAGATTTTGAATCGCGAATTGAGTAAAGACGAGAAAAGAATTATTAACTTAGCTTATAACATGGGAAAAACAAATCAATTTGCATTAGAAAATGCTATTCAAAGAAAAAACAAATAAGGTTTACTTAGGCTAAAAATAGGCATGTAGATTAAAACATATTCATCTTTAAATGTATATCTACAGCCCAATTTTTATCCTGACTAATCTTTATTTCATCTCTAATTCAACTGGACAATGGTCTGAGCCCAATACTTCAGTGTGAATATTTACACCTAGCAATCTATCTTCTAATTTCTTAGATGCACAAAAATAATCTATTCTCCATCCTGCATTATTTTTTCTTGCATTAAATCTATATGACCACCAACTATAGACACCTTCTTTATCAGGATTAAAGTATCTATATGTATCTATAAATCCACTATCTAATAGTTTAGAGAATTTTTCTCTTTCTTCTTTAGTAAAACCTGCATTTTTCATATTATTTTTAGGATTTTTTAAATCTATCTCTGTATGAGCAACATTCATATCCCCACATACAATTACAGGTTTCTGATTATCTAATTTAACTAAATAGTCTATAAAATCATCTTCCCATCTAGTTCTATATTCTAATCTTTTCAACTCAGATTGAGAATTCGGTGTATACACAGTAACAAAATAAAAATCTTCAAATTCTAGAGTTATAACTCTACCTTCCTTATCATGTTCTTCTATATTTATTCCATACATTACTTTTAAAGGCTCTTTTTTTGTAAATATAGCAGTACCTGAATAACCTTTTCTCTCAGCATAATTCCAGTATTGAAAATATCCTGGCAAATCTAACTCTATTTGTCCCTCTTGTAATTTAGTTTCTTGTAAGCAAAATATATCTGCATCAACTTCTTTGAAAAAGTCTAAAAATCCTTTCCCAACACAAGCTCTTATTCCATTGACATTCCACGATATAAATTTCATATTAATACTCCTCATCTAAACAGTAAATTTCTTTTGATTTTTCATTTGTTTTTATTTTAACAACACGTCATTATAATTTTATCTAAAATTTAATATTTACTTAATACCTTAAAAATATATACTTTAATCAATTTTTAATTTTTTTGTTAACTCTTCAGGGATTATTGAAGAAACATACATATTTGTTCCAAGCTCAAATCCTCCAAAATTATATTTTCTTGGGATTATATGCATATGAACATTAAAATATGATTTTGTTTCAATATTTGTTGGATGAGTGTGAATACACAAGTTAAATGGCATATATCCGTTGATATTATACAGATTCTTAAATAACTTCTCAAATATCATAGAAAGTTCTTTTACATTATTATCACTCAACTCATCAAATTTTATTTTATCTTTAAATATTATTCTTACTTCTCCACTATATTTAGTTGCATATGGAATAAGCGCTATGAAGGCATCTCCATTATAAACAACTCTTGTATTTAAATTTATTTCATTTTCTATTAAATCATCATACAAAGAGCTATTATTACTGTCATAATACTCTTTTGAAACTAGTAATTCATTGGTAATTTCAGGAGGAATAAAAGACATAGATAATATCTGAGCATGTGGATGCATTAAAGACGCTCCAGCTTTTCTTAAGAAATTTTTAAATATACTGACATACTCTACTTTGTCATTTTTCGACATTTCTCTAAATCTATCTCTATACATAAAAAAAACATCTTCAAATTCTTTTTGACTCATGTTATAAAAATTACTATTATGTTTATCACTCTCTATCATTACTTCATGAATACCATATACATCTCTTGCCATATCATCAATTATAGGAAATTTATTATAAATAGACTTCACAAGCCATCCTTCTTCACCCTTTATTTCAAATAGTGTATCAGTTGCACAAGCCTCATTTCCCTTACAAAATGGGCATCCTTCTTCATATTCCTTACTATCTTCCTTTTCATTTGGTATATCTGCTGTATCCAAAGGTCTTTTTAATCTATCAGTAGCAAATATAACAACATCATTAGTAATTGGATCTATTCTTAATTCTTTCATAATTAACACCTCTTAGTTAATAGCCTTTAATATAATTATATGATATTTATCGTATCTGTTAAATAAATTTATAATATTTTTTATAAATTTGCATATTTATCAATATATATTTTTATCTATAGCTAAAAGATTATAACAAAAATATTACTGCCAATATATTAAAACATTATCTTATAATAAATCAATTTACTAATATATAATTTATTGGCATGGACATAGGTATTTCACTGTAATTTGTTAAAAGTTTATTTTAGAGCTATATTAATTTTTTTTGATGATTTTTACCTATAAGTATGTTATTATTATCTTGTAAAGATGTCTTGTATTCAAACATACAATTTACATAATACAATATACGTATTCAAATTAAATAGGGGGTATTAAAATGAATTATTCAAACAGAGTTAGTGCAATGCAGGCCTCTCCAATCAGAAAACTTGTTCCATTTGCACAAGCAGCAAAAGATAGAGGAATCAAAGTATATCACTTAAACATAGGACAACCAGATATAAAAACTCCTAAAGGGTTTTTTGATGCTGTTAAAAACTTTGATAGTGAAGTCTTAGAATATGCTACATCAGAAGGTATTCCAGAATTATTAGAAGCACTTCAAAATTATTATAAAACTTATGATATGCATTTTGAAAAAGATGAATTACTAGTAACTAATGGCGGTAGTGAAGCTTTACTTTTCACTATGATGGCAGTTTGTGACCCAGGGGATAATTTATTAGTTCCAGAACCATTCTATACTAACTACAATGGATTTGGTCAATGTGTAAACGTAGAAGTTAATGCTGTTACAACAAAAGCAGAAAACGGTTTCCACCTTCCATCTAAAGAAGAAATAATGTCTAAGGTAGATGATAAAACTAAAGCTATAATTCTTTCTAATCCAGGAAATCCAACTGGTGCAATCTATACAAAAGAAGAACTTAATATCCTAGCTGAAATAGCTAAAGAAAAAGATTTATGGATAATAGCAGATGAAGTTTATAGAGAATTTGTTTATGATGGACTTGAGTACACAAGCTGTGGCAACTTAGAAGGTGTACAAGATAGAGTTATCATAATAGACAGTGTTTCTAAAAGATACAGTGCTTGTGGTGCTAGAATTGGTTCTATCGCTTGTAAAAATAAAGGTCTTATTGCTCAAATACTTAAATTATGTCAAGGAAGACTTTGTGTTCCTACATTAGAGCAAATAGGAGCTGTTGAATTATACAAAACTCCAGTTTCTTATTTCAAAGAAGTTAATGAAGAATACAAAAAAAGAAGAGATGTATTATACAACGAATTAATGAAAGTTGATGGCGTTATATGTAAAAAACCAACTGGTGCTTTCTATATAGTTGCTAAATTACCAGTTGAAAATGCAGAAGATTTCACAATCTGGATGTTAAAAGAATTCAACAAAAACAATGAAACAGTTATGGTTTGCCCTGCTGAAGGATTCTATGCTACTCCAGGTTTAGGACGTGACGAAATAAGATTAGCTTACATCCTAAATGAAACTGACCTTCATAGAGCTGCTACATTATTAAAAGAAGGTTTAGAGCAATATGTAGCTTTACACAAATAAATTCTTGAAATATTAATTTATATAAATTTAATGATATAAAAATATCCCCTTTTCAGATATTATTTGAATAGGGGATATTTTTTCTATTTAAATTCTTCTTTATTTAATATATATTGAAGAGTATTTATTGCCTCTAAATACTTTCTTCTATCTTCTTCAGTCAATTTAGAAAGCTTTTCTCCTAGGCCATCACTTAACTTATCCATAAAGTCAGAAGCTATTTTACCCCCTTCTTCAGTAATGTCAATTAGATATTTTCTTCTATCAACTAAATCTCTTTCTCTTGTTACATATTTCTTGTCAGTTAAATCATCAACCATACTAGTTAAACTGCCTTTTTCTATATTTAACTTAGAGCATAAATCAGTCATACTTATTACTCCATAATTTTTTATAAATACTAATGCTCTTAATTGTGTTTTATTTACATTATAGTCTGGTGCAAATTTTTTTAGGTCTTCTAAGTATAGGCTAGAATAAATCTTAGGAAATGTTTTTACTAGAAAACTTATGGTATCTTTTACTACATAGTTCATACAATCACCTCGGTTGTTTTAAAATTTATTAAATTATCTAAATAACTTTATTTCAGTTTACATTAAAAATATTGCAAGTACAATAGTTTTTACTGAATGTTTAAATTTAATTAGTAATCTTATCATTTCATTTAATTTTATTTATATTATTCTTATTAAACACTATTTATGTAGCTATTTTTTTGAATTCATGGTATAGTAAATAAGGAAGAACTCTTCATAGCGATGAAGAGCAGACGCTAGCCCATTAAAATGGCTATCTTATTTATAAATAAGATAGCCATTTTTGATTATATTTTATCTGTATACTTCTATACTCTTAAATCCACATCTACTTTTCCTAAGTCTTCTTTATAATCTTTTATAGCTGGTTCTACAACTTCATTTGCGAACTCTACAACTTGTTCTGGTGCTCTACCTATAAAGTTTTTTGGATCCATTATAGATAATATTTCTTCTTTGCTCATTTTAAATGAATCATCATTCATTATAAGCTCAATTAGATTATTATCCTTACCTTCATGTTTAACTCTATATGCAGCTTTCATAGAATATTCTCTTATTATCTCATGTAATTCCTGTCTATCTCCACCTCTTTTTACAGCTTCCATAAGTATTGTTTCAGTAGCCATAAAAGGAAGTTCCTCATTTACACGTTTACTTATCATGTTCTCATATACTACTAAACCATCAGTTACATTTATACCTATTTCAAGGATTGCATCTGCTGCCATAAAAGCTTGAGGTATAGCCAATCTCTTATTAGCTGAATCATCTAATGTTCTCTCTAGCCATTGAGTAGCTTGTACCATTGCAGGACTTAAAGACTCAGAGATTATATACTTAGATAAAGATGCTATTCTCTCACTTCTCATTGGGTTTCTCTTATAAGCCATTGCTGATGAACCTATTTGATTCTTTTCAAATGGCTCTTCTAATTCTTTTAAGCTTTGTAAAAGTCTTATATCATTAGTCATTTTATGCATACTTTGAGCTATTCCTGATAGTATACTTATCACTTGATAATCTAATTTTCTAGTATATGTTTGTCCACTTACTGCATAAGAAGAATTATATCCCATCTTTTTACAGATTTTCTTATCTAATTCTTTTACTTTTTCATGGTCTCCTTCAAATAAGCTTAAAAAACTTGCTTGAGTACCAGTAGTTCCTTTAACGCCTCTTAATTTCATATTATCTATTCTATAGTTCAAATCTTCCAAATCAAGTATTAGGTCTTGAGCCCATAAACAAGCTCTTTTACCTACTGTTGTAAGTTGTGCTGCTTGAAAGTGTGTAAACCCAAGAGCTGGCATATCCTTATACTTAAGTGCAAATTCTTTTAAATTATTTATTAAGTTTACAAGTTTTACTCTTAGAAGTTTTAAAGCTTCATTCATTTGTATAACATCAGTATTATCTCCAACATATGCAGATGTTGCTCCTAAATGTATTATTCCTTTGGCTTTTTCACATTGTAAACCATAGGCTTTTACATGAGACATCACATCATGTCTTACTTCTTTTTCTATTTTTCTAGCTTCATCAAAATTTATATTATCTATATTAGCTCTTAACTCATCTAATTGTTCTTCAGTTATATTTATTCCTAACTCATGTTCACCTTCTGCAAGAGCAACCCATAGTCTTCTCCATGTAGAAAATTTAAATTGCGGAGAAAATATATAGCTCATATCTTTGCTACAATATCTATCTGTAAGTGGATTTGAGTACATAGTATATTTATTATCTATCATTATATTAGCACCTTCCTTAAATCTTTTGTCATGTGATTATTGTGTACAAATTAGTACATAAATAATTATATATAATTTTACGAACTATAACAAGACTTTTTTATTTTTTGTTCATATTTATATATAGTATTTTTTATTTATTACTATTTTTTATTTATGTCCAAATTATCTTTTTCAATAAGATAATCCACTATTTCGCTATCGACAAAATTTAATACATATTTATATCTAATTGCATAGTATTTGTCACTCCAACCAAGTTGATTTTTTACATCACTTTCATCTGCTCCAAGTCTTAAACTTATTGCTGCAAATGAATGTCTAAAGTCTCTTGCTGAATATTGAGAAAGTCCTGCTAAATCTAACGCTTTTTTGACTATAAGTCTGACATTTCTATCTGTTATAGAATTACTTTTTTGAGTAGTAAAAATAAAGTCATCATTAGGTATTATTACCTCAGGAAGCCCAGAATAATTCCTATAATCTTCTAAAAGTTTAAAGAAGTATGGATGTAACTTAACTACTCTCTCTTTTCTTCCTTTTCCCAGTCTCACGTACGAGTTATCGTTTTCATCTACCATAAGGTCTTTCCACTTCAAGCTAACCAATTCATTTAATAAACACCCAGTAGTAACTAGACAGACTATTATTACTCTATCTCTTATATTTAATTTTGGTAAAGTACCTATAAGCTTATTTATTTCTTGTATACTTAGGACATCATCTTTTGTTTTTATTCTTGTTACTGTTGGTTTCTCCACATACCTAAACGGATTTATATCTATGTATCCTTCTTTCTTTAAGAAGTTATAAAAACTATGTAAATAACTATATATCTTTTCACAAGTTGATTTTGCATATTTGGTCTGTATATAGTCTACAAAATTTTTACAATCTTCTTTTGTCGCATAAATCAATTCTTTCCCTTTTAAGAACTCTTTAAACAGTATAACCTTTGATAAATAATCGTGTTTTGTATTTGGGTTTAATTTTGTAGAAAAAACATTAAAGGTTTCGTACTCATAATCATCTAGTATTTTTGTACTATACATAATAACTCCTTTCTTTCTCATAAAATAAAATAGTTATACTTTTACTATACCATATATTTCCCCTTCAAATATACCCCTTATTCAATAGATGAGCTTTAACTTTACTTTGTTAAATTATGAAGGTTTTATGAAAATATCAATCTTTCATTGTGCACTACACAGTACTATGGTATTATAAGTTAGTAAAAGGTGGCATTTTTTTGTTAATATATGAATAAAATATGCTACTATAAATTTGTATTGGAGGTATTTTGTTTTGGAAACATTTAGTTTACTTGAAGTTTTTAAGGCAGTCATTTTAGGAATAGTTCAAGGAATCACAGAATGGCTACCAGTAAGTAGTACAGGACATATGATATTAGTTGATGAGTTTATAAAATTGAATTTTTCAAATACATTTATAAGTACATTTTTGGTTGTGATTCAATTTGGTTCAATATTAGCAGTACTTGTTATATTTTTTAAAAAGCTAAACCCTTTTGATAGCTCAAAGAATATTAAACAGAAAAAAGAAACAGTTCGCTTATGGCTTAAGGTTATAATTGCAGTTATACCATCTGGAGTTATTGGAATACTTTTTGAAGATGATATAGATAGATTATTCTTCAATTCAACAGTAGTTGCTATTGCTCTTATTGTATATGGTATAATAATGATAGGACTTGAAAAGAGAAATAAAAGACCTAAGTATAAGGATTTTTCTCAAGTTACATATAAATTAGCTCTTTGTATAGGATTGTTTCAATGTTTAGCTCTTATACCAGGGACATCTAGATCTGGTTCAACTATAATAGGTGCAGTATTACTTGGTGCTTCTAGATATGTAGCTGCAGAATTTTCATTCTTCTTAGCTATCCCTACAATGCTTGGAGCTAGTGCGTTAAAGCTTCTAAAAGCTGGATTTGGATTTAGTGGATTTGAATGGCTTATTTTAGGTGTTGGTTCTATAGTAGCATTTATTGTTTCAATTGTAGTTATTAAATTCTTTATGGACTATATCAAAAAACATGACTTCAAAGTCTTTGGTTATTACAGAATAGTCTTGGGTATAATTGTTCTTGCTTATTTCTTTCTATTCTAATGTATTCTAATTTAATAACAAATGATAAGGAGAAAAATTATGAGTGTTAAAAAAGAAATATTTGATTGGGCTAAGTCAATAGCTATGGCTATTGTACTTGCATTTGTAATCCTACAATTTATAAGACCTTCTATTGTAAGTGGAGAATCAATGTATCCTACTTTAGACGATAAAGACTATCTAATTTTAAATAGAATATCATACAAGGTTGGTAAACCTGAGAAAGGCGATATTGTTGTTTTTAAAACCAATTTAGTTGATGGTGATACAGGAAAGAAAAAAGACTTAATAAAAAGAGTTATAGCTACTGAAGGTGACAGTATAAAAATATCAAATTCTAAAGTATATGTAAATGGAAAGTTGTTAAGTGAACCATATATTCACAATAATTATACTTCTGGAGATATAAATACAGTTGTTCCAAAAGGTAAACTATTTGCAATGGGAGATAATAGAGAAAATAGTAATGATAGTAGATTTCCTGATGTAGGTATGGTTGATGAGGATGAAATCCTTGGTAAGGTCATGGTAAGACTATTACCTCTTGATAATATTGGAAAAGTAGATTAGAAAAATAAGAGACTGAATTGGTAAAATTTATTTTACACATCTCAGTCTCTTTTAATTTACTTATATAAAAACATATTTTTTTACTAACTCTCTTTTGATTCTGTGATAATTCTTATTATATCGCTTGCATCTTCATTAAAAGTCGTTACTATACTTAAATAATCAGTTGCTCTACTCATAGCTAAATAAACCTTATTTAAATCTCCTACAAAGTCATTTACTTGATAATCTTGTTCTGTATCATTTATGGTTTGATTATATAACATTTCTAACTCACATATTATCACTGCTTTGTATTCTAAGTTTTTTATAGAATATATATTTGCAATTGTAGTTCCTACCTTCTTACTTATATTTGTTAGATTGTCTTCCGCACATATATAAGGAATTTTTGCTTCTTCTAATGCTTTTTTTAGCATGTATTGGAAATAAATAGTCTTTCCACTTTTTAATTTTTTCTTATTGTAAGGATATACAATAGCAACTTCAGAATAATCAAGACCCTTTTTACTTATTAGGTACTCAATTTCCCATATTACAGAACTTATTTGGTCATCAAGGTCACTTACCTTTATTATATCAACAGACTTGTTACCACTTCTAAGTGCTTCAGTATTAAAAAAAGTATTAAACTTTGTATTTGGCCTTAATTCATTAATATATGAGTTAGAATTATTTGAAAATTTATTTGAGAAATCTACAATCTCTTTTGCTTGTCTGTAGTTTTTGCTTAAAACAATTTTATCATCAAACTCTATATTATTATATAATGTTTTAAATATATTCAATCTATTAGAGATATTCAAAGAATTACAAGAACACACATTAAATATGAATTTTGTTTTATATAAAAACTCTCTTATAAACTCTATCTCATAATCTAAAAAGCTTTCTGCTTCATCAATAAAAATAGCTTTGAACATATTTTTATTTTTTATAATGTTCTGTGCTTGTTTTACTAGATTATTAAAAGTTTTTTCATAATCATTTTTTAACATATTATAGTCTACAATTAAGTTGTATTTTTTAGCGAGTTTAAATATAAAAGAACTAAATGTATGGACTTCTAAATTATTATTATCTTTATACAATAGCTCTATCCTCTCTCGAAGCTCATTGCATAATTGCTTTGTATGTGTAAATATGATTAATTTATGATGTGGATATACTTTTGCTAGTTTTATAGCTCTTGAAAGCATAATTGATGTCTTTCCTATACCAGAACCACCTTCAATAAGTGTATTTCCATATTTAATAGAAATAGCATCTTTAATTTGAATCTCTTCCATCATAGTTGCTGTATACTTATAGTCATCATTATAAAAAGAAATCTTTTTAAATTTTTCATTTAGATGAAGTTTATCATTTATTATATAGTATTCTGAACATACATCTAATAAAAATAAATTTAAATTTATTTCATCATTTTTTTCACTAAGATATTCATCTAGTGAACTTTTATTCATTATATCTTGAAGCTTATTCTTATCTATTATATTATTATTAACAAATTCTCCAAATTCATATGCTTCTTCTACTTCAACATATGGCATAATGTAAACGTAATTATAGCTTATATTTCTATTCTTTTGTCCCATTTTTAGTTTCAAAAGCTCATATTCCTCATTCATAACTTCAAGTAACTCTTCTTCCAAAATAAAAAATATATCTTCTGTTGTATCCATAAATTTTATAAATAAAATTTTTCCATCTTTAACATACAACAAATCAGTATTTATTCCTTTAAAAGGAGTAACTTTTGGCACTACTTTAACGTCCTCATTGATATCTTCGTAAAATAATTTCTCGAATTCCTTCAATTTTAGGGCGTCTAACTGAGAGTTTATATTTATGTATTGGCTCACTTACATTACCTCCTTCTGTTATACTTAATTATACCATTTTGAACTATATTTTTATATATACTTTTTATAGGCAAATTTAGTAAATAAATTCAAAATAAATACAAATAAATACAAAACTTTTAAAGAAACTTTGCAATAAATATAGATATTTATTCTTATAAAATGTTTTATGTAAATAATAAATTTTATAATTAATTTTCAAAAAGATAAGTAAAATGTTTAAAACGGTAAATTTTGTCACCTAAGACATAAAAATTTAGTATTAAAAAAGTTAAAAACCTGCTAAAAAACTATTTCTTTTCTTAGCAGGTTTTATTTATAATCTTTGCATATAGCTACTATTATATTAAATTTTTTATTTTACCATACTATTTAGTTTTTGTTTTCTGCTATAAGACTCAGACTTGATATGTCTGTGTAAATTGCATAAAAAACAGGATAACGATTTTGATATAACTCATTTACAAACTTGCCTTGCATTCTTACAGGGAAAACATGACCATCTGTATGGCGAAAACGGAAAACTACTTCAAAAGTTTCTCTTTTAGAAATTGCTTCTTTCAATGTATCAGTTACTATTTGCAAATCATCTTGTAATACTGGTGAAAGAACATCAAAGTCTTCAGATGAAACAACTTGTGCAGAATATCCAGTGAATTCAAGCATCTTTTGATTAAAATAAAGTAATTTCAAATTTTCCATGCAAGCAAATTTGACAACACCATCAGTAGCCATTTCTAATAATATCTTTATATCTCTAGGGTCTATGTGAAATGACATACTATCAATAGAATCATCCGAAAATACATGATAAGAATTTTTTCCATGGCTTTTTGCATAATAAAGTGCTTGGTCTGCTTTTTCATATAGCTCAGAATATACATACCCATGTTCAGGATACATTGCTACACCAATACTACATGTAATAGAAAACTCCATGTGTCCAGCAAATCTTTTTTGATTAATTTTAGAGCAGAAACGCTCCAATTTATCCACAAGTATATAGTTATTTGTACTAAAGTTTTTTATCAGTACTACAAACTCATCTCCACCAATACGCCCTACAATATCATCCTCACGAAATTGGGATTTCAACTCCAATGCAAACTCACTTATAATAAAATCTCCAAATGCATGACCATATTTATCATTTACATTTTTAAAATCATCAATATCAAATATTAGAAAGACATGTTCAGAATCTTGATTATTCTTATTTTCTAAAAATGAACTAATAAATTCTTCTGTTACACCCTTATTATAAAGACCAGTAAGAGAATCACGTTGTGAACGTTCAAGGAGTAACAATTCTCTATTTTTCTCTTCATCTATATTTTTACGATAAGATATCATACGAACAGATTCATCTGATGTCCAAAAGAAAATTCTCGCATTAATTCTAATCCAATGATAACTTTCATCATATGTCTTAATCAAAAAATCATAGCTAATATTATTAATTCCACTATTATAACACTTAAGAACATTTTCCGGTAAGAATGTATCTAAATACCCCTGTGCATACTCTTCTTTTATTTGTTCTTTAGCAATTGTATGTAGTGCTTCATCATATGGTGTATTAAGACCTAACCCAAAATCATGAAAATATCTATTTGAATATTCACAGCCAGCTCTATTATTAGTGACATCAATTTCGAAAATATTTTCATAAAGTTCTTCAGTGGATTGACTCAATAGCTTCTGATATTCTAATTTCTGAGAAACACTAAGCTTCATTATTTGGCTTTTATACTTCTTAAGTACACGTGTAATTGTAAAAAGTACAAATATTATAATTAAAATTATAACAGCAATTCCCTTTAGAAATTGTGTTTGAAGTTGCCTACTCATTATAGTCAAATCATTTTCTAAAACAAGATGCCATTTTAAACTAGGTATATATTGATATACAACATAACTTTTTGATTTTTCAGATGAATGCCAAAAACTCTTTTGTTCTTTTTTACTGTTTAATATTAACTCTTTTGAATCAGATAAATCACTACTAGAATTTTCAAAGAAATTTATGTGCTCATAACCAGTTTTATCTGATGATAATTGTACAAATCCTTTATCATCAATTAAACGTGCTGTAACATCAAATTTATCATCGTATTCTTCAAGCAATTTTTGTAGTGAATTAACCTTTAGTCCAACGCCTATAATTCCCATAGTTGAACCATCATTATCTTTTATCTTACAGTTTACAAATACTGTAATACTATTATTGCTTGCCTCATCATTATCAACATTTAGTGAATATTCATCATTATTCTTTAAGAAATTATAATACCATTGATTCTCTGAATTATTAGCACTAAGATTTCTATCAAGACCATTAAAATGATAATAATTATTCGTTTTAGTTGATACTAGAAAAACAGAATCATACGAGTATTTATTCCTATATGCATTCAAGTAATCTTGTAATTTATAAATAAACTCTTCATCATTTATATGTTCTTTCTCTCCATCTAAAAAATTTTTTAATAAACTATCATTTGCCATGGTAAGAGACACATTTATAGGCTCTGAAAGGATTTTATCTATCTGATAATAAATACCTTCAGCCGCTAATGTAGATACATGTTCAATATCATTTTTAAAAATATTAGTATTAGATTGATATCCAATTACAGAAGTAGCTACAAAACCAAGAGTAATAATAATACAAACAATAACATTTGTATGTAAAAGTGTATTTTTTTTCATAATCTGTCCCCTCTTTAACCCTCACTTTGGCTTCATTGTATTTTCACCTTCTTTAAATATAATTATTTCAAATAGTAAACTCTTTAAAACTTTAAATTTTTTATATTAATATATTACTTTTTATAAAATAACAGAAATATACAAATATATCATATAAAATTATTTGTTAAAATACTCAAATCATTCTACTAATATAAACGAATTATATGAATTTTATTATTAATATATATTAATATAATGGATAAAGCACATCTAAAGCACATCATCAAAATTAAAAGTCTAAAAAAATTTATTTTTTTTTCAAATATATTATTTATCTTTCACAATAACATTGATTAAACGTTTTTTGATATAACATTCCTGTAGTCAATTCTGCCCAACTATAATTTGTCATATATTCTCCAGAATATGTATTTACTGCCATCATATCCCATGTAAGCATATTATAATAATCACAATCAAATTTTGTAATATCTACTGCAATACTATTCCATTTTTTTATTATTATATGTTCAATATTTGCATCTTTCATAGTTTTCATCATATTAGATATTACTGTTTGTGTCTGATTTTGTAAAGAACGAGTATATTCCTTGTCTTCCCAAAGTATTGCTGCTATTTCAGCGATAGTTACACTTGTTCCTTTTCTATCCACTAAATAAGCAAGTAATTCTTTTGATTTTGCTCTAGTAAAGATTAATGGTTTTTTATCTACAAACACCTCAAAATTACCAAATGTATGAATAAAGACACTATTTTTTGGTTTCAAAATAATAGGTGAACGTAAATTTTCGATTTCTTTCTTTATTCTTTCTACTGTCACAGGCTTAAGAAGATAGCCACTAACATGCATTGAAAAGGCATCTACTGCATATTCTGAGTAACCAGTTACAAAAATGATATTTATATTAGGTAAAATATCTTTTGCTAAGAGTGCAAACTCTAATCCGTTCATATCATACATCTCAATGTCAAGAAATGCAATATCTACATAATGTTCTTTTAAATAATCTAATGCAGACTGAGGTTCATCAAAAAGAGTAATTTCTTCAATCTCAGAAATATATGCTAATTTCTCATTCATATTTTTAAGAGCAATTGGCTCATCATCTACAACAATTATATTCATAATTTGACTCCTTTCCAATAGGTATGACTATTGTTACTATTGTTCCTTTTCCCATGCAACTTTCTATAGCTAAACTTCCATTACATTGTGTTTTTAATCGTCTTTTTACATTTTTAATACCAACATGATTTTTTCCATCATTTATTTTTTCAAGTACTTTAAATCCTACACCATCATCTTTTATAACAATATAAACATTTTCTTTATCTTTTGAAGTTGATATTATGATTGTGCCTCCTTCTTTCTTTTTTGTAATTCCATGCCGGATTGCATTTTCAACAATTGGTTGTATGGTAAGAACAGGAATATAAAAATCTGTATTCAGGAGTTCATACTTAACTTTTACACGCTCTCCAAAACGTAATAATTCTATACATAGATAATTTTCTAAATGAGATAATTCTTTATCAAAAGAAATTAATTTTTTTGTGTAAGAGAATCCATATTTCCACGAAGATAAGAAGAAAATTTTTCTACTGCTTTATATGCCATATTAGAATCATGTTTACATAAATATTGAATAGTATTAAGTGCATTATACAAAAAATGGGGTTGTATTTGGCTAAGCATTATAGAAATTCGGTTTTCCATCAATTCATTCTCTAATTTCTTTTGAAGTTTCTCTTTTCTTTTTATGGATAACATAATATGTCCGATTTGAAATACAATAGTGGTTAGAAAACCTACACAAAAAAAGGGTAAATCTTGAATATATACAGTATAATAATTTGCTATTTCCATAATACCACCAATTACTACTGGTAAGTATGTAAATAGTGCTATTTTAGCATCAATATCTCTATATAATATAATTTCTGCAACTAGACATCCCATACCAAGTAGTACAATTAAAATACAAAGAATATTTTGCACTATAAGGAATTCATGTAAATCATGTATTCGTAGTAGTTGAAGAACAATACAAAGTAATATACTAGTCATCATCCCATACGCACCTATATTTATAGTTTTCAACCTCCATCCAGTTAAGTAAGTAGCTAGATAGAGTGTACAAAAAATAGGAAGAAAAAACTGTGTCAGCAACTCTAAAATGCCAACTAATGTTGGAGATTGAATGATAAAAGTAAGTACATTAAAGTCTGCTAGACACCAAATTCCTCCAGCTATAGCAAACCATGACAATAAAAAAATCTGACGTGTTAACTCACTTTTCAAACAAAACAAAATAATACTTGCAATTAAACCAAGTAGTCCAAAAGATATTGTTAACATGGTAAACATAAGACCAATCTTATTTTCATGAAGCACATTAACAATTAAATCTCCTTTGGAACCAATCTGCATTTCATCAAAAAAACATACTAATTGTAATGCTCTACCACTAGAATACACTCGTTGTATGGTTATTTCTACTAAGTCGTTAGTTGTTATGCCATTTGATTTAAATCCTGTCCACATATGACCTGTGGACTTAGTAAGTGTATTGCTTGCATTTATATTACTAGTAGAAAACACTTCCTTATTAGATATACTAATATTCGCCTTCAAATGACTTATATGTAGTAAAAGAGTTTGTCCCATTGGAATATCTCTATTAAAATGACCTCGTAAATAAATAGACTCTTTTCTTATATTCTCAAGTGAATCAACATCAATAAAAGGTTTAAATCTTCCAGACTTAGGTTCTTGATATTCTCCAATAAACGAAACAGGAGTAAGATTATTTTTAAAATTTGGATGATTATCCGCTTTTGAAGCACAAATAAGTAGCAACATTACTGATAAAGTTAATATTATTGGTAAATAAAATGCATTCCACCTAGATGTTTTCTTTTCCACAATAGTTCCCTCCATAAAATATATAATTTTCTTATAGACTAAAATATATAAGAAAATTATATATTTTAAAAACATTTATTTAATCATAATATATTATTTTATCATTTTATTATATCAAACAAATTTAAATAATTATATAAACAATACATATATAGACATTTATTTTATCAATGCTTTATAATTAATATATTTATTCATTACATTAATTCCATATACTGGTAAATAATATTTTTAAAATTAAAAAGCCACAAGATATATTATTATATCTTGTGGCAAATCTAAATTTCTAAAAATATTTTTTATTATTATTTCTTTTATTTTGCATACTCTATAGCTCTTGTTTCTCTTATTATACTTACTTTTATTTGTCCAGGATACTCAAGTTCATCCTCTATTTTCTTAGTCATATCTCTAGCTAATAAGTGTATCTCTTCATCATTTATAGCTTCTGGTTTTACCATTATTCTGATTTCTCTACCAGCTTGTATAGCAAATGATTTTTCTACACCTTCATATGAATTAGCTATTTCTTCTAGCTTTTCAAGTCTCTTGATATAAGCTTCTAAAGTTTCTCTTCTAGCACCAGGTCTAGCAGCTGATATTGCATCTGCTGCCGTAACTAATACAGCTTCTACAGTTTGAGGTTCGTAATCTCCATGATGAGTACTCATTGCATGTATAACTTCTTTAGATTCCTTATAACGTCTAAGTAAATCCATACCTATTTCAACATGTGTACCTTCCATTTCATGGTCTACAGCCTTACCTATATCGTGTAATAAACCAGCTCTTTTTGCTAATCTAATATCTGCTCCTATTTCAGCAGCCATTATCCCAGCTATATGAGCAACTTCTATAGAGTGTTTAAGAACATTTTGTCCATAACTAGTTCTATAGTTAAGTCTACCTAATAATCTTATTAGTTCTGGATGAATTCCATGTACACTAGTTTCAAATGCAGCTTGTTCACCATATTCTTTTATAATATTGTCAACTTCTTTTCTTGCCTTTTCAACCATTTCTTCAATTCTAGCTGGATGTATTCTTCCATCTGCTATTAGTTTTTCTAGAGCAATTCTTGCAATTTCTCTTCTTATTGGATCAAATCCTGATAAAATTACAGCTTCTGGAGTGTCATCTATTATAAGGTCTATACCTGTTAAGGTTTCTAAAGTCCTTATATTTCTACCTTCTCTACCGATTATTCTACCTTTCATTTCATCATTAGGTAAGTTTACTACTGTTACAGTAGTTTCTGCTACGTGATCTGCTGCACATTTTTGAATTGCATATCCTATAATTTCTCTTGATTTCTTATCAGCTTCTTCTTTAGCTTGACTTTCTATCTCTTTTATCATTATAGACATTTCACGTCTTACATCTCTCTCTGCATTTGTTAAAATTATTTCTTTAGCCTTATCAGAAGTAATTCCTGATATATTTTCTAATTTTTCCAATTGCTGAGATTTGATTACTTCAACTTCTTCTTCTTTCTTTTCAACTACCTTTAACTTTTCACTTAGGTTCACTTCTTTAGATTCTAAATTTTGTAATTTTCTATCTAAGACTTCTTCTTTCTGTACTACTCTTTTTTCATACTTTTGTACTTCTGTTCTTCTTTCTCTGTTTTCCCTTTCAGCTTCTGTTCTCCACTTATGGATCTCTTCTTTAGCTTCTAATAATTTTTCTTTTTGTACTGTTTCTGAGTCATGGTGTGCTTTATCTATTATTTCTTTAGCCAAGTTTTCAGCTTGTCCAAGTTTTGCTTCAGATATATTTTTTCTAACAAAATATCCAGCTATAATACCAACAGCTGCACCTATTACAATAATTACTACACTGTCTATGACATCCACCTCCTTCGTTAATAATCCCAAAATGTCATCACTATGATTAAAAAATATTCCTAATAATTAAAATTAAATTTAGATATTTTATCCTCACTTAATTTTATAATTTTTTCAACATTGTGTCAAGCTAATAGGGAGCGTGGCATGTCTTTAATTACTAGTTATTTTTTTGTATTTTTACCGATTCTTCTACAATTTCTTTTGATACTGAACTACTTGATTCTTCACTATCTTCAGTTAGGTTGTAAAATGCTCTAACTTTCTCGTCTATTTCATTAGTTAAATCTAAATTATCTTCCAAGAATTTTTTAACATTTTCTCTTCCTTGTCCAAGTTTAGTATCATTGTAACTATACCATGAGCCTGATTTTTTAACTATATCTACATCAGCAGCTATATCTAGAAGGTCTCCAATTTTTGAAATACCCTCTCCATACATTATATCGAACTCAGCTTGTTTAAATGGTGGTGCTACTTTATTCTTAACAACCTTAACTCTTGTTCTACTTCCTATGACTTTATCACCTTGTTTTATTGTATCTATTTTTCTAACATCCAGTCTAACTGATGAATAAAACTTTAGTGCACGTCCTCCAGTAGTAGTTTCTGGATTTCCAAACATTATTCCTACTTTCTCTCTTAACTGGTTTATAAATATAGCAACACAGTTTGATTTTTTAATTGAACCAGTTAATTTTCTAAGTGCTTGAGACATAAGTCTAGCTTGTAAACCTACATGAGAATCACCCATATCTCCATCTATTTCAGCTTTTGGAACTAATGCCGCTACTGAGTCTATTACTATTATATCTATCGCTCCACTTCTTATTAATGCCTCTGCTATTTCTAAAGCTTGTTCACCTGTATCTGGTTGAGATATTATTAGGTTATCAACATCCACGCCCAATGCTTTTGCATATACTGGGTCAAGTGCATGCTCTGCATCTATAAATGCAGCTATTCCGCCCTCTTTTTGAGCTGATGCTACACAACTAAGTGCAACAGTAGTTTTACCAGAAGATTCTGGTCCATATACTTCAACTATTCTCCCTCTAGGTAGACCTCCTATACCAATAGCTATATCTAAACCGATTGCTCCTGTTGATATAACATCTATAGACATAGACGTTGCTTCTCCCAATTTCATTACTGAACCTTTACCAAAATCTTTTTCAATTTTACCTAAAGCTTCATTCAACGCTTTTAACTTTTCTTGATCTACACTCATCTCTATACCATCCCTTCATTTATCTACAAACATTTGTTCTCTTGTTATATATTAATTATATAACATAAATCAAACCTAGTCAATTTAAAAACGCTACTAATGATTATATTTTTATTCATTACATTTTATTTATAAACCATTATTAATAATTATATACACAAAAGAAAATATTCTTAAAATGAAAAGAGGTATACTATAATAGTATACCCTTTTTTACATTTTTAAAATTTTAAGTTGTTATTTTTTATTAATTAATCAATTAATTTTTCTTTATAAATTATATTTTACTTAGAAGACATAAAAAGCTCTTTATTTTTATATAGGTATTCCCATCCTGAATATAAAGTAAGTAATGTTGCTATAAGTATAAGAATTCCACCTACATTTAATATTAATACACTCTCAAACTGAGCTCCTATCAATAAAAATACTACTGATACCATCTGAGTTATAGTTTTAAGTTTTCCACTGTTACCAGCTGCTATTACTTTTCCATCTGCAGCTGCTATAGCTCTTAATATGCTCACTGTAAGCTCTCTAGCTACTATTATAATTACCATCCAACTACTTACAAGATGGTCTTCTATCATACATGTAAGTGCAGAAATGACTAATAGCTTATCTGCTAATGGGTCCATAAACTTTCCAAAGTCAGTAACCAAGTTGTATTTTCTAGCTATTTTTCCATCTAATGCATCAGTAATTGAAGCTACTATAAAAATAATACAAGCTATTAAAAACTTATTTGGTACATCAAGTAACATAATTAAAACAAATACTGGTATTAAAAAGATTCTAAACAAAGTTAATTTGTTAGGCAAGTTCATATAAAACATCTCCCATTAAATCGTATTCCATTGCATCATTTATTTGAACACTTACGAATTCTCCTACTTCAAGATTGTCTACACTTTTTACATATACTATACTGTCAATTTCTTCCGCATCACCTTGTGTTCTTCCTGTATATACATTATCTTCTATCTGCTCTTCTATCAACACATCGTATGTCTTTCCTATTTTTTTGTCATTAAGTTCTTCAGATATTTTTTGTTGAATCATCATTAAAGTATCTCTTCTTTGTATCTTTACTTCTTCATCTATATGATTAGGTAGTCTATCTGCTGGTGTATCCTCTTCTCTTGAATATGCAAATGCACCAAGTCTGTCAAACTTAACTTCTTTTACAAAATCCACAAGTTGTTTAAAATCATCTTCTGTTTCACCAGGAAATCCTACTATTATTGTGGTTCTAAGTATTGCATCTGGTATATTGCTTCTTATAAGATTTATTTTATTTAATATATCTTCTTTAGTAGTTTTTCTATTCATTAATTTTAAAATATTGTTACTTGCATGTTGAATTGGCATATCAAAGTAACTACATATATTATCGTGTCTTTTTATAACTTGTACCAATTCTTCTGTTATAGATTCTGGATATGAATACATAACTCTTATCCACTTAAATCCACCTATCTT
Source organism: Clostridioides difficile (assembly GCA_012955965.1). Classification (GTDB taxonomy): domain Bacteria; phylum Bacillota; class Clostridia; order Peptostreptococcales; family Peptostreptococcaceae; genus Clostridioides; species Clostridioides difficile_G. The sequence continues at coordinate 160,249 of JABBZI010000002.1, forward strand.
TGCAAGTTCTTCTAAAAGTTCTGGCAATTTTTCTTTTCCATATAAATCAAAACCATACTTTGTTGTATCCTGTGCTATAACTACAAGTTCTTTTACTCCAGATTCAGCTAATTTATTAGCTTCTTTAATTATATCTTCAAATTTTCTACTTCTATATTTACCTCTTAATTTTGGTATTATACAATAAGTGCAATTATTAGAACATCCTTCTCCAATTTTTAAATATGCCATATAACTAGGTGTAGATAGATATCTTGGTAAATCTTCATTAAACACAAACTCTATATCATCAAGACTTACAATTTGGTGTTTTTCACTTAATTCTTTAAGTATCTCATCTATGTTCTGATAACTACCTGTGCCTACTATAGCATCTATTTCTGGAATTTCAGCTTTTAATTCTTCAGAATATCTTTGTGCCAAACATCCTGTTACTATCAACAACTTTAAGTTACCAGTTTGTTTTAATTCTGCAAATTCTATTATTGTATCTATTGATTCTTGTTTAGCTGATTCTATAAATCCACATGTGTTTACTATAATTACATCAGCTTCTTCAAAATCTCCAATTAATTTATAGCCTTTTTTATTCAAAATTCCCATCATTATTTCTGCATCCACTAAATTTTTTGAGCATCCTAATGACTCCAATGCTATTTTTAACATTCTTTATCTCCTTCCAATATGCTCTTATATAGGTCCATGACATCTTCTAAAGCTTTTTGTGTATCATTAAAGTTTATAACTTTATTGTACTTATATTTCTCTACTGAATGCATGTAAAGTGGGTCATAATATTCTAAAAGATATCTTTTTACAAGCTCTTTATATTTACCTGACTCTAATAATTCAATATAATCATCGACTACTTTATTACCCAATCTTTTTCTAAATTTATTTATACATTCTTTTAAAATCACGACATTATCTTTATCATAAATATAGTCTCTACAAAGTCTGTTAACTCTATTTTCAATGTTACATTCTAATAGTATATGATATCCTTCTCGCGTCATTGCATCAAAAATCTCATTTGGAACTGTAACACTTCCTACTCGTTTACTTTCACTTTCAACAAATATATAATTCTCCTTTGAAAAAAATATACTTTCAAATAACTTGGTTTCAAAATTCTTTTGAGATGGTGGCTTCTTATCAAATGTTATAAAACCAAAAGTAGACCCACTATTTTTAGCTATACCTTCCAAGTCTAATACATCTATTGCTTTTTCTTCTAATAAATGTAATAAATCGGTCTTTCCTACTCCAGTCAAACCATGAACAGATACAAAGTTTTTTGTATCCATTGCATTTCTTAAATACTCTAAAACAAAGTTTCTATAGGCCTTATATCCGCCTTCAAGTTGATATACATTTACACCTAATGATGACAATACATTTACTATACTTCCACTTCTCATCCCACCTCTTGCACAATATATAACAATATTATTATAATTTGTTGCAAGATTTGCTGCTTGTAAATACATATCTTTTAACTTATACGAGACATAGTCAAAACCCTTTTGTATTGCTTCATGTTTTCCTTGCATTTTATAGATTGTTCCAACTTCATTATGCTCATTATTTTTAAAGATAGGCATATTAATCGCATTTAATATATGGTCTTCTTCATATTCACCTTCTGTTCTTACATCTACAAATATTACTTTCTCTAGCTTAAGTGCTTCTTCTATTTTTATAACTGACAATTCTATTCACCTTCTAAATTCTGCAAATCTTGTTTGCTTATTAATACCTTTCTTGGTTTACTTCCCTCACTAGCTCCAATTATTCCTCTTTCCTCCATAGAATCTATAAGTCTAGCTGCTCTATTAAATCCTATTTTAAATCTTCTTTGTAACATAGAAGCAGATGCTTGACCACTTTCCACTACAAATTCTATTGCCTCACTCAAGAATTCATCTTCATCACTACTCTTTGAAGTATTAACCTTAGATATAGTTTCAATTATATCTTCTTCATATTTTATTCCATCTTTAACCTGACTTTTTACAAAATCAATTACTTTTTCTGACTCGCTCTCTGATATGAATGCACCTTGAAGCCTAACTGGCTTTGCTGCACCAAGTGGGTAAAATAACATATCTCCTTTACCTAGAAGTTTTTCTGCACCACCCATATCAAGTATTGTTCTTGAATCAGTTTGAGATGATACTGCAAATGCTATTCTAGATGGTATATTAGCTTTTATAACCCCTGTTATAACGTCAACAGAAGGTCTTTGAGTTGCTACAATCAAATGCATTCCTGCAGCTCTTGCCATTTGGGCTAGTCTACAAATATAGTCTTCCACATCATTTGCACTTGCCATCATTAAGTCTGCCAACTCGTCTATTATTATTACTATTTTAGGTAATTTTTCTTCAGATTTCTCATTATAACTTGTTACATCTTTTACTTGAGCATCTGCAAATAGTTTATATCGTCTATTCATCTCAGTAACTGCCCAGTTCAAAGCATTAGCAGCTTTTTTAGGGTCAGTAACTACTGGTATTAATAGATGTGGTATCCCATTATAATTTGCAAGTTCAACTACTTTTGGGTCTATCAATAGTAACTTTACTTCGTCAGGATTTGCCTTATATAATATACTACTTATTAATGTGTTTACACATACACTCTTTCCTGAACCTGTAGAACCAGCTATTAATAAGTGTGGCATCTTACCTATATCTCCAATTATAATTTTACCTGCTACATCTTTTCCAAGCCCCATTGCAAGAGGAGAATTAAAATTATTGAATTCTTCACTTTCCAAGACTTCTCTTACTCCAACCATTTGAGCCTCTTCATTTGGAACTTCTATTCCAATTGCACTTTTTCCAGGAATTGGTGCTTCAATTCTTATGCTTTTAGCTGCTAAACTTAGAGCTATATCATCAGTTAAATTTACTATTTTGCTTACTTTGACTCCTGGACTTGGCTGTATCTCATATCTAGTTATAGTAGGCCCAACTGTAACTTGATTAATTTTCGCCTCTACTCCAAAATCGGATAATGTCTTTTCCAAAAGAGAAGCATTTTTTAACACTTTCTTTTTGCCATTTTCATCAGATTTCTTATTTACTTTATTTAAGAGTTCAATACTAGGTTTCTTATAATTCGAATAGTCTTCATTAACTGGCTCTGCTATGATACTCATAGGTTGAGTTTTTTCTATATTTAAGTTAGGTTTTTTTATATCAACTTTTTTTTCTGGTTTAGTATCTACAACTGAGCTTTCATTTGTAGCTTTTTGTAATTCCTTTAAAACATCTAACTCTGGCATACTTTGAGTTCCTTCCAATATTTCTAGATACTCATCTTCTGCTTTATTAAATCCAACTATTTTAATAGTCTTATCATCTACACCATCAGTATTTTCTTCTTCAAAATATTCCTCTTCTTCATCCTCATCGTTACGACCTTTTGACATTAATCCTTTAAAGAAACCTGGTTTCTTGTTTATAGTAGTGTCATCTACTTCGTCAGTCATCATATCTATTGCAGATTTCTTCATATTTGCAATCTTATCTTTAAATGTTAAATTACTGTCTTTTGATGCTTTAGATTTTGATTTTGCATTTGATACCAAATCTTTTATAGAAATATTAAATATAAACATGATAGAAAGTATAAGGGCAAATATACTTATCAACCATCCACCTGCTAGACCAAATACTTTACTCATATAATACGCGATAGTAGTTGCTATCAAACCACTACCTTGTCCACTTACACCCATTTTCATGACATCATCAAACATGTTACCTTTTAGTGGACTATCTACAGGAAGAGTTCCTGCATTTAATAATCCGTAAAATACAAAGATAAATAAAATAATTATGTAGTATAATTTAGTCTTTCTTAGTCTATATATATATTCATTCCCATCAAAAAATCCTAAAAGTCCTGTTATAATTACTATAAATGGTATTGCTATGGAAAGCCCTCCAAATAGTCCTTTAAAAAGATTCTGCATTAACACAGGTACCCATCCCATAGAGTTAGAATTTAAACTATATAATAAAAATACACCTATAAATATCGTTATCAAATTATGATATTCTGCGTTAAAACTTAAGGTATTTACCTTCTTTTTTTTCTTCTTTTTCGTGGCCATTAATATCACTCCTTATTTTTAGCAAGTTTTACCCCTTCACAGCAAAAAGTGCTAATGCCTTAACACTAACACTCCTACTTTATTACATCATTATATCATAAATTTTATTATTTAAACAAACTTTAATCATTATTTTTTTCTTCGTCAGATTCTTTTATAAGCTCTTTTAATTTTTTAAGAGCTTCCTTTAGTCCTCCAACTTCATCTATAAGCCCATAATCTACGGCTTCTTTTCCTATCAATACACTACCAACATCACTTACAAGCTCATCTTTTTCATGCATAAGTTTCTCAAGTACATCTTTTTTGATATTTGAGGTTCTTATTATAAACTGAATTATTCTATCTTGCATCTTTTTAAAATACTCAAAAGTTTCATTTATACCAATCACAAGACCAGTAGTTCTCACAGGATGTATAATCATGGTTGCTGTTGGTGCTATAAATGAGTAATCCCCTGCTGTAGCAAGAGGAACACCTATACTATGGCTACCTCCTAGAACAAGAGTAACCACTTTCTTAGATGTACTGTTTAAAAGTTCTGCAATAGCTAGACCAGCCTCAATATCTCCTCCAACAGTGTTTAAAACAACTAGCACTCCTTTAACCTCATTGCTTTCCTCAATTGAATATAACATTGGAATTATATGTTCATATTTTGTGGCTTTTTTTTGAGGATTTCCTATAAAATGACCTTCAATTTCTCCAATTATAGTTAAACACTGAGTATCTTTAGGAGGTTGAGGTGGCATTTCATTAGTACCAAATTGCTTTATACATTCTCTTTCTTCACAGCTAGATTCTCTTCTACAACTATCTTTATCAAATGATTCATTATCTTCTCTACAATCTTTCATAAAAAAACTCCTATCAAAATTATATTTAACTTAGTTTTACCAAATAAATCAAATATATTAAGATATACATAAAATTATTAATATTTGAATAGAAATAATTGTATTATAGTGTTTATTTTACATAAAATTGTTGGTGTATTGCATGTACTGCTGTGTGCATATCTTCTTCGCTAACTAAACAAGATATAGTCATATTTGAGTCTGATGTTTGTAAAAGAGATACTCCTGCCTTTGATAAGCCTCTAACTACCTTTGACATGATACCAGACATTTCATCTGCAATTCTTGAACATATCAATGTGACTTTGGCACAATCTCTATTTACTTCATAATCCAATTCAAATTTATCTAGTATTTCCTTTAACACTTTTATATCAGCATCTTCAATAACAAACGCTTTTTCTGATATAAAGAAGTTTATCATATCTATAGTTATAAGTTTATCTTCTATCTCATTTAATACTTCTGTAAACACTTCTTCTGCTGATTTAATCTTAACTTGTGCTACACTATCTTTATTTGCAACAGCAACATTAAAGTCTTTTTCTTGTTCATATTCTATATTTTCTTCTAAGTGTCTACATAAAGAACCTATTTTTGTACCTTCAAAAGTTGGGTTCATTGTATTTTTTATAGCTAAAGTTATATTGCCACTTTTAGCTAATTGTACTGCTCTTGGGTGTATTACCTTTGCTCCTTTATCAGCCATTTGGAATACTTCTTCATAATTTATAAAACTCAATACTTTAGCATTTGGTTCTACTCTAGGGTCTGCTGTCATTATACCATCCACATCAGTGTAAATTTCAACTGTTTCACATTCTAAAGCTTTACCAATAGCAACTGCTGATGTATCACTTCCTCCTCTTCCAAGGGTAGTTATTTCTCCATCATCTGTTACACCTTGGAATCCAGCGATAACTACAACTTTGCCACTATCTAAAGCTCTTTTTACCTTCTTAGGATTTATATATTTTATTTTTGCATTAGAATATTCATCACTTGTAATTATACCTGCTTGTTGACCAGTAAAGAAAACAGATTCTATCCCTTGTGCATTCAATAAATTAGCAAGAATTGTTCCTGATATTATTTCACCACAAGACATGATTAAATCAAGCTCCCTCTTCTTTGGTTCCTCATTCACTGCACTACACAAATTTATAAGTGTATCTGTTGCATATGGAGCTCCTTTTCTACCCATTGCTGAAACTACTAATACTAATTGTAATTCTTCATCATTCTCTTTGTATGCTTTTACTATCTTACATACTTCATTCATTTTTTCATATGATTCTACTGATGTCCCACCAAACTTTTGCACTAAAATACTCATTTTTTCCTCCTAAATATATCCCTCATATTCTATAATTATCATGTCATTACCTATTTTTTTCACATTTCTCCATGGTACTTCTAAAAATGACTTATCCTTTCTTCTGGCAAAAAAACCTTTTTCTTTTGGAATTAAAAGCGCTAATATACCGCCTGTAGTTTCATCTAGTATAAGGTCACATTCTCCAATGACCCCCAATCTTTCTCCTGTGACCAAGTTAACTATTTCCTTACCTGCTATTTCAGATAAATTCATATTTTTATACCTCCAGAGATTTACTTTTTAAGATATCAATCCAGATGCAGAATCTTTTCTACATCTCTTCCAACTATACATGTACCAATATTTTCGATATTGAATACCTTATCAACAACTTTTTTTATTGAATTAACATCAACATTATTTATACATTCAAGTATTTCATCTGTAGTTTTTACTTTTTTGCTAAGTAACATAGCTTTACCAGTAGACATCATTCTACTGCTAGTACTTTCTAAATCCAATATATAATTGCCTTTTAATTGTTCCTTACTTTCAGATATTTCTTTTTCTGTAAGATAATTTTTTCTTATATCTTCAATTTCTTTCTTTATTAAATTATAAACATCTTGCAAATTTTCTGTACTCATACTTGCAAATATACCTAATTCACCACATTTTCTGTACAATGTCTGTGATGAGTATATGGAATATACTAAACCTTTTTCCTCCCTTATTTTCTGAAAAAGTCTTGAGCTTATACTTCCACCAAAAATATTATTCACTACTGCCATTGAATATACTTCATCATCATTTTCAGATGGAATACCTTTTAGGCACATAGCTAAGTTTACCTGTTCAGTATCTTTATTTTTTGATATAAAACAAGGATTAAACTCAGCCTCACTTATTTCTATATTCAACTTTTTATTTTCCCAGTGTCCAAATTTCGATTTGATTTTATCTACCATATCATCAAAATTAAAGTTTCCGGCTATAGAAATAACAGCATTATTTGGAATATAATACTTATTTAAGTATTCTAACATAGATTCCCTAGTTATATTATATAGAGAATCTTTTGTACCAATTATATTCATTCCTAAACCATCATTAGCATATATATTTTCTACCAATAAATCATAAGATAAGTCATCTGGTGAATCTTCATACATCTTAAGTTCTTCCAATATTATAAGTCTTTCCTTATCTATATCATTTTTATCAAATCTAGAATTTAGTATCATATCACTTAATACATCAATCCCTCTATCTATATGCTCATCTATTAATTTTACATAATAACATGTACATTCTTTACTTGTAAATGCATTTATTTGCCCACCTAAATTGTCTATTGAGCTAGCAATCTCCTTTGATGTTCTGTTTTTGGTTCCTTTAAACATCATATGCTCTATAAAATGAGAAGTTCCACTCACCAGTGCTTCTTCTATTCTAGAGCCTGCATTTATCCAAATACCTAATGTTATTGACTTTAGATATGGTATTTCTTCACCAATTATTGTAAGCCCATTTTCCAGTGTTTTTGTCTTATACATTACATTCTCCTAAAAATTTATTCTTTGTTTTATATTGGATTATTGAAAACACTATGTTTTAATTATATTTATTTTTATATGTATTACATTATAAGTCAGTCTTTTAATTAATTCAACTACAACTTATGCAATCTTAATCAAATATTTATACTTTGTCTACTTAAACACATCACTTAGTTTACCTGGTTTTAATCCTTTTTCCCTTACAATTGCTATAATATCATCTATACATTTTGTGGTTGCATCTGTTGGGTGCATTAAGATTATGCTATTATCTTTAATATCTTTTTTCTTCATTCTATCAATTATTACTTCTGGTTGGTCTTTATATTTCCAGTCTATAGTGTCAGCATCCCATTTTATTGATGTATATCCCAATGCTTTGGCAGCTTTTACTGTTTCTGGACCGAAGGAACCTGCTGGTGCTTGAAAAAATTTAGTTTTTTCATTTATGATTTCTTCAATTATTTTTTTAGATGTTTCTATTTGTTCATAATTATCCTCATATGATAGTGTCGAATAATCTAAATGTTTGTATCCATGATTGCCTATTTCATGCCCCTGTTTTTTTATCTTTAATAATTCATCCTTATTCTTTTCTGCCCACTTACCTGTCACATTAAAAGTAATTTTTACATTTTCCTTTTTAAGTGTTTCTAAAATGGATTCTACATACTCCGTTTCCCATCCAAGGTCTATATTACAAGTTAATGCAACATATCCACTTTTATCTTTTGTTCCTCTTTCATATGGTAAGTCTACCCCATTAAAAAAGTTGAATACTGGTTTATTATTGAACATTTTTAATACCATTACTCCTCCTGATAGCCCTAATAATAAAACTAAAATCAGTATTATTATTTTCTTGAGTTTACTCTTGTTAAGTACCATCATTATCATTAAAACTCCCCCTAATTATGTACAAATTGTTTCTTATTTAATACTATTAAAAGAAATCTTTATTTATGCACTAAATATGATGCAAATACTTTTCCATATATCAGCATAATTTATATTGGTAATGTGTTTTGATATTACTTTTAATATGTAAAAAAGCTCTGTTATTTTGCCAACAGAGCTTTCAAGTTCTACTCAAAAATATTTTCTAGTTATTAAAGTATTTTTACCTAATCATAAATTTTAACTTATTGAATTCTGTGAATTTTTTCTTTCTATAAAGAAGAAAGCTATTAAAAACTGAACTACTGCAACAATCGAAATACAAATAAATGCTACATCTATTCCAAATACATTTGCTGTAGTATTAGTCATACCTCGTGATGTTACTGTAGCGGTTGTCATTACTGCAACAAAAACTGCTGAACCAATAGAACCTGCTATTGTACGTAATGAAGTAAGTAGTGCTGTTCCATGCGCAATATTTTTTTCTCCAAGTACACTCATTCCCCAAGTAACAATAGGCATCATAATCAATCCAATAGCTATAAGACGCACAATATAAAAAATTGATATGTATATTACTGATGTACTTTTTCCTACAAAAGATACTCCTAAACAGCTTATTGCTAAAAATAAACTACCATACACAATCAATTTTCTTATTCCAAACTTATCATAAAATCTTCCAGCAAAAGGACTTATAAGTGCCATTATGAGAGAACCTGGCATCATAATGAGACCTGATTTAGTTGCTGAAAAGCCTCTTACTGTTTGAATATATATTGGAATCAAAGTAGAACCCGCCATCATCACAGCATACAAAAACATACTTATAATTACTGCCAGTCTATAGCTTTTGTTTTTAAGAATACTAAGTTCTAAAAATGGCTCTTCTGAATGAATCTGACGTAAAGAAAATACTATAATTGATATAATACCCACAAATATTGGCAATGCAATATTTACACTAAAAAAGCTAGTTGTTCCAAGATTTCCAAGTCCAAGTAAAAGTCCACTAAATCCTATTGCACACAATAACATGGAAAACATATCAAATGATTGTTTTTTTGTTTCTATCACATTCTGTAACACTTTAGATGCTATAATAATATCTATAATACTTATAACAAAAGAAAACCAAAATATAGCTTGCCAATTAAAGATATCAATAACAATTCCTGCTAAAGTTGGTGCAAATATTGGTGCAGCACCAGCAGCCAATCCATAAATCCCCATTATTGACCCCATTTGTTCAGCTGGATAAATTGTTAGAATTATCACTTGTGTCATAGATAACAACACTCCATTACCCATTGCTTGTAATATACGACCAAACAAAAGAGGAGGAAATGAAGATGCAGTAGCAGAAAATAACAATCCTACAGAAAAAAGACACATAGCACTTATAAAAAGTGGCTTAGTTGGAAATCGTCTAATTAGAAATGCAGTAGCAGGAACCATAATTCCCATTGCAAGTGTATATGCACTAGTAAGCCATTGAGCTGTTGTTGCTGATATGTTTAAGTCTCCCATCATGACTGGTAGTGCAGTAGTAAGTGATGTTTGAAGTAGCGAACCTACTATAGAGCCAATTAACAATACGGCAAAAATCATATTTCTAGATTGCTTATTTAAATTCATATATTTACCTTCTTTCTATTTTTATTAGCAATTTTTAAGAAATATAATTATTTTTTATCTGTAAAAAAACTTATAATCTTTTTTTGAATACGCACATATGCAACTGCATCTTCAGAACCTAATGCTTCTAAAAATTTAACAGTGTACTCCAAAAATTCTTTTTCATTTATTTTTTGTTGTTCCACTCCTTTTGGTCGTAACTCAACTAGTGTTTGTCTACCATTTTTAGGGTCGATATAACGCTCAATCATTTCCTTTGACTCTAGTTGGTTAAGTATAGCAGACATTCTAGCAGTACTGACATTCATAGCAGTGCTGATTTCTTTTGGATTTACTTTTTTATTATTTTTATATAGGTAACCCAATACAAATTTTTCACCGCTTTGCATATCTGAAATTTTATCTTTATGTGGTATTCTTACCATCAAAGTCTTTACTTCTCCAAGTTCAAGAGCTAACTGTATATAATCCATAATATCACCTCCTTATATTGCTAACACTATTAGTAATTTACCATATACTGTAAACAAAATCAATATTAACAGTATATCTAACAAAACTATCTTATTATCAATAAAATATTATATACTTACAATAAAAAAAGCAAAATCATAAGATTTTGCTTTTAATTATTTATTATATTATTTATTTTTATGTTCTGGTTTTGGTAAAAGGACTTTTCTTGATAAATTAACTCTTCCTTTTTCATCTATTTCTGTAACTTTAACTTCAACTTCATCTCCTATATTTAATACATCTTCAACTTTAGCAACTCTTTCATGAGCTATATGAGATATATGAAGTAATCCTTCTTTTCCTGGAAGTATTTCAATAAATGCTCCAAAGTTCATTATTCTACTTACTTTACCTTTATAAGTCTTTCCTACTTCTGGCTCGATTACTATATTATTTATAAGTTCTTGAGCTTTCTTAATCATGTCAATCTCAATACCTGATATAAATACTTCTCCAGTTTGTTCGATATCTATCTTAACTCCAGTTTCGTCTATTATCTTAGTTATTATCTTTCCACCAGGTCCTATTACATCCTTTATTTTATCAGGATTTATTTGCATCTTAACAATCTTAGGTGCATATGGTGAAAGTTCTGGTTTTGGTTGAGATATAGTTTTTCTCATTTCTCCTAGTATATGAATTCTACCTTCTTTAGCTTGTTTTAAAGCTCTTTGTAGAATTTCCTTATCTATACCATCTATTTTTATGTCCATTTGTATTGCTGTTATACCATATTCTGTACCAGCTACTTTAAAATCCATATCTCCTAAATGGTCTTCCATACCTTGTATATCTGAAAGTACTGCAACCTTACCATCATGTTTTATAAGTCCCATAGCTATACCTGCAACCATATCTTTTATAGGTACACCTGCATCAAGTAAAGATAATGTTGAACCACATACACTTGCTTGAGATGTAGAGCCATTTGAACTTAATACTTCAGAAACCAATCTGATAGCATAAGGGAAGTCTTCTTGAGATGGTATCACTGGTAATAAAGCTCTTTCTGCTAAAGCACCATGTCCTATTTCTCTTCTTCCTGGTCCTCTTGATGGTCTAGCTTCTCCAACACTGTATGCAGGGAAATTATAATGATGCATATATCTCTTATTTTCTTCTTCATCTAATCCATCTAGCTTTTGAACATCTCCTAAGGCACCTAAAGTAGCCACATTAAGTACTTGAGTTTGTCCTCTAGTAAATATAGCTGAACCATGAGCTCTAGGTATCATACCAGTTTCACACCATATAGGTCTTATTTCCTCTAGTTTTCTATTATCTGGTCTTACATTTTCATGTACTATAAGTTTTCTTACTTCTTCTTTTATTATATCTTGTAATACTTCTTCTATATCTCCAATATAATCTTCAAAGTCTTCAAGAGTTTCTTCAAAATGAGCTAAAGTTTCTTCTTTAACTCTATCCATATTTTCCATTCTCTCTAATTTTTCAAAAGTTTGAACTGCTTCTTTCATCTTATCAGTTGCAAATTCACGAACCAATTGAGTTATCTCTTCTCCTGCATGGTACAATTCTACTTCCAATTTTTCTTTTCCAACTTCTGCAACTATACCATCTATAAACTCAACTACTTTTTTTATTTCTTGATGAGCAAATAAAATAGCCTCTAACATCACATCATCAGGAACTTCATCTGCTCCCGCTTCAACCATCATTATTGCTTCTTTTGTACCTGAAACAACTAGGTGCATTGAACTTTTTTCTCTTTGTTCTGCATTTGGATTTACAACAAATGCGCCATCTACAAGACCAACACATACTGAACCAGTTGGTCCATTAAATGGTATGTCTGATATAGAAAGAGCTATAGAAGAACCTATCATTGCTACTATATCTGGTGTACAATCTTGGTCTACTGATAAAACAGTTGCAACTACTTGAACATCATTTCTAAATCCTTTTGGAAATAATGGTCTTATTGGTCTATCTATCAATCTTGATGTAAGTATTGCTTTTTCTGAAGGCTTACCTTCTCTTTTTAAAAAGCCTCCTGGTATCTTACCTACAGAGTATAATTTTTCTTCATAATCTACACTTAAAGGAAAAAAGTCTATTCCGTCTCTAGGTTTAGCCGATTTAGTTGTATTTACCATTACCATACTATCACTGTATCTAACTATGCAACTACCGCTAGTCATTTCACAAATTTTGCCTATTTCTACAGAAAGCTCTCTTCCTGCAAAATCCATTTTAAATATTTTATGTTCAAACATTAATGCTTGTCCTCCTCTTATTAAAAACACGTATATCACTCTATTTACTATATTATCAAAAATACTATAAATTAACAATATAAAATTATCTTTACACATATATGCAAAAAGCTTATATTACTGCTAATTAGAACAACTTATAGCTAATATATCTGGTCCTGTATGAGAGCAAATAGAAACTCCTCCTCGAGTAAATAATACTCTTCTTGCTTTTATTCTTTTGTTTACTTCTTCTTTTAATATTTCATAATCATGTAGATTATCTCCACAACCTATAGTAATAATTTTTCCTTCTAAAGAACCTTCATTCATTTCTAAAATTATATCAACTAGTTTACTTGCTATATTCTTTACTCCTCTAACCTTATTTACCAACTTAGCTTCCCCATTATCAAAGAAAAATATAGGCTTTATATTCAACATATTTCCTATCAAAGCAGTTGCAACTGGAACTCTTCCACTCTGTTTTAAAAAATCAAGTGTATATGGTGCAAAAAGTAATCTCACACTGCTACGAATATTTTCTAACTCATCTATGATTTCTTCAAATGCCAATCCTTCTTCAAGAAGTTCACATGCTTTTATAACATATTGCCCACTACCAAGAGATAAGTTTCGAGTATCAAATATATGTATTTTTTCATTTCCATCTACATCATTTTTAGCTATCATAGCACTTTGAAAAGTTCCTGATGCATTTGATGCGCCTGTCATACAGATTATGTGATAGCCCTCTGCTATAAACTTATCAAACACTTCTTTAAACTCCATATATGTAGCTTGTGATGTTTTAGGTATTTGTTTTATTTCTTTTACTTTTTTATAAAACTCTTCTTTATTTATATCTACTCCTTCTATATATTCTCTATCATTAAAAATAACTGTAAGTGGAACTATTTCTATATAATCTTTTGCTGATATTTCATCTGGAATATCACATAAACTATCACATACTAACTTTATTTTCAAAATAATATCCTCCTTATTCCAACTAATTATACTGTTATAAAATTTCTATATTTATCTTGTCTTTCCTCTTAAATTGATTATGTATTTATATACTCCTTTAATATTCTTACCCAATATTATTCATTTTATAATTTTTTATAACATATGAACTACTTTTATTATTAACTATTTTACTTTATAATGAATTAACTATAAAAAAGCAGGTATACACTATACCTGCTTTTTTATAAAGAATGAAATTACTTTCTTAATCCTAACTTAGCTATTAATGCTCTATATCCTTCAAGATCTTTTTCTTTTAAGTAAGCTAATAAGTTTCTTCTTCTACCAACCATTTTTAATAGTCCTCTTCTTGAATGGTGGTCTTTCTTATGAGTTTTTAAATGTCCATTTAACTCGTTTATTCTAGCTGTTAATAAAGCTATTTGTACTTCTGGAGAACCAGTGTCTCCTTCAACTCTTCCAAATTCTTTGATTATTTCTGATTTGTTTATCATTTAGATTACCTCCGTATTTTTTTAGAAACGCCTATTACTAAGCATTGATTGGAGTATTCAAATGCCGAGTAACGGTTATTTTCCTTAATCATTTTATCATACATTACTTGTTTTTGCAAACATAGTTTTCATATACATAATTTGTATCATTAAACAATTGATTTTTTAAATCATCTATTGAATTAAACTTTCTTTCATCCCTTATTCTCTCCAAAAATTCAACAATTATATTTTCACCATAAATATCTCTGTCAAACTCTAAAATATTAGTTTCAATAGATAAAGACTTTCCATTGACTGTTGGATTATAACCTACATTTGTAGCACCAAAATAAGCCTCATCTCCAATATGTACAATAGAAGCATAAATACCTCTTTTTGGAACGAGCATGTTATTCTTAAGGTCAATATTTGCTGTTGGGAATCCCATAGTTCTTCCAAGGTGTTTAGAATGTATAACACAACCTTCTAACTCGTAATTACGACCTAAATACTCTTTGACATTAGTCATATCACCTTGGGATACTAAACTTCTAATATAAGTACTACTCACTCTTACATCATTTATTTTGATTGGCTTTATTACTTCCACTTCAAAACCATATTCATTTTCTAAGCTTTTTAATAGATTCACATTACCTTCTTTTGCTCTTGCAAATGTAAAGTCATGTCCAATTACTATTTTTTTAGCTTTTAATTTTTTTACTAGTATCTCATCTACGAAATCCTTTGCAGGTATTTTAGTCATATACTCATCAAATGGTATGATTACAACTATATCTATTCCCAAGTCTTCTAATAATTTTATCTTATCATTGTTACTTATGATATTTTTTGTTGAGTTTGGTCTAAAGTAATTTACAGGATGATTTGCAAATGTAAATACAATACTCTGTATATCTTCTTTTTTTGCATATTCAACTGTTTTTTTTATAAGAACTTGATGTCCTTTGTGTACACCATCAAAGTTTCCTATGGTAATGACACTTTCTTTTATGTTTGCTATTTCTGCTATAGATTTTATAATCACCATAATAAATGTTCCCCGCTAAAATTATAATTTACTCTTAACTTATTCACAAACTATTATAGCATAAGTAAAAGAGATAGACTATAGAAGTTATTATAGTACTATCTCTTTTGACATTCTTTTAAATGCATTAATTATATGAACATCTTATCACTTTTAACACTTATTGTGTTATTGTGTTTTGATAATTTTCCTAATCCTAAGAAGTTATCCGTACTATATACTCTTACAAATTCATCATTTTTATTGAGATTATTTTTCAAAAACCTTTTATCATCTATTGAACCACCATTACTATAATATTTTATAGCATTAGGATTTAATACAATATAATTAAATGAATCAAGCACATAGTCTATATCATATAAGTATTTATCTAAAGTTTTATTTTCATAAAATAATTCTAATTCTTCTAGTGTTATCGAATTATCTAAATCAAATTTACCAGAAGATGTTCTGTTCAAAAATGACATATGCGCTCCACAACCTAGATATTCTCCTATATCATGGCAAATACTTCTTACATAAGTCCCTTTAGAACATTCAACATAAAACATTACTTTGCTGCCTTTTATACTGAGTATTTTTATGTCTTTTATATTCACTCTTCTAGTTTTTAAAGTAATTTCAGATTGTCTACCACTTCTTACTAAATCACACATTCTCTTTCCATTTACTTTCAAAGCTGAATAGATTGGAGGAAGTTGACTTATTTCTCCTCTTTGTGTGTCAAAAGCTTTTTCTATATCTTTATCACTCAATTTAAAATCATCAACTTTTTTTAAAATTTCACCTGAGGCATCATAAGTATCTGTACTTATACCTAAAGTAAGCTCACATATATATGATTTATCCTTGTTTAAAATAACTTCACATACTTTTGTAGCTTTTCCTATACAGATTGGTAAAACACCTGAAGCATCTGGGTCAAGAGTGCCTGTATGACCGACTTTTTTTATATTTAAAATCTTTCTCACTCTACTTACAACATCATGAGATGTCATACCTGTAGGTTTCAATATACTTATAATCTTATTCATTTTTCTGTCACCTTAAATTGATTTTAACACTGCCTCTAATACCATTTTTTTTGCATTATCAATACTATCTTTAATAGTACATCCAGCAGCTCTTACATGACCACCACCACCAAATAATTTGGCTATTTCACTTACATCAACATAGTTTTTTGACCTAAAACTTACTTTAATTTCATTTTGTTTTTTCTCTTTAAATAAAATTCCAACCTCAATATCTTTTATGTCTCTTGTATATGTTGTTATTCCATCAACATCGTTAAAACTCGTATTATTTCTATTCATCATATCTTGAGTTAAAACTATACTAGATACTTTTGATTCAAATATTTCCAAAGATTTTAAGGCTTCTCCTAATAATTTATAATAATCAGAAGAATTACTTTGATATATATTTTGTATTATAGCATTTTTTTGTGCACCTAAAACAAGTAAATTCTTCGCCATTTCAAAGCTACTTGCATGCACATTTGAATATGAGAAGTTTCCAGTATCAGTTACAAGACCTGTATATAAATAAGTTGCTATATCTTTATTTATAATCTTAATATCTTTTATTTGCTGGAATCTAATCAATAAATTATAAACTAGTTCACATGTAGAAGATGCATCCATATCTACATAATTTAAATCTCCATATGAATCATTACTAGCATGATGGTCAATACAGATTAATTTTGATGCATTATTTTTGATTTCATCACTTACACATATTCTCGCTTTATCTCCACAATCAAGTGCTATTAGAGAATACTGATTTATATCAATTTCATTAGACTTATAAATTTTTACGTCTTCAACTAAAAACTTTAAATTTAATGGTGCTTCATCATCAAGTACATAGTATACTTTTTTTCCTAAGTTTTTTAATGTATAATACATCGAAAGTGTAGAACCAATATTATCTCCATCTGGGCTAATATGAGAGGTAACTATAAAATAGTCACCCTCATAAATATAGTTTATAATACTATCAATATTATTCATCATAATTTTCATCCTCATTTTTTTGAGTATTTTTTTCATTAACTCTTTTTATAAGGTTATCCATATACATTCCTTTTTCTATTGAATCATCAATTTTAAACATTATTTCAGGAATATATCTAAGTTTTATATTTTTTCCTACTTCTCTTCTTATATACCCTCCAGCACTTTTAAGTCCTGTTAGTGTAGATTCTTCATCTCCACCTAAAATACTTACATATACATAAGCATATCTTAGGTCATTTGTAACTTCTACATCAGTTACACTAACCATAGATGTTATTCTAGGGTCTTTTACTCCATTTATAAGCATAGTACTTACTACTTTTCTTATTTCTTCTGCTATTCTTCTTGTTCTATTATATGATGCCATACCATCGACCTTCTTTACTAACTGATTTTCTTTGATACGAATTTATAATTTTCTTTCTACTTCTTTAGTTATATAAGCTTCTACTACATCGCCTTCTTTTATATCGTTGTAATTTACAAAGCTCATACCACATTCGTATCCAGAATTAACTTCTTTTACATCATCTTTAAATCTCTTAAGTGCTGCAAGCTCACCTTCATGTATTATTATACTATCTCTAACTAATCTTATTTTACAATTTCTAAATATCTTACCATTAGTTACATAACATCCAGCTACTGTTCCAACACCAGATATTTTATATATTTCTCTTATTTCAGCTTTTCCTGTTTCTTCATCAACATATTCAGGGTCTAACATACCAGTCATAGCAGCTTGTATATCTTCTATGGCCTTGTATATTATAGTATATGTTCTTATATCAACATTTTCTTTTTCTCCTAGAGATTCTGCTCCTGGAACTGGTCTTACATTGAATCCTATTATTATTGCGTTAGAAGCTGCTGCAAGTAATATATCTGATTCTGTTACAGCTCCAACACCTCCATGTATTACTTTAACTTGAACTTCTTCATTTGATAACTTTTCTAAAGATTGTTTAACTGCCTGTACTGAACCTTGTACGTCTGCTTTTATAACTATATTAAGGTCTTTTATAGAACCTTCACTCATTTGACTAAATAAAACATCTAGTGATAATCTTTGAGTTGATTTTAACATTTCATCTCTAACTATTTGTTGTCTTCTTGCTGCTACACTTCTAGCAATCTTGTCAGTTGGAACCTCAACAAATTGGTCTCCACCTTGTGGAACTTCTGATAAACCTAATATCTCAACTGCTGTAGATGGTCCTGCTGTTTTTACTCTTTTACCTTTTGCATTTATCATTGCTCTAACTTTACCACATGCAGCACCTGCAACGATTGGGTCACCTACTGTTAAAGTACCACCTTGAACAAGTACTGTTGCAACTGGACCTCTTCCTTTGTCAAGCTCAGCTTCTATAACAGTTCCTACTGCTCTTTTATTTGGATTTGCTCTTAATTCTTCCATTTCAGCAACCAATAATACCATTTCTAAAAGTGTATCTATTCCTTCTTTTTTCTTAGCTGATACTGGAACTGCTATTACTTCTCCTCCCCAGTCTTCAACTAATAGACCTTGGTCTGCTAATTCTTGTTTTACTTTATCTGGATTTGCACCTGGTTTATCTATTTTATTTATAGCAACTATTAAAGGTACTTCTGCTGCTTTAGCATGGTTTATAGCTTCTACTGTTTGAGGCATTATACCATCATCTGCTGCAACTACTAATATTGCTATATCTGTAACTTGTGCTCCTCTTGCTCTCATTGATGTGAAAGCCTCATGTCCTGGAGTATCTAAAAATACTATTTTGTGTCCATTAATTTTAACTTCTGAAGCACCTATATGTTGAGTTATTCCTCCTGCTTCACCTGAAATTACATCAGTTTTTCTTATTGCATCTAGTAGAGATGTTTTACCATGGTCAACATGTCCCATAACTGTAACAACTGGTGGTCTAGGTTCTAAATCTTCTTCTTTATCTTCTTCAATTTCCATCAAAGCTTCTATTTCTAAAGCTTCTGTATCATCACCTTCAGCTACTGTTAGTTCAAATCCATAGTCTTTTGCAGCTAAAGCAGCAATTTCAAAACTTATCTCTTGATTTATTGTTGCCATAGTTCCCATTTTCATAAGCTTCATGATTACTTCTGACGGAGATTTATCTAACTCTGTTGCTAATGCTTGCACTGTAATCTTTCCATCTATCTCTATCACATTTTCATTTTCTTTAGATGAAGCTTCATTTAATAATTCTAATACTAAATCTAATTCTTCACCTTCTAATACTGAATCTTTATCAGCTACATTTATATCTAATTCAGTTAACTTATTCATAAGCTCTTCATTTGATATATTTAATTCTTCTGCTATTTGGTATACTCTTGTTTTTGACACAAGATCACCCCCTATTTTATTTTAAATTTCTATTAGTTCAATTATCTTTTTAGAAAAGTTTTCATCTTTTATTCCTATAACTGCTCTTGGAGATTTTCCTATTGCAAATCCTATTTCCTCTTTTGTTGAAAAAAATAGATATGGAATATTTCTAAAAGTTGATTTATCCTTAAAAAGTTTTTTAGTATTATTTGATGCATCTTCTGCTATTAAAACCAATTTTACTTTTCCTTTTTTTAAGTCAAGCAAAGTTGAGTCATCACCAGACACTATTTTCCCTGCACGAGTTGCGAGCCCTAAGAACGAAAGTATTTTTTCTTTATTATTTTTCATATTCTTCTAACTCCATAAGTAAATTATCATAGACTTCATCAGGAACATCTATCTTAAAAGCTTTATTTAATGCTTTACTTTTGATGGCTTTTTTAAGACATTCAGAGCTTTTACATACATATGCTCCTCTACCATTAGCTCTTCCTGTTGGGTCTAAAAATATTTTTCCTTCTTTATCTTTAACTATTCTTATAAGCTCTTTTTTAGAGTCTCTATCTTGACATGCTATGCATTTTCTTTGAGGCACTTTTTTTACTTTTTTCAAAATCATCCCTCCTTACTCTTCTTCACTAAAATTATCATCTGAAGTATCTAACTCTTCTTGGTTGATAAATTCAGCTTTAACATCCTCATTTTCTATTTCTTTGGAATTTTCAAGATTTAACATTTCTTGTTCTGCTTGAGATTCGCTCTTAATATCTATCTTCCAGTTAGTCAATTTTGCTGCAAGTCTTGCATTTTGACCTTCTTTACCTATAGCAAGCGATAATTGATAATCTGGAACAATTACTAAGGCAGATTTTTCTTCTTCATTTATATCTACTCTAACAACTTTTGATGGGCTAAGTGCAGCCGATATAAACTCTGCTGGGTCTTCACTATATTTTATTATATCTATTTTTTCATCACCAAGTTCATCCACTATATTTTTTACTCTAAGTCCTTTTGGTCCAACACAAGCTCCAATTGGGTCTATTTTTTCATCTATAGATCTTACTGCCATTTTAGTTCTTGACCCTGCTTCTCTTGCTACAGATTTTATTTGAACTATTCCTTCATATATTTCAGGAACTTCTTCTTCAAACAATCTTTTTACTAGACCTGGATGACTTCTTGATACAACTATTTGAGGTCCTTTATTAGTCTTTTTAACTTCAAGTATATAGAATTTTATTTTTTGACCTGCTTTATAATTCTCAAATGGTATTTGCTCACTTTGAGTCATTATACCTTCTATTCTTCCTAGGTTTACATAAACAATGTTTTTATTTGCTCTAGCAACCTCTCCTGTAACTATTTCATTTTCTTTTTCTATAAATTCATTATACACTATTTCTCTCTCAGCTTCTCTTATTCTTTGAACAACTACCTGTTTTGCTGTCTGAGCTGCAATTCTTCCAAAGTTTTTAGGAGTAACTTCATGTTCTATAATATCACCTAATTCATAATTAGGATTTATCTCTCTAGCATCTGCTAACTCTATTTCTAAGAAAGTATCATATAAATCTGATTCATCAACAACGACTCTTTGAGAAAATACTTTTATATCTCCTTTATCTCTATCAAATTCAACTCTAACATTTTGTGCTGAACCAAAGTTTTTCTTGTATGCAGTTAAAAGAGCTTGTTCTATAGTATCTATAAGTATCTCTTTATCTATACCTCTATCAACTACTAATTCATTTAGTGCTTCCATAAATTCATGATTCATTTTTTATTTCCTCCCTATTTAATATACCACTAAAACTTTATTGCTAATCTAACAATAGCAACATCTTTTCTATTAAATTCCATTTCTTCACTATTTACAATGATTTTTATATTATTATCTTCTGTTAATCCTATAAGTTCACCTTCAAATTGTTTACATCCATTTAATGCTTTATATAATTTTAAATCTACATCTCTACCTTGGTATCTTACAAAATCTCTATCTTTTTTTAATGCTCTATCAAGTCCTGGAGAAGATACTTCTAAAAAATAATTCTCCTTTATAGGGTCTTTTTCATCTAATATTGGGCTTAATTCTCTACTAACTAATTCACATTCATTTAAAGATATTCCTTCTTCTTTATCTATGTATACTCTTAAGTAGTATTCTCCTGCTTCTTTTACATATTCAACATCAATCATTTCAAATCCATGTTCATCCGTTATTTTAGTTACAATCTCTTCAATTGTAGCTTCCAAATTTTTTTTCATTAAATTTCCTCCTATTCAATTGTAAATGACCAGTTCCTATAATTTTAAATAAAATATATTTAAAAAACTAAACTGGTTTGTAATAATATATTTAAAATAAAAGAGTGAGAACAGCTGTCTCACTCTTAGTTTCTGCAAAGTATACTATTTTCTATACTATGATATCATAAAATTCTTTTATTTGCAACTTTTTGAACTAACTTAAAACAGTGACAATTGATTTCTCTCGCTCATATTCTCAAGTGAACCATGATTGGTAAGAGTCTCTATTACCGTTTTTGATATTTTCGTTCTCTTTCTCAAATCTTCTTTTGATATAAATTCACCATTTTTTCTTTCATTTTGAATATTTATAGCAGCATTTCCTCCAAGACCTTGTATTGCTGCCATTGGTGGAAGTAATGTCTTTTCTCCCACAACTATAAAATCAGTCGCATCTGATTTATATATATCAACTGGCAATAACTTTATTCCTCTAGCATACATTTCAAGAGCAACTTCTAAAACTGTTAACATACCTTTTTCTTTTGTAGTTGCATCATTTCCTAATGCTTCAATTTCATTTATTTTCGATTTTATAGAATCTATACCTTTAACAATTAAATCTGCATCAAAATCTTCAACTTTTGTAGTAAAGTAAGTTGCATAAAATGCTTCTGGATAGTGAACTTTACAATACGCAATTCTGAATGATGTCATAACATACGCAACAGCATGTGCTTTTGGGAACATGTATTTAATCTTTTTACATGAACCTATATACCATTCTGGAACATTGTTTTTCTTCATTTCTTCAATATGTTCTGGCTTTAGACCTTTCCCTTTTCTTACACTCTCCATTATTGTAAAACTCATTTTTGGAGGTAATCCTTTAAATATCAAATAGTTCATTATGTCATCTCGTGTTGATATAACGTCTTTTAACCCAACTATATCTTCTCTAACTAAATCTTGTGCATTGTTTACCCAAACATCTGTACCATGTGAAAGACCAGATATACGTACAAGCTCTGCAAATGTAGTAGGTTTTGTATCAAGTAACATCTGGCGTACAAACTTAGTCCCAAACTCAGGCACAGCAAGACAACCTATTGGACAATTTATCTCTTCTGGAGTAACTCCTAATGCTTCTGTAGATGTAAATAAAGACATAGTTTCTTCATCATCTAATGGTATTTCTGTTATATTTATTCCAGTAATATCTTCAAGCATTCTTATTATAGTAGGACCGTCGTGTCCAAGTATATCTAATTTAAGTATTCTACCACTTATTGAATGATAATCAAAATGAGTAGTTATTACACCACAGGAAGTATCATTTGCTGGATATTGAATAGGCGTAAAATCATAGACATCTTTATAATCAGGTATAACCATAACTCCTCCTGGATGCTGTCCTGATGTTCTTTTTACTCCAGTGCAACCATTTGAAAGTCTCAGTACTTCTGCATTTGGTACACTTATATTATTTTCCTCTACATATTTTCTTGCATATCCAAAAGCCGTTTTTTCTGCTACAGTACCTATAGTCCCTGCTCTATATACATATCCCTCTCCAAATAATTCTTCTGTGTATTTATGAATTATTGGCTGATAATTTCCTGAGAAATTTAGGTCTATATCTGGCTCTTTATCACCTTCAAAACCTAAGAATACTTCAAAAGGAATATCATGACCATTCTTAGCAAGTTTTTGTCCACACTTTGGACAATCTTTATCTGGTAAATCAACCCCTGAACCCCATTCTCCTATTTCATAAAAAAATGAGTATTTACAATCTTCATTTTCACAAATATAGTGTGCTGGAAGAGGATTAACTTCTGTTATATCACTCATTGTCGCTGCAAAAGACGACCCAACTGAACCTCTTGACCCAACTAGATAACCATCTGAAAGAGATTTTGCAACTAGCTTCTGAGCTATAATATACATAACTGCATACCCATTGCTTATTATCGAATTTAATTCCCTATCTAGTCTTTTTTGAACAATTTCTGGTATTTGGTCTCCATAGATTCTTCTAGCTTTTTCATAACACATTTCTCTTAGTTCTACATCTGAACCTTCTATAATTGGTGGATAAGTATCATCTGGTATAGGTTTTATATCCTCAACCATATCAGCAATTAAATTGCTATTTTCCACTACAACTTCATATGCCAATTCTTCTCCAAGATAACTAAACTCTTCCAACATTTCATCTGTTGTTCTAAAATGTAAATAAGTTTCTTCTTCGTCTACTTTAAAACCTTGAGAATACTTAAGAACTTTTCTTAATACAGCTTCATGTTTATCTAAAAAGTGAACATCTCCAGTAGCTACTGGAATTTTATTAAATTTTTTAGCTGTATCAATTAACTTTCTATTAAGTTCTCTTAACTCCTCTTCGTCCTTTACTTCTCCTTTATCAATCATAAATCTATTATTATCTATAGGCATTACTTCAATATAATCATATAAATCTATTATTTTTTTCATTTCATCATCAGAAACATTCTTCTTTACAGCTTGAAAAACCACGCCTGCTTCACATGCTGAACCAATTATCAGACCTTCCTTATATTCATTTAAGGTACTTCTAAGTATTCTTGGAGCTCTAAAAAAATGATTTACATGTGCGTCTGAAATTATTTTATATAAGTTTTTTATACCTATAGAATTCTTTGCTATTAAGGTTATATGATTTGTGCTAAGCTTTGTATAATCAATTTTCCCAAGTACATTGTTTACATCACTTAAAGTTTTGGCACCTTTTTCTGTAAGCATCTGTAAAAACTTATTAAATATAAGTGCTGTAGCCTCAGCATCATCTACTGCTCTATGGTGATTTAAAAGAGGTATACCAAGTTCTTTAGCAACAATATTTAATCTATGTCTTTTTAATTTTGGCAACATTACTCTTGCTAGCATAAGTGTATCTACTTTTTTGTTATTATATAATAAACCTTGTTCTCTACACTTTTGTGATATAAATCCTGTATCAAACTCTGCATTATGTGCTACTAATACACTATCTCCAACAAATTCCATAAACTTAGGGAGAACCTCTTCAATAGTTGGCTTGTCTTTGATTAGCTCATTAGTTATTCCTGTTAATTCCTGTATTTTATAAGAAATATCTTTTTCTGGATTTATCAACTCGCTAAATCTTTCTACAATTTTAAAATTTTCTATCTTTACAGCACCAATTTCAGTTATTTTATCATTCGTGTTAGAAAATCCTGTTGTCTCTATATCAAATACAACAAATGTCTGTGAAAGTTCTTTGTCATTTGCATCTTCTACAATAAGAGAATCATCTTCAGCCAAATAGCCTTCTACTCCATAAAGTATTTTTATATTGTTTGCCTTACCTGCATTCATAGCATCAGGAAATCCTTGTACAACACCATGGTCTGTTATAGCAATAGCAGGATGTCCCCATTTGGCTGCACGTTCTACAAGTTTTTTGACAGAACAAATTGCATCCATAGAAGACATTTGTGTATGTGCATGGAGTTCTACTCTTTTTTCTTCTGATTTATCTTCTCTCTCTGGTCTAACTTCTTTTCTTATTCCACTAATCATCATACTAATTTCTCTTTGATATGTATCATAAACTATGTCACCTTTGATTTTTAAATATGCCCCTTTTTTAACATTTTCAAGTACTCCATCTTTATTGGTATCTGTTAAAAATAGTTTACAACTTATTGAACTAGTATAATCTGTAATTGATGCTATCATAAGTATTTTTCCATTTTTAAGTTCTTTAGTTTCAACATCAAATATATCTCCAACAACTGCAACTGTTCCAGAAGATGCATTTAATTCAGATATATTTTCAATCATAGCATTTGCATTATCTCCATATACTAAATTTTCATCTACTTCAGATTTAATGACATAACTTTCTTCTTCTCGTTCTTCACAATTATTAATTTTTCCTATTTCCAGAGCTCTAATTTTTTCTTCCATTTCTCTATCATTAATTCTTATAAGTCTCTCTCTATTCACTTTTTCGTCAACAGCTTTTTCAATTGTTATATTTAAATCTAATCCCAGCTCTTCACTAAGAACAGTTCTAAGCACATAAATTACATTTTTTTTCATTAATCGCTCATAAAATATACCTTTAGGAAGTTTTATTTTTAATTCTTCATCTATACAAAGAAATTCTACTTGTTTATACCACCCTGCTATAGATGGACAAAGATACTTCAATATATACAATATATTGTTCCAATATTTTTTTATGACATCTTTATTAGATTTTCTTTCAAAACCAGTGAATCTTATCTTCATCCTCATATCTTTAAAGTAACCGAGTTTATACATTAATTCTTCTTTAAATTTATCTAAGAGCTCATGGGAAACAATATCTTTAGATGTTAGATAGAAATAAACTATCTTGTCTTCTTTAAAATAAACTACTTTATTTATGTAAACTTCTTTAAGTTGCTTTCCTAGACCACTATTGTTAATTTCCAATTTATCTAAATATTCCTTAATACTTTCCATCTATATCCTCCTTTCTCAAAATTGTCTCTATATGTATTATTACCACTTTTTATCTATTTCTACCTGTTATTCACTTATATTTACTTAGAATTAATATTATAACATAAAAATTTTGTTAATATTGATTTTATACCTTGTAAATTATATACAAAAAGACTATAGATAATTTAAATAAATGAAAACTACCCATAGTCTGTATTTTTTTATTTATGTGTTACTTGTATTGAGGAACCTCAAAAACTAAACTGCTTCCTCCTCCATAAAGACCAATTAGATTTTCCATAATTCCAGAAATTCCATTAGCCCAATTCACATCAGTTGCATATTGATGCCATGTATAATCATAATTCCACTTCATCTTGTAGATAGTATTTTGATTATACTTAGAACTATTTATATAATTTTGAGATATCCACTTTGCAGAACCATCTATAGTAGCTTCTACACTAGTCCATCCATTAGAGTATGCTGCTTCTGCACCTGAAACATTAGCACTTTTATCTATTGCTCCTATTCCAAAAAAATTGTATACTTTAACTGGTTTACTAAGAGGTTGTCCCTTATAAGATGTTAGTGTCTGACCTTGAGCAAGTGTAGATTTACCATAGGCAGTTTCCCACATAGAATGTGATACTAAATATACAACATCTATATTATACTTCTTAGCGGCATTTATAAATGCTGCTCCTTGGTTTTTAAATATACTAGAAGATAAACCATTAAGATACGAGTTTAAGCTCGATTCTGAAATACCTCCCTTATAGCTGTTAATCTTCAAAAACTGCATCATCCCTTTAGTAGTACTTGTAAAGTTTTTAGGATTTAAATAATATTCTATATCACTTGAACTTGCATTTACAAATGAACTTGTTCTTTGTGCTGAGAAAGTACTAAATTCAGGACTTGGAGTGCTTTTTCTATTCCCTGGAGCTATTACATTTCCTCCTGCTGCTGCTTTCTCAACTTGTTTACTTATATGAGATGCCAAAGTATAACTCAAAGACTTATAATCAATTTTAGCTCCACTTATACCAGACATACCATTTACTTGACCTGATGATGAAGAATTATTTGAGTTATTATTTGAGTTACTATTTGAATTATTATTTGATGTATCTGTTGAAGTAGATAAATAATTACCTACCACAAAAGCTTCTTTACTATTAAAGCTAATTTTAGCCCATCCACTACTCTCTGACAATACAGTTACTTTACTTCCTTTGTAGACCTTTCCTAGTTTGCTATATGTAGAACCTGGACCACTTCTTACATTTAATGAAGCTGTATTTACAACCTTATCAGTATTTTTTTTGTCATTACTTTGACCAGAATCATCTGAGCTACTTTGACCTACATCTGATAAGTACATACTAGATACATATGCATCTTTTCCATTATACTTTATTTTAGACCATCCATTACTTTCTGATATTACTTCTACTTTGCTTCCTTTTGGCAATTTACCTAACAAACCATAACTTGTATTTGGGCCACTTCTTACATTTAGTGAAGTTGTATTTACTTGTTTAGTTTTTGAGCTATTGGTTGAGTTTGAGACATCTCCTAAGTAAGAACTAGATACATATCCTAATCTTCCATCATATTTTATTTTAGACCATCCATTACTCTCTGATATTACTTCTACTTTTTGTCCTTTTTTTAGTACAGTTATGATTCTATAACTTGTACCTGCTCCATTTCTCATATTTAAACTATTTGAAGTAACTTGTTTTTCTTTATTTGTAGATGTTCTCAAAGAATCACCATTTGATTTTGCTATATATTTTGATGAAGCCCAACCTTCTTGTCCAGATTCAGCCTTTATTTTATACCATCCATCAGAAGAGTCTTTAATCAAAACCTTGTCATCTTTCTTAGCAACAAAGGCTATACTACTTTCGGCAGTTGGCTCATTTCTTACATTTAAATAATTTATAGTCACTATACCTACATCCCCATCAGCATGTGCATTTATCATACTTAAGGGTAATACAGCTAATGTTGCTAATGCTGCTTTTTTCTTCACGTACTTCCCCCGCCCTTCTTATACACTAAAACAATTTTAATATAATTATACGACAACTTGTGATTTTAGTAAATATTGTCTATTTACATTTTGTATACACTTTATTTATAATTTCTTTATTTTTTTTATCAAGTTATAATTTTTTTAATAGGAAAATAGACTTTTTTATAATACTTATAATGTTATTATATGTGAGTGCGACATAAATTTATTTTTAAAACAACAAATTGATTTCAAAAATAATGAGTTCTAATAAAGTAACATAAACTCCCTAATATGTAGTACAATTTATATATAATAATTTGGAGGTGTAACTATGGATGCAAATAACTTAAAAGAATTGATATCTAATCATAACAATATAGTATTTTTTGGTGGAGCAGGTGTTTCAACTGAATCTAATATCCCAGACTTTAGAAGTTCTACAGGACTGTTTAGCCAGAAGCTCAATAAACAATTTACTGCTGAACAATTAGTTTCACATACTTTTTTTGTTAGATACCCAGAAGATTTTTTTGAATTTTATAAAGATAAATTAATATATCCTAATGCAAAACCAAACAATGCTCACATAGCTTTAGCAAAACTTGAAGAGATTGGCAAACTTAAAGCCATCATAACTCAAAATATTGATGGACTTCATCAAATGGCTGGAAGCAAAAATGTGCTAGAGCTACATGGCTCTGTGCACAGAAATTATTGTACTAAGTGTGGTAAGTTTTTTGATTTAGAAGCTATGTTAAACTTAGGTGGCAATATTCCTTACTGTGACAACTGTGATTCTATAGTAAAACCTGATGTAGTGCTTTATGAAGAAGCTCTCAACAATGATGTTATTACTAAAACAATCTCTGCTATAAGTAATGCTGATTTACTAATCATAGGGGGTACGTCATTAGCTGTATATCCAGCTGCAAGTTTTATAGATTATTATAAAGGTAAATACATCGCTCTTATTAATAAAGCAAATACAATTTATGATAAGTCAGCTTCTCTTGTAATAAATAAACCTATTGGAGAAGTTTTATATGATGCTGTATTAAGACAAATGTAGATTTATTTCACTATTTTTATTCTATATATAAGTTTTTATGTTGAATTTAAAGTTTTTTTTTAGTATTATCTTTGTTATGATGTTTTAGTATAAATATGAATAACTTGAAAGGAGCTTTTTATGAAACTAAAAACTATATCTTTACCAGAACTTAATAATTTAGACCCAACACTAGAATCTACATTTATCAAAATGGGTGAAGAGCAAGGTGAATTGGCTGAATGTATAGGTAAATTCAGAAATCTAAGTGGAGAAAATAATGACTTGGATGAAGTTGATATTATAAAGAAAACAGCTAAGGAGCTAATGGATGTGGCTCAGACATGTGTTACTATGATGTTTAAGCTAGAAGAACAATATGGTATTAATCTTGATGAAATACGCAAAGAACATATAAAAAAGTTAGAAAAAAGAGGCTACATAAAAAATATAGATAAGTAAGATTTATTACTTATCAATTATTGAAATAAATATTAAAGATGGTATCACAAAATGGTTTTTTACTGACATTTGAAGTACCATCTTTTTTATTTATATTATTTTTAATATATCCATAAAAAATTTAAATTCTTTAAGTAATATTACTTTTTATCATCAAGTTTTTATTACACTATTCATTTCTTCTTTCTTCATAAAGTTTACTGTATTCTTCCACAGCTTCATCCCATGCTTCTACATCAGTTATCCCCTTTTCAATAGCTAATAAATGAACTATCTCAGCTAATTTTGATGCTGATTCTATTATTCCCATTTGTTACACCCTTTCTATTGTCAAATACTTACAAAAAATGTTAATTAGTTCTAATATCTGTTATTATTATTTCCAAAAACTCTACTAAATAAAAATTTTTTTATTTTTTGACATGATTAGAATATATCTACAAAACAATAGAATGTTTTAATTATTAAAATTCTTATATAAAATCTAACTATTATTAAATTTTTTATATATTAAATTGAGAGGAGCTGAATATATTTATATAGATATATATTAAATTTATTATAGGAGAGAATATTATATGTTTAAAATTTTCCTTTTTTCTAGTGAACAATTTGTAAGCCTCTTTATATTTGGATTATTTTTATACTATTGTCCAAAACTAACAAAAAATATTTTACCTTATAGCTACACAGTTGAAAAGATAATTTGTACATTAATGGTAATAGTTATGGCTTTAGAGCAATTCTTAATTATTTCTTCTGGTAATTATAGTACTCTAACTTCTTTGCCAATTGGAATTAATTATATCTGCATATACCTATGTATAGCTATACTTGTTTTTAAACAGTATCATCTTTTTAACATCTTTTTTTCTTGGAGTTTGGTTTGTTCAGTTGGAGAACTTATTTTTTCTAAAAACTTGGGTTATGAATTTCCTAGCTTAATATATTTTATATTTGTCTTATCCAAGTGTCTCATAATTTACGCAAATATCTATATGGTCGATGTTAGAAAATTTAAAGTTAACAGATATGCACTTAGAGACAATTTAGCTATTTGTTTTATTTATTTTTCATTCATATTTTTATTAAATACATTTACCAATTCACAATACTATTATGGATTTTTAAGCCATAGCACAACAGCTATTTTTACATTCATTTTTGTTACTAGTATTATGTACATACCTGCTCTTTTATCTAATAGAAATACTTTTATACTTGAGAAAAAGAAAAAGAGCAAATAATTTATTTAAGTTAAAAAATAAAACCACATGAATAATTTTAAATCTAAATAATTATCCATGTGGTTTTATAAGTTATATTTTATGATTTTTATTTTATATCTCTGCTAAATAGTACAAAGTTCTAACAGGTTCTCCTGTTGCCCCCTTTGCTTTGTATCCAATTGATTTCGATGATGTACTTGTTCCAGCTATATCCATATGTATCCATGGAGTATCACCAACAAATTCACCAATAAAAGCTCCTGCTGTTATACATCCAGCATTTTTACCTCCTGTGTTTTTAAGGTCTGCTTCTTCTCCTTTTATCATATCTATAAATTCATCATAAATTGGCATCTTCCATACTCTTTCTCCTGATAAAGCAGATGCTTTTTCTAGCTCACAATAAAATTCATCATTATTTGTCACTACAGGAGTTGCAACATTTCCCAACAATGTTAAAGCTGCACCAGTTAGTGTAGCTACATCAACTACTTTTGTTACCTTTTCATTATTTATAATGTAATATATTGCATCAGCTAGAGTAAGTCTACCTTCTGCATCTGTATTTAAGACCTCAATAGTTTTCTTTGCCATAGAATTAATTATATCTCCAGGTTTATATGAACCTCCTGATAAAGTATTTTCACATGCAGCTACTACTGATATGACATTTCTCTTTAGCTTATTTTGAGATATAGCACACATAGCACCTATAACACTTGCAGCACCAGCCATATCTGTTTTCATATTTAGCATAGAAGCATTTGATTTCAAAGAAT
This sequence comes from Clostridioides difficile, assembly GCA_012955965.1. Lineage (GTDB taxonomy): Bacteria > Bacillota > Clostridia > Peptostreptococcales > Peptostreptococcaceae > Clostridioides > Clostridioides difficile_G. Next base: position 192,561 of record JABBZI010000002.1, read on the forward strand.
ATCCACCTGTATCATAAGTCAATCCTTTACCTACTAAACCTAGTATATCTGTACTTTCTTTGTCCCCAAAATATCGCATTACTATAAATCTTGGCTTATTAATAGAGCCTCTTGAAACAGCAAAAAAAGCCTCCATTCCCAATGCCTTTATTTTTTCTTCTTCATAGACTTCAACATTAAACCCAAACTCTGCACCAAGTCTAACTGCTTCTATTGCTAATGTCTCTGGATAGATTGCATTTGATGGTTCATTGACTAGATTTCTAGCTATTATATTTGAGTTAGCTAATATCTTAGCTTTTTCAATTTGACACCCAATTTCTTTTTCAGTAAATATAATTATATTGTCAATTTCTCTTTTTTCAAAGTCCTTGTTTTTTGTCTTATACTTATCAAACTTATAATCTCCAAGTAATATCCCTTCTGTAAAAGCACCAATTTCATCACTACTTAAATAAAGATTCAGTATATTAATATCATTACTGTCGTATTCTATATTTTTCAACATATTTTTTAACTTCTTGCATAGGTTTCCAGCTATGATTCTAATTTTCTCTGTATTTAATAACTCTCTCTTACCAAAACCAACAAAACAAATATTTACTAAACTATCATTTTTAAGTAATGTTACAATGTCTATATTATTTTCTTTAGCTTTAAAATTTCTACTGATTGAATTTAATTCATCAAATGTTGTAGAAACCTCTTCACCATCAAACATAGCTACTACTGTTATAGCATTTTCCAAATTTTTCAACATCTCTTTAGAGCACTTTATATTCATAATACACTCTCCTTTCTAAAACAACTGTTCTATTATAGTTTTAGTTTCTTCTAAAGAAGCAAATAATTTATCTTTATTATCTATATCTAAACAATCCATTTTATCACTTATTATAGATACAAATTTTAATATTTCATCATCTAATATCTTTTCTCCATTTTCAGTTATGCCATAAAATGTATTTCGTCTATCTCTACTATCTTCTTCTCTATATACATAATCTTGCTCGACTAATTTATTAAGTAGTATACACAAACTAGAAGTAGATACATGTAAATCTCTACTTAAATTTTTAAGCTCTATTTTATCATGTTTCCTTATTTTTACTAAAGCAAAAAATTGTCTTTCTGTAAGAATCTTACTTTTTTTGTATCTTTCATTATTAATAATTTTTATTAAATTATGAAAGTTATTCATACTTTCTAACAACAAAATAGATAACTCTTTATCGCTCATAACACTCACCTCAAAACTAATGATTTATAACTCCCTCTTATATCTCAAATACGTTTATATATCTATAACATAATACTACTTTTCTTTTTATAATTATACTATATATCAACTTTATTATCTATTTAAATTGTTTTAAACTAAAATATTACTAGATATAAACGTTTAAAACACATAATAAAATAGTGGGATTCATACTACTAATCCCACTACCTTATTTAAAACTACATCCATATTTGTAAATATATTATCTTATTCTTGCATATTATTTTTATCTTGATTTTTATTACTTTGAGATATGTTTTGAATTTTCTCTAATATTCTAGGAGTTATAGACAATATATTATCTACAAGATTAATATTGCTATCTAAACTCATTATTCTAGTTTCTCCACTTTCAACAACTACAAATGCTACTGGTTGCACAGATATAGCACCTGCACTACCTCCAGCAAAATTTGTATCTGCTTTTTCACTTTTCGATTCAATTTCTTTATCTTTCTCGTCATATCCTTTTGAGTATTCTCCTCCTCCTATACCAAATCCAATTGTAACTTTTGATATAGGTACAACTACTGTAGTATCTGTTTTTATAGGGTCTCCTATAATAGTATTTGCATCTATAGAACCTTTAATTGTTTCAAGAGTTGTTTCCATAAGACTTTGTATCGAACCTGTTGCTCTCATTACTATCACCTTCCTTATAATTTCCTTTATTCTTATTTATAATTTTATTAACCATTATTATAGTGTGAAATAAATCTTTTATTCTTGACCTTATATGTATCCTTATATTTCCCAAAACATAATCTTTTGTAAAATCTGGATTTACATTTAAATACATTTTTTCTGCATCAATTATATTAAATAAATTTCCATACAGTGTATTTATTAATACATACACAGAAGATGTTAAGCCGATATTTTCAGTTCCAAAATTAATATTTGAATAAAGTTCATGTATTTTTATCTTTTTTAATAGTCTATAAATACTTAAAAGGTCATCAGCTAATAATATACTCGAATCTATATTATTCTTCATCCCCTCTTTTTTATCATTATTTTTACTATTTTCAGCTGGATAAAGTTGTCTATTTATATTTATTAAATTAAACATGTATTTTATATTAAGCTTTAAACGAATATCTTTGTTGTTTATATCAGCTATTAATAAGATATTTATATGAGATATTAAAAACAATATAAATATACTTATTATAAAAATTATAGCTATTATTAAATATTTAAAATTAAATAATTCATTAAACTCCATGTTTATATTATCATCAAAAAATTACTATTTATACTTAATTATCCATATTTATTTCAATAGAATTTTAGTTTTATATTTACACAAAAAACCACAATAACTTAGAGCATTTTAAATCTTTAAAAATTTAAAATTACAAACTGAATTATTGTGGTTTTTAATTTTAATGCTATCACTATACATGTACAACATTTTATTCATTTGTCGCTAATTCTTGATAATTCTCTATAGGAGGCAACTCTTCAAGGCTTTCTATATTTAATAATTTTAAAAATTCATCAGTTGTTTTATAGATTATAGGTTTACCTATCTTATTAAGTCTACCAGCCTCTCTTATAAGTTCATTTTCAAATAATGTTTGTATTACCTTATCACATTTTACTCCTCTTATATCTTCTATCTCCACTTTTGTTATTGGTTGTTTATAAGCAATTATAGTAAGAGTTTCTAATGTAGCTTGACTCAGACTTTTCTTTTTCTTTGGTTCAATAATCTTCTTTATATATTCTGCATAATCTTTATTTGTACACATTTGGTACTTATTTTCTAATTTAATTATCTGGATACCTCTATTTTTTTCTCTATATTCCTCAATAAGCGAATTTAACATAATCTCTATCTCTTTTGATGAAAGTTCTTTATTTATTATATAGTTTAATTCTTTTATACTTATTGGCTCTCCATATGCAAACATAACAGATTCTATAATATACTTTATATCTTCTCTTTTCATTTTAACACTCCGAACTTTTTCTTATTAGAATATCATCAAAAAATATATCCTGTACTACTACTATTTCTTTTTCTTTTATAAGCTCTAATATAGATAAAAAAGTAGCAATTATTTCATCATTTTCATAAGATTTTATGATATTTGTGAAAGTAACTTCAAGCTTTTCTTTTATAATATCTCTTATATATAATATTTTTTCTTCTACAGATATTATTTTCTTCCTTACTATTTTATCTAGTTTCTCATCATTAGAATTTTCAATTTGTGATGTTTTAACTTTAAATATGTAGGGAAGTATATTTTTTATTGCTTCTATTGATATATCTTCTAAGTCTACATTGTCATCAATAATTATTTCTTCTTTATTTCTATAAAATCTCTCATTGACATAAGTTACGTTTTCTTTTATATCTTGTGATGCCATCTTGAATTTTCTATATTCTTCCAACTTCTCCATAAGTTCTATTCTTGGGTCTTCTTCTTCATCTTTTTGTTTATAAAGTAGATATTTGGATTTTATCTCTAGGAGTTTGGATGCCATAGTTATAAATTCGCTAGTTATCTCTAAGTCCATTTTATCTAACAACTTCAGATAATTTAAATACTGCTTAGTTATATCTATTATAGATATATCCTTTATGTCTATTTTATGTTTTGTTATTAAATCATACAGTAAATCTAATGGACCCTCATAGACTTGCAATTGTATATTATATTTCATATCAATCCCTCTTTAATCTATTTATTGTATTAAACAAATAAATATACTATTTTTAGTAATACGGCATATATTGGTGTTAATATTATACTATATATACCAGTAAATAAAGCAATTAATAAAATTATATAACTCATACTTTCAAATTTGTACACATATTCATTCCATTTATATGGTACAAATGTAGATATAACACCCCATCCATCAAGTGGTGGTATTGGAAGTAAATTAAAAGCTGCAAATCCAATACTATATAAAAACACATATTCAGCTATTGTGTTTATCGCATACATATGCACATATTTATTGATAATCACACAAATTATGGCAGTCAAAAGATTACAAAAAACACCTGCAAGTGAAACTATCAGATTTCCTATTTTGTAGTTTTTAAAGTTATTTGGATTTACTGGTACTGGTTTTGCCCATCCTATTCTAAGAATAAACATAGCCAAAAGACCAATTGGGTCAACATGTCTTACAGGATTTAATGTCATTCTACCATAAGATTTAGCTGTATCATCTCCTAATAAGTGAGCTGAATAAGCATGGCCAAACTCATGTATTGATATTGCCATAGCTATACCAACTAAACTTGCTACTATTTCTCCTATATTCATACTTAACATTAATGTACATCTCCTAAATTAAATTTTTAATACCATTATAACAATTAAATAACTTATAAGCAAAATTATTTTATATTATAATGATTTTAACATATAGGCATAAAATTAAAATTCACTTTTTATTTTATAACTTTTATTATTATATCATATTCATTCTGAAAATATAATAATTACACCTGTTGTAAATATAATATTATATTGACATGAATTGACATTATTGTTACTTTATTTGTATATTACAAATGAAAGGAGTAATAAAATGAACAATATTGCAGAAAAAAATGAAATTAAATTTAGATATGCAGTTGAAACAGATACACCTCTTATATTAAATTTCATAAAAGAACTTGCTTCTTATGAGAATCTATTAGATGAAGTTGTTGCTACAGAAGAAATACTCCACGAATGGCTATTTGTAAAGAAAAAAGCTGAGGTTCTTATTGGTGAATATAATAATAAAGCTATAGGTTTTGCCTTGTTCTTTCATAATTTTTCGACTTTTCTTGGTCGTGCAGGAATTTATTTAGAAGACTTATATGTCAAGCAAGAATTTCGTGGTAAAGGATATGGCAAAGCATTTCTAAAAAAACTAGCAAGTATTGCTATAGAACGTGGATGTGGTCGATTGGAATGGTGGTGTCTAGACTTAAATAAACCAAGTATAGATTTTTATCTATCAATGGGAGCAGAACCAATGAAAGATTGGACAGTATATAGAATTGCTGGAGATACACTTGATAGTTTAGCAAAATAAATTACATATAAATAAAAATAGCAACTAATAGATAAAGTTGCTATTTTTTTATTCATATTTAGATTTTAGTCAATATCATACAAGAAGTACAAAAAAATATATGTTACACTCTATATAACGTGAAAGGAGGTTGCTTAAGTGAAACAAGAAGAACGCACAGTATGTTTTGATAAGGAATTGAAAATCGAAGCATATAGATTTAAAGGTATAATGCAAAAGTTCCCAAATCATTTTCATGAACATTATGTAATTGGTTTTATAGAAAAAGGTCAAAGATATTTATCTTGTAAAAATAAAGAATATACCACAAGTACTGGGGATTTATTACTTTTTAACCCTTTTGATAGTCATACTTGTGAACAGATAGATAATAAAGTACTTGATTACAGATGTATAAATATTAAACCAGAAATAATGAAGAAAACTGTATTTGAAATTACAGGAGAAAATTATTTGCCTAAGTTTAATCAATCTGTGATATTTCGTAGTGAACTAGTACCTCTACTACAAGAATTGCATCATATAATCATGGAAGAAGAATTAGATTTCAAAAAGGAAGAACTTTTCTTCTTTCTAATTGAACAATTAATTGAAGAATATACAGAACCAAATTTGCAGTTTAACTTGGAAAAAACAAGTGTAGAAATACAAGCGGTATGTGATTATCTAGAAGATAATTATTCTGAACATATATTACTTGATGAATTAAGTACTATATCAGGGATGAATAAGTACTCATTACTCCGCAACTTTACAAAATTAAAAGGTATTACACCATATAGGTACTTAGAAAATATACGAGTAAATAAGGCTAAGAGACTTTTAGAAAAAGGTGTAGAACCTATAGATGCTGCCATACAGACAGGCTTTGTAGACCAAAGTCATTTTACAAATTTCTTTAAGAACTTTATTGGTCTTACACCAAAGCAATATCAAAACATATTTATAAACAATGAGAAAAACAACTTTAAATAAAAAGGAGAAATAAAAATGGAAACTAAAAATTCAAAATGTGTTATGGTAATAGATGAAACTTTACCAATGGGAATCATATCAAATACTGCTGCTATAATGGGAATTACACTAGGAAAATTTGCACCTGAGACTGTTGGTTCAGATGTGATTGATAAAACAGGAAATATGCACTTAGGAATAGTTGAGCTTCCTGTTCCTATATTAAAAGGAAACAAAGAACTTATAAAAGATTTACGAAAAAAACTATATAGTACTGAATTTGAAGAATTAACTGTTGTGGATTTTTCAGATGTTGCACAAAGTTGTAATGTTTATGATGAGTTTGTTCAAAGAATTGCTAATGTACCAGAAGATGATCTACAATATTTTGGCATAGCAATCTATGGAAACAAAAAGAAAGTGAATAAACTTACTGGTAGTATGCCTTTACTTAGATAAATATTAAGTGGTCATATATAATATAAATATAAAATAATATTCTAAGTTTTATATATTTATCTAGTTCTCTATAAAAAACATAAAATTATGAAATCCTTCTATAAAAATAAATAAAAATACCCCTATAGTAAATATTTCTATATGGGTATTTTTTATGTGGATTATAATTGCATATCATTTGACAATTATTTATATCATATTATCAATTATTCTTTGAAGCATTTGTAGATAACTTGCCTTGTTTATATCTTTAGTATTTATCAATTCTACTTCACCTATTACTTTTTTATCTTTACATATCTTTATCTTTCCTAAAACAGTTCCTTTTTTAATTGGCATTTTAGGATTTTTTACTATTTCAATTTTCTTATCAAATTCTTTAGAGCTTCCTTTTTTAATAAGAGCATTTAAATCTTCCTTAGCAACTAGCTTAACTTTGTTTTCATCAGCCTTATCCAATGTAAGTGTTGCTACATTATCTCCCTTACTACATAACTTAACACTTTCATAGTTAGCAAATCCATAGTTTAAAAGACTAGATGCATCATTAAATCTTTCTGGAGAAGTCTCTGCTCCCAAAGTTGCTGCAACTAGATGAGTATTACCTCTCTTTGCTGCTGCTGATAAACAGTATTTTGCTTCTTGAGTAAATCCAGTTTTAACACCAGTTGCTCCTTGATAATGCTTTATAAGTTTATTAGTATTTGCAAGACCTACTGTAACTTGTTTCTTCCCTACCACAACTTTATCCATCCACGTAGTTAAGTATTTACTTATCATTTCGTGTTTTAACAATTCTCTAGACATTAAAGCTATATCATGAGCAGATGTATAATGGTTTGCAACTGGAAGTCCATTTGTATTTGCAAAATGAGTATCATTCATATTTAACTCTTTTGCTTTAGCATTCATTCTATCAACAAATCCTTCAACACTTCCAGCTAAATGTTCAGCCATAGCAACACAGGCATCATTTGCAGAAGCAACAGCTATACCTTTTAATAATGTATCAACCTTTTGAGTTTCTCCTGGCTCTAGGAATATTTGACTACCACCCATACTAGATGCAGTTTCACTTACTTGAACTTCATCATCAAGCTTAATCTTGCCTGAATCTAAAGATTCTACTATAAGTAGCATTGTCATTACCTTTGTTACACTGGCAGGAGGAAGCTTTTTATGAGCATCCTTTTCATATAAAATTTGTCCACTACCAACATCCATCAAAATTGCTGATTTTGAAGATATATTTAGTTGGTTGGCATCAGCATTTTCCTTATTATTTGCAAAAGAAAAGCTTAAAGGAGTAAGCGCAAGTAATATAGCCAAAGCAGTACTAGCTAATTTTTTCATCGATGTCACCTCTTAAAGTTTATTTAAACTTATTTTCTCACATTTAACTTTTTTTATTCTAAATGCCTAGATATACCTTGACCTAAATTTTTTTTCTTCTCAAGCTTTTTAAAATAACCTTCTAAAACACCTTTATTCGATGCATTCTCTATTATTTCAAAAGCATCTTCATAATTCATTCCATATTCTCCTGCTATTTCCATCTTAGTTTGTTTTAAAGCTTTTATAGCATTTTGTTTTGATATATTATCCATAAGAATCCTCCTATTAGTAAAATTTATATATAATTAGTTTTTACTAATAAAAGATTGTTATAATTGGTATTTTATGTAATACACATATTTTTCAATATCACAAATTAAAAAGACCTCTTGCAATTCTTAAAATAATATCAATTGGATTTTTGATATTATTTTAAAAATTACAAGAGGTCTAATTTTCGATTTTATAGTTTTTTATATTACACTTCCATTATTATAGGAAGTATCATTGGATTTCGTTTAGTTTTTTGATATAAATATTCTTTTAGGTTTTCTTTAATATTATTCTTTAAATAAGCCCACTCTTTAATATTTTTCTCTTCACATTCATTTAGGACATTCTTAATTATGTCTTTTGCTCCATCCATTAAATCTTCTGACTCTCTTACATATACAAAACCTCTAGAAATTATATCTGGACCTGCTAAAACTTTACCTTCATCCTTAGAAATAGTTACTACAACTATCATAAGACCATCTTCTGATAAATGCTTTCTATCTCTTAATACTATATTACCTACATCGCCTACACCTAATCCATCTACTAATATGTTTCCTGTTTGTATACGATTTGCTACTTTAGCAGAGTTCTTATCTAATTCTAAAACATCTCCTGTTTGCATGACAAAAATATTTTCTTTGTCCATACCAAGTTGTTCAGCTATCTCAGCATGTCTTTTTAACATTCTATATTCACCATGAGCTGGCATAAAAAACTTAGGTCTAACTAATGCATGTATAAGCTTTAATTCTTCTTGACAGGCATGTCCAGAAACATGTATATCAGCTATATCGCTGTAAACTACTTCTGCTCCCTTTTCAAATAAGAAATTGATTACTCTTGATATTAATTTTTCATTTCCTGGTATTGGATGAGCAGATATTATAACTAAATCGCCACTCTTTATTTCTACTTTTTTGTGCTCTGAAAAAGCCATTCTAGCAAGAGCTGACATAGGTTCACCTTGTGAACCAGTTGTTATTATAACTAACTCACTATCTTCATATTTGCATATATCATTTAAATCTATAAGCATATCATCAGAAATATCTAAATATCCTAATTCTTTTGCAACTCCAACTACATTTACCATTGAGCGACCTGATATAGCAACTTTTCTATTGAACTTTTCAGCTGTATTTATTATTTGTTGTAATCTGTGTATGTTGGATGCAAACGTAGCAACTATAATTCTTCTGCCATTACCTTTTGCAAATAATTCATCAAGACCTACTCCAACAGTCTTTTCAGACATAGTAAATCCTGGTTTTTCTGCATTAGTACTATCAGCAAGCATTAAAAGAACTCCTTTTTTGCTTAACTCACAGATTCTATGCATATCCATAACATCACCATCAATAGGAGTCAAATCAATCTTAAAGTCTCCTGTGTGGTATATTATACCTTGGTCTGTGTGTACTGCAATAGAGTAAGCATCTGGTATACTATGATTATTTTTCAAAAACTCTACTTCCATGTTATCAAGTTTTATAACTTGTCTTGGAGTTATGACATTTAACTTAACATTATTCATCTTATGCTCTTTAAGTTTAACTTGTATAAGACCTATACTAAGTCTTGCTCCATACACAGGTACATTTATCTTCTTTAGTATATATGGAAGAGCCCCTATATGGTCTTCATGTCCATGTGTAATAAATATACCCTTTATCTTATCCCTATTTTTGACTAAATAAGTTATATCTGGTATAACTATATCTACTCCTAACATTTCATCTTCTGGAAAACTAAGTCCAGCATCTATAACAATTATTTCATCTTTATACTCAACAACAGTCATATTTTTCCCAACTTCGTTAAGTCCACCTAAGGCCATTACCTTTATCTTATTGGTGTTCTTTTTGAACAATTGCATCATCTCCTTCTGTCTATTTAATTTTTTAACACGTTCTACAATTCTAAATAATATCAAATCACGCACTCGCTACCAGTTATTCTTATTGTACCATAATTCGTATCATATTTTAAGCTATATTTAAAATACATTTAACGTATTATTTTGACAAACCTATTTTATTTTGATATCCTCTAAATATTATATGATTTAATATCGGATATTTTAGGAGGATTTATGCGTGGTAAAACTCATTGTGCAATAGGAATCTTAACAGCTATCCAAACGTCTTTAATATTTAAAATTCCTATATCTTTAGTTGACATTTTAGTTTCAGCTATTTTTGCAGTACTACCCGATTTGGATAAATCTAATTCTATGGTCTCAAATTTCATTCTAAAAAACAATATATCCAAATACATATATAGAATTTTTATATATGCTGTTAATATTATTATTTTCTTTATTTCAATAAATATAAATGATAATTTTTATTTAAGTGCAATAATTACATTTATTGCAATTATAATTATTGAAGCAAAATTAACCCACACGTTTCTTAGAAAAGTTTTTCTATCATTAATATTTATACTATTAGCTATATGTTTATACATCATAGAAGTTGAAATATATTTTACAATTTTTTGTCTAATGTTGTCAATTTTTCCCTGGTTGAAGCACAGAAGTTTTTCTCATAGTATATTTGCAACTATAATAATATATTTTTTACTAAAACAGATAGAATTAATCACTAGTATTAATAATTTATCTTTTTATGGGACACTTGGTTATGCAAGCCACATGTTTTTAGGAGATTTATTTACAAAACAAGGAATACCAATTTTTTATCCGTTAAGTGAGAAAAAAATTTCTTTAGGTTTTTTAACGGTTGGAGGTCCATTTAGTAATTTTATAGAAAAATCATTTATTTTCATACTTATAGGGTTTATTATATTTTCAATATTAAAATTATAAACACTTCAAAACCTATGTATTTGTATATCATAACCGATTCATAATAAAAAATGGAAGAATAGCATAGAATATAAAAGTTCTATACTATTCTTCCATTGACATTAAGCAATAGAAGGTTATTCTTCTGAGTCGCTTATTCCATTACACTCATCACATAGTCCATAAAATTTGACATCATGATCAAGTATTTTAAATTTGTACAATGATTGTATCTCTTTTTCTATATTGTCTAAAAGGTCTTCTTTAACTTCCATTATTTTTCCACAATTTTTACAAATAAGATGATGATGATTATGACAGTCTTCTTTATGTAGACTAATCTCATATCTTATACATCCATCGTCTAAGTTTAGTTTTGATATTAATCCTATTTCATCCAACAACTGCATTGTTCTATATACAGTAGCTAAACCTATTTCAGGACAGTCAACCCTAACCAAATCATAGATTTCTTCACTACTTAGATGTGAATGGTCATGTTTAAGCAATATTTCAACTATTGCTCTTCTTTGTGGCGTAATCTTAAAACCAGTTTCTTTTAACTTGTCTTTTAATAAATCCATTGTGTTTGCCATAACATCACCCTTACTATTTTCAATTGATAATCTTTATTAAATAATATTGTAATTGATAATTCATTTTTTGTCAAGACATTTGAAAAAATTTAATTTATTCTCACAATATAAATATATACCCATAAAAGATATATTATTCACCAAAATCTATAAATTTTTTAATATTTTTAATAAAAAATAAAAAAACAGATATATACTATAAATGCTTTTTATAATTAATACGTCTTAATTAAAGCAAAAATAATAAATACCTGAATTTTTATATACAAACTTAATTCTTTATCTAGTTAAGTCCATTTGAATCATCTTCGTCGTAATTCAAACCTTCTTCTTCCATTATAGCTGTATATACAGCTACAACAGTTTCATACTCTTCATCACTTTCTAAAGGTATTAAGATTTCACCTTCTTCATCCTCATCGATTCTAAAGATTAAAGCTTCTTCAGCCTCTTCATCATCTAAAGGCATTAATATTGCATACTCTTTTCCTTCTGCTTCTAATGTTAATATTATTTCAAATTGGCTTTCAACGCCATTTTCGTCTATTAAATTTATTATATTTTCTTCCATAATGTCATTCACCTCAAATTTATTTTTATTTTTATTATTTATATTATATATCATAAGTATTCAATTTTATAGCTCTTTTATGAATTTATTTTAAAATCTAAATATCCTTGTAAAATTATTACTGCTGCTAACATATCTATAACCTTTTTTCTCTTTTGTCTACTTACATCTGCCTCTAATAAAGACCTCTCTGCTGCTACTGTAGAAAGTCTCTCATCCCAAAAATCTACATCAAGACCTGTTTCTTCTTTTAATAACTCACAAAACTTGATTACTTTTTCTCCTTGTGGACCTAAAGTTCCATTCATATTTTTTGGCAATCCTGATACAATTTTATTTACTTGTTTTTCTTTTATTAATGCTTTTATTTCTTCAATATCTTTTTTCTTGCCAACTCTTCTTATTGTTTTTACACCTTGTGCAGTTAATCCCATTAAATCACTCACAGCAACTCCAATAGTTTTATCACCAACATCAAGCCCCATTATTCTTCCGTCTAACATAATTCCTCCTTTGTTTATTTATATTCTACAAGTTAAATACATATTATCAATCATAAAAATTGCAATATGATTTTTTGATGTAAGCTATTCAGTTTACATTAGTAATCATATTGCATTTTCTATTTAAATAGTATATAAACAGTAAAAAATTCTTTAGTTATTTTTTTCAAATATTATCATATTTATACTTATTATTATAAGTGGTATAAGTATATATATAGATGCTGTAGATGCTGCAACTATACCAGAATCGTTAACTAAAAGAGTAATTATACAACCAACCATAGATGCAATAAAACCTTTAAATAAAATTGGGAAGTTGTTCATTATCTTCCTAAAGTGTCTAGATGGCTTGAATATAAGTACTGCAATTACTCCAATTCCTACAAGTAAAATATTTACCCATACACTTGTCTGTGCTAATTGCATATTCATTTGAATCTTTCTTCCAAATGTCTGTAATATCTCTCCTGGCCCATTTAGGAAAATTCTCTGTACAAACATGCCTAAATGAGATTCACTACCTGAAACTATATCTAAAGCTGCAAATGCACAAACAACAACCACAGCTGATATAGCCAGTAATATGACTTTCTTAAAATCTAATTTAATATCATATATAAGCATTATAAACAATAAATATGCTACACATTCTGATATAGCTCCACCAACATTTGCACCCATTGAAGGATATGCACTAGTTATAAGTATTATTAATGAAAAAATTACAACAAGTAACTTAGATACCTTCTTGTAATGTAATAATACTGCTAAACCAAATATTGCACTTGCAATAGTTACACCTTCATATTCATTTCCTACACCATAGTATCTAGCTCCAATAACAGCATCATAACTCATTATATTATTTTGCATTAAGTATGTTCCAAATACAGAATCTATAACTATGACCAAAATAGTAAGAGCTGCGAAAAATCCCATGTGTTTTATATCATTGTCTTTAAATAATTTTCTACCCAGTAAGTATAATATTAATGTAGTAGCAAATATCCCTAAAGATATTGAAAGTGGAGTTTTAAAATTCATCAAAGGAGCTAACATAAATGACAATGGCATTATTATACCCAATTTTATAAACTCTTTAAGTACTTTGAATACACGCTCTTTATGTGGCATGTAATTTCTAAAGAAAACTGCAAACATTGCAATTACCCAAGAAGCAGATATCACTCCTACAAATCCATTTATAATACTTGACCTTATTGAAGATATAGATACTATTCTTTCATAAAGTGACTTAAGATAACTGGCATTGTCTTCTTTGTTTACCAAAGTGTAACTTCTACCTACCATCTCTTTATTTTTAAGGCCAAACTCATTTAGTATATCTACGCCAACATCTAGATTTGCAACAATCCCTGCTTTTCTTGTTGTTGCAGATTCCAATAGACCTTTACCTTCCCCACTAAATTTTATTATTGGAGAAAGTCTTCTTTTATTTTTATAATCTAAATCACTTGGAAAAGCACTTGATATATAAACAGTATCATTTTCCCCAACCATGGAAAATACTTGCTCAAGATACTTATTTATATTTTTTACAATGTTTTTCTTCATTGTAGCATAAGTATTATCATTTAGATTCAATCTATACATATCTAATCTATATGTATCTCCAAGTTCCACAAATATAGCATCACTATTATTATAAGATTTTTTAGTCTCATCCAATAACTTATTATAGTCTGTAGACATTCCAAATGGCATTTTTGAATCTTTTTTATTAATATCATCAATATTACCTGAATCAATCCTTCCATATTGGTCCATCGCAACTAAACATAGATTTCTATTTTTAATTACTTGATTATTTTCAATAATATCAGAATTTCCAATCACAGATGTCTTTAAGCCATTTTCTGACAAAGTTTTTCCTAATGAACCTAAGTTTGCTCCATATTCTCCATACTCAAGATTTTCGTTTATGGATTTATTAATACTTAAATCATTTATTTCTTTAGCTTTTTGACCTGTTGCAATTTCAAAAACTTTAGCAGTATCTTGGTCTACTTTTTGAAAATTGATATAGTCTTCATCAGTTACACTAGCTCTTGTTCCTGCACCCATACTTGCATAAGACCTTCTATCATCAGTACCTTGATCCCCTCTTATATTCATGAGAGCTATATAACCTCTCTTTTCTAACTCGTTTTTTAAGATTGGAATATTCATCATACTTCCAAGATTAGTCCTATTCATATCAATAAATATAACCTTGCCTTTTTTTTCAGCAAAACTATAGCTGACAGTCGATACAAAAATCATAATGACTACTGCAAACAATGACATAATCTTTTTTCTCATTTATTTGACCTACTTTCTATTCAGATAGTGCGTGATTACTTCTTCAAGTATCTCATCTCTTTCAAATTTTTTAATTATAGCTCTTGCATTTTTGTGACTAGTTATATAGCTAGAATCACCAGAAAGGAGATACCCTATAATTTGATTTATAGGGTTATATCCTTTTTCAACTAGTGCTTTATATACAAAATCAATAGTGTCTCCTACACTCATTCTATCTTCTGGTATTCCTTCAAATTTCATAGTGTAGTCTAAATCTTTTTCCAAATTAAAAACCTCCTTAAGTGAATGTTATTTAACTTGTGTCTTAACAACCTCACTTGCATAGCTTAAAGCTTGGTCAACCTTAGATACATCACTAGCTCCTGCTTGTGCCATATTAGGTCTTCCTCCTCCTTTTCCTCCAGCTATTTTTGCAACTTCTCTAACAATATTACCTGAATGTATTCCCTTGTCTAATACATCTTTAGTGGCAGTAACCACAAAGTTAACTTTATCATCTACTACATTTGCTAGTACCACTACACCAGAGCCAAGCTTATCTCTTAGATTATCTGCTGTCTCTCTTAGTGTATCCATATCCATACCTTCAAATTTATTAGTTATTAAATTAACTCCATTTACTTCAACTTTAGAATCAAAAATAGAATCAGCTGATTGTAAACTCATCTTAGCTTTCATATCATGTAATTCTTTAGATAAATTTTTATTTTCTTCTAATAAAGAGCTTATTCTTTGAATTAAATTATCTTCCTTAGATTTTAATGTTACACAAACTTCAGAAATAATTCCGTCTCTTTCATTTAGATATTCATAAACAGCTTTTCCTGTTATTGCTTCTATCCTTCTTATACCTGCTGCTACCCCACCTTCAGATAATATCTTGAACATTCCTACTTGAGAAGTATTTGTCAAGTGAGTTCCTCCACAAAGTTCTGTAGAATACTCTCCCATAGAGACTACTCTTACCTCATCACCATATTTTTCACCAAATAGTGCTGTAGCTCCTTTTTCCTTAGCTTCCTTTATATTCATAATATCACATTTTATATCTAAAGATGATAAAATAACATTATTTACTTTTTCTTCTATTACTTTTAATTCTTCATTTGATATAGCTTCAAAGTGAGTAATATCAAATCTAAGTCTTTCTGGTGTAACTAGAGAACCAGCCTGATTAACATGGTCTCCCAATACTTCTTTTAATGCCTTATGAAGTAAATGTGTAGCACTGTGATTTCTTGCAGCTGCCATTCTAATTTCTCCATCTACTAGTGTCTTCACTTTATCTCCATTGCTGATTTTTCCTGATTTTATTATACCTATATGTTTTATACTATTATTAGCTCCTTTTTTAGTATTTAGTACTTCTACAACTAGGTTTTCATTAGTTATTAATCCACAATCTCCAACTTGTCCTCCACCCTCAGGATAGAAAGTAGTATTGTCTAGTACTATAGATACCTTATCTCCTTCTTCTGCACTTTGAACTAATTCATCATCTTTAACTATAGCTTCAATAGTTCCTTCACCATATATTTCACTATATCCATTAAATATACTGTCAACTGTAGATTCTAATTTTGATAGAGGGTCTTCCTTCCAACTTTCTCCATCCATATTTCCTCTAGCATTTCTAGCTCTTTCTTTTTGTTTTTCCATTTCTTCATTAAAAGCTTCTTCATCTACAGATAAATGTTCTTCTTCTAAAATTTCTTTAGTCAAGTCTATAGGGAATCCATAAGTATCATATAATTTAAAAGCTTCTTGACCACTTAAAACAGTTTTTCCTTCATTTTTTAACACTTCTATATAAGAGTTTAATATTTCTGTTCCTTGGTCTATAGTTTCATTGAATTTTTCTTCTTCTATACCAACTACTTTTTTAATATAGCTTTCTTTTTCAACTAAAACTGGATATGCTTTATCATTTACTTTTATAACTTCATCTATTAGTTTCTGTAAAAACAATTCTTTTACACCTAATAATTTACCATGACGAGCAGCACGTCTAAGAAGTCTTCTAAGGACATATCCTCTTCCTTCATTTGATGGAAGTACTCCATCACTAACTAAGAATGTTACAGCTCTTATATGGTCAGTTATTATTCTTAATGATATATCATTTTTTGGATTTTCTCCATATTTTACTCCTGTTAATTTCTCAACAGCTTCTAATATAGACTTAATTGTATCTACTTCAAAGATAGTATCAACACCTTGCATGATACATCCCATTCTTTCAAGACCCATACCTGTATCTATATTTTTACTTTCTAATAAGCTATAGTTTCCTTCTTCATCTCTATCAAATTGAGTAAATACATGGTTCCAGAATTCCAAATAGCGGTCACAATCACACCCTGGTTTACAATCTGGATTATCACATCCATACTCTTCTCCTCTATCAAAATAAATTTCTGAACAAGGACCACAAGGACCTGTACCTATTTCCCAGAAGTTATCATCTTTACCAAGTCTAACCATTCTTTCTTCTGGAAAATTCATTTCTTTTGCCCATATATCATAAGAATCATCATCTTCCTCATATACAGTTACCCATATCTTATCCTCTGGTATATTTAACCATTCTGTAACAAATTCCCATCCCCATTTGATTGACTCTCTTTTAAAGTAATCTCCAAATGAGAAGTTACCCATCATTTCAAAGAATGTAGCATGTCTTGCAGTTATACCTACATTTTCTATGTCTCCAGTTCTTATACATTTTTGAGATGTACACATTCTTACATTTGGAGGTACTTCTACACCTGAAAAATAGTTTTTCAAAGGTGCCATACCTGAATTTATAAGTAATAAACTCTTATCATTGTTTGGTACTAAAGAATAACTATTTGCTACATAATGACCTTTTGACTCAAAAAACTCTAAAAACTTACTTCTTATTTCGTTTAATCCCATCTTTTCCATATTATGTTCCTCCTAATAAATTTTATTTTTTCGTTTAAATAAAAAACCTCGTCCCTATAAATAAATTTATAGGGGCGAGGACAATCGCGGTACCACCCTAATTATCATAAAAACTATGATATCTTCGGAAAACCTTAGCTATAACGTAACTACCGTCAATCTCTACTTTTATCTTCTTTACATAAGATAAATTTTTCAAGATTGCTACTAAAAGGCTGCTTCAAATATTATATTCTAAGGGCTTCCAGCATTTTCCCTCTCTCTGTAAGACATCAAATATTTTACTATTCCTTATCACTGTATTTGCTTTTTAATTAATATACTAATTATATTACTAAATTTTACAAAATTAATCAATACTATATTTTCATATATAATAATTTTATTTTATAAACTTTATTCCACTTTAATATACTTTTTTATTTATTTTTTTAATTTTTTAGACGTTTTTATAAACTTTTCTCGATTATTCCGCCACCTACTACAATATCTCCATCATACATTACCACAGATTGACCTTTAGTAATAGCCCTTTGAGCTTCATCAAAAACTATTTTAATAGTATCTTCTCCTACTTTATGAATAGTTGCTGGTGATGGTTTTGCTGAATATCTTATTTTTGCTTGAACTCTTAATGGTTCTTCTAATTTATCTATTGATATAAAGTTAACATTTTTTGCAATAAGTTCTTTTTTGAACAATTCTTCATTGTCTCCAAGAACTATAGTATTATTTATTGGATTTATATCTATTACAAACATTGGCTTTCCAAAAGTAATTCCAAGTCCTTTTCTTTGACCTATTGTATAATATAGTATACCCTTGTGTTTTCCAAGTATATTTCCTTTAGTATCTACAAAAAAACCTTCTTCAATACGTTTTTTAGAATGTTTTTTTACATAATTTGCATAGTCATTATCTTTTACAAAGCAAATTTCTTGACTATCAGGCTTATTGTGAACTGCCATGCCCATTTCTTTAGCAATTTCTCTTACCCTATCTTTTTCATAATCACCTATTGGCAATAAAGTATGTTCTAGTTGTTCCTGTGTAAGATTATAAAGTGCATAAGTTTGGTCTTTTTTATCTGTAACAGATTTTTTTAGCAAATATCTTCCTGTACTTTCATCCTTTTCTATCTTTGCATAGTGACCTGTAGCCACATAATCACAACCTATTTGTCTAGCTTTTTTATAAAAATCATCAAATTTTATATGTTTATTACAAGCTATACAAGGATTAGGAGTTTTTCCTTCTAAATATTCATCTATAAAATAATCTATTACTTTTTCTTTAAATACTTCTCTAAAATTTAGAACATAAAATGGTATACCTATTTTATTTGCTACTCTTCTAGCATCTTCAACTGCTGATAAAGAGCAACAACCACCTTCATTTTCAACATCGTCATCATCTTGCCACAATTTCATAGTAACACCAATGACATCATACCCTTGTTGTTTTAAAAGATATGCAGCTACAGAGCTATCCACTCCTCCACTCATACCTATCATTACTTTTTTATTCATAAACAAATTTCACCTCATCTTTTGCATTACTTATTATTATACCATATAGAGCAAGCATTGTATTTATTTAAAATATAGCTTGCTCTATTTTCTAAAAAAAATAATATTATTAAGTAATTTTAGAAGATTTAAGGTTAATCTTTTATTTACTAATTATTGACTACCTTTACTGATGCAGTTGTTTCTGTTATTACTTTATTTGAATTATTGACATCAACTAGTTGTATTTTTACTTTATAAGTACCTTCTGTATTTCCAACTAGATAAACTGGTGTTGTTGCATCTTGCAATGAGAATCCTGCCATTGGTCCCCATCCTGTTTTTGCTATGTTAAACCAATTTTTATTGCTATCTTTGGCAATTAATTGTATTCCCTCTAAGCTATCTGAACCATCTACCTCTTTTATTTGTACTCTTACATTCTGATAATTATTTTTACCTTTTTTTAGTGCAATATCTACTGGTGCTCTATCTTCTATATTTTCAAATTTAGGTATACTACCATCTTGATTTTCATCTATCTTACTTTCTTTTGTTATATTATTAAGTTCACTCATAGTTATAGAAGCTTTACCCCAAGTAACAGTTTTTGAATCTTGTGATAGTGTGCAATCTCCAAATCCATTAACAATCACTTTATCTTTATCATAATTATCTGTTTGTATTGGAGTATATTCACTTATATTACAATTATCTGTTATAGTTAATTTTGCATTAGTTTCGCTTACAACACCATCTGCTTCTACATATTCTACATTTACTCCATACCATCCATTTCCACTCGTTTCAAGATTTGAAGCTATAACTGATGACCCATTTACTATTAGACCTGCTCCCTTATTATTATTCAAAGTTACATTATTTAATTTAATATTTTGTGACAAATAAATATGCATTCCTGATTTATTTAACCTATCAGAATCTAAACCTGTTACTTTTAGATTATTTATTTCTACATTATCTATTCTATCTAATGTCACTATATTTTCATATCCTGGTATAGTATCAGTAAATTCTACAGATTTTATTAACTCAGCATTATTAATACCATTTATAATTATTTTTTTATGTATAACAACTGGCTTTTTAATATTTATTTGTCCATCTATTTGCCAAATTTGACCATCTTCTTGTAAATCGAGAGCTTTTTCTAATGTATCAGCATCAGTAATTTTTATCGTTTCAATTTTAACAGGTTCAGCCACTTTTACTATAATACTTGGTAGTGATACTCCTTCTGATAATTTATATCCATTTGATAAATTGGCCTTGAATACATATGTTCCTGGTGTTGTAGGACTGTACTCTGGCGTACTTTTCCATGTTACCCCTACTTTATTAGCTACTCCAGATACGGTTGCTGATAGCTCTTTGGGCAAGTTTAATCTACTTAATTCTGTTCCATTTTCTACATTTTGATTCTTTATTGAATCTTCAAGTGCTGTTATTGCTGTTATTAATTTGTCTTTTACAGATGAACCACCACTTGAACTTCCTCCACTTGATGAAGAACCTCCAGATGAACTTCCTCCTGGTTTAGTACCATCTATACTTGGAGTCTGAGAACCTTCCACTTTATCAGTTATTGTCCCTTCATTTTTTATATTAGTTCCTGCTGCATCATTTTTTATATTTGTTATTTTACCATTATTCTTAACTACAACATTACTAGAATTATTTTGTATCTCTACTTTTTCTATTTTTGCTCCACTTTCATTTATTATTGTTCCACCCTTACTGTCTTTAACTAATACTTTACTTATTGTACCTTTATTAACTATATCTGCATTTGGAGCAGTCACTACTATAGTCCCTGTATATCTACCATTTAAATTTACAGAAATTGAATTATTAGTGTTCAATGATAAGTCATTTGATATAGCTCCTGATGGTTTAACATTTATAACATCATTTGCATCAGCTTTAGCTAAAGCTGTTTTCAATTCTTCTAAAGTTTTAACTTCATATACTGTTGTAGATTGTGATTTTTTTATTTCAGAAAAAGCACTTTCATTACCTGATCCACCAACCTGTGTGATTATTTTTAGACTTTTAGTATTCAATACTTTTTCTTGTTCTTTATTTAATTTGTTTCCTACTAAAACTACTGGTGAATTATTTTTTGCTGCCAATGAACCTACTGCTAATGAGTCTATAAGGTCACCCTGCTTATTCATACCATCTTTTGTTACATATGCATTTTTCAACTCTTTTGTTTCATATAAACCGCTTATAACTGCAGCATTAGTTTCATTTCTATCATTTCCTGATAATCTTTTAGGGCTCGGTAAAGTATTTTTTGTTGCTTCTGAAATTGACTTTACACCACCAATTACATAAGATGTTTTTATGCCTTTTTCTTTTATAAATTGACTTGATAATTTTATACCTTCATTCGGACTAGAAAGTATTATTGGCATTTTATTTTGAGCTGCTGCTGCTCCCACACTTACTGCATCAGCTAAACCTTTTTCCCCATTAACTACAACTATTTTTGAAATATTACTGGCTGTTTTTCTTCCAAGAGATTCATCTAATTTTTTAGCTATTTCTAAAGAAGTTTGATATCTATCATTTCCAGATATTCTCTCTGTATCAACTTTTAGAGATTTTAATTGGGATTCTACTTCTGAACCCAAAGTTTTTACTCCACCTATCAAATATACTTTTTCTGCTTTTAACCTTGTTATTTCAGCCTTAGTTCTATCATCTAATTTATTATTTTGTGTTAAAAGAATTGGTGCATTTTTAGAACTTGCAAAAGGAGTTGC
Source organism: Clostridioides difficile (assembly GCA_012955965.1). Classification (GTDB taxonomy): domain Bacteria; phylum Bacillota; class Clostridia; order Peptostreptococcales; family Peptostreptococcaceae; genus Clostridioides; species Clostridioides difficile_G. Next base: position 214,964 of record JABBZI010000002.1, read on the forward strand.
AGTCAACGCATCTACTATAGTATTATCATTTACTAATATTACGTTTTTTGATGTATCCCATCCTTTTTTACTTATTTGTATAGCAGTTTCCCATCTACCAGAACCTTTAAGTGTATCACTGTTTGTTTGAGCATTTGATGTGATTGCTGTTAAACTACTAACTACTAATGATATAGTAAGAATTGCTGCTATCCTTTTTGGTATTTTCATAATTTTTCCCCCTAATAGTATTTTTTATTTGAAATGTGCCTTTTTCACGAAAATAGCATTTTTAAATAAATTTTTTGGAAATATATTTATATATGAAATACCTCTAAACAATTGATTTACTGGGATTTATGATATTATTATTGTTTAGATATTATAGAAGTGTATATTTTTTATTATTAAACTAATTTATAAAACGGGTTAAAACAAGGAATTTGCGCAATAAAAAATAGCCATTTTCGTGAAAACGGCTATTTTTTCTTACTATATCATTATACACTTTTTTAAAAGCGTTTTAAACTCATTTTTGGAAAATTATTCCTTTTTATTCTTCTTCCTCTACATCATGGTCATGAGCATCGTCTATAACATACCCATCCAATTCTGGTATATGGATATTGTTCTTTTGAGCATAATCTATAAGTGCTGCTTTTACAGCTTGTTCTGCTAGAACTGAACAGTGCATCTTTACTGGTGGCAAACCATCTAATGCTTCAGCAACAGCTTTATTTGTAAGTTCTAATGCATCTTTTATAGTTCTACCTTTTATCATTTCAGTTGCCATAGAAGAACTTGCTATAGCTGAACCACAGCCGAATGTTTTAAACTTAACATCCTTTATTACATCTCCTTCTATGTCTAAAAATATCTTCATTATATCTCCACAAGTAGGGTTTCCAACTTCACCTACACCACTTGCATTATCAATTTCTCCCATATTTCTTGGATTCATAAAATGTTCCATAACTTTATCACTATATTGCATTATTTTTTCCTCCTACTCAATTTATGTCTATTTTTTATGTTTTATCTCTCTGTCTATTTTACTAAGCCTTGTTTCTTTGCATCATCATAAAGTGGTGACATACTTCTAAGTCTCTCTATAACATTTGGTAAATTTTCTAATATATAATCTATATCATCATCGGTTGTAAAATCTCCAACTGTAAGTCTTAATGAACCATGTGCTATTTCATGTGGTAAACCTATTGCAAGAAGCACATGTGAAGGGTCTAATGAACCAGAAGTACAAGCAGAACCACTTGAACCAGCAATTCCTAGCATATCTAATAATAAAAGTATTCCTTCCCCTTCTATAAATTGGAATGCAAAGTTTGCATTTCCTGGAAGTCTATTTTCTAAACTACCATTTATTCTTGTATAAGGTATTCTTTCTAACACACCATCTATTAGTTTATTTCTAAGACGAGTTAAAGTCTCTACATGATTTTGCATATTTGCTTTAGCTAATTCTGCGGCTTTCCCATATCCAACTATTGCAGGTATATTTTCTGTACCAGCTCTCTTACTTTTTTCTTGTGCTCCACCATGAACAAAGTTATGAAGTCTTACACCTTTTCTTATGTATAAAGCTCCTACACCCTTTGGTCCATATATTTTATGTGAAGACATACTCATTAAGTCTATCCCTAGTTCTTTAACATCTACTGGAATATTACCTGTAGCTTGTACTGCATCAGTATGGAATAATATCTTGTGTTTTTTAGCTATCTCAGATATTTCTTTAATAGGTTGTATAGTTCCTATTTCATTATTTGCAAACATTATACTTATAAGTATAGTAGTATCTTTTATCGAATCTTCTAATTCCTTTAAATCTACTTTTCCTTCACTATCAACATCCAAATAAGTTATTTCAAATCCGTGATGTTTTGCTAAGTATTCACATGTATGAAGTATCGCATGGTGTTCTATCTTTGAAGTTATTATATGATTGCCTTTATTTTTATTAGCATAAGCTACACCTTCTAATGTCCAGTTGTCACTTTCTGAACCACCAGCTGTAAAATACACTTCACTAGGTTCAGCGTTTATAAGGTCTGCTACTTGTTCTCTTGCTTTATCTAATGCATCTTTTGCTTCTCTTCCGAATGTGTGAAAACTAGATGCATTACCAAAATAATCTGTTAAGTATGGCATCATTGCATCTAATACTTCTTTTTTAACAGGTGTTGTTGCAGAATAATCCATATACAATCTTCTTTTTTCCATTACATTCATCTCCAAATCTATTTTTTAATATTTGTTATATCATTTTCTAATTTATTTTTGTTATAGTCATTTATCATATCTTTTAGAGTAATTGAATCTATAACATCTTCTATACCCTTTTTCATCTTTTCCCAAACTATTTTTGTTACACACATGTTTGAGTTTTCACATACATCTTCATCTAGTACACAGTCAGATAATGCAACTGGTCCTTCTAATACTACAAGTATATCACCTACTGTTATGTCTTCAGCGTTCTTTGAAAGTAAATAACCTCCTTGAGCACCTCTTACACTTTTTACTAGACCTGATTTTTTTAAAGATGAAAATATTTGTTCTAAGTACTGATCTGATATTTTCTGTTTCTTAGCAATAAATTTTAATGATACTGGTCCATTATCTTGATTTAATGCTAATTCAAACATTGCTTTTAATCCATATCTACCTTTAGTAGACAACTTCATATATTATCACCTCTATATAGAAATCTAATTCATACTGATTTAGTAGGAATTACTTTCAACATCATTTTATTATACCCTACTAATTTTGTCAAGATTAATTTGAAATTTTTTATTTTGAATAAATTCCCCATTTTCCAATGTTCTCAAATCCTAGTTTTTTATATATCTTTCCAGCTTCTTCATTATCATAAAACAAACAAGGTATTTTATTTTCTCTTAGGAGTTCTGAGCATAGTTTAATAAGGCACTTTGTAGCAAGTCCTTTGGCTCTATACTTTGGATGTGTACCTACTCCAATTATCATTGCATGAGTTTTATTTTCTGAAGTACTCTTTGCCATTGATACTACTTCTTTGTTAACCTCTATACAATACCCTCTACCTGTCCTCAATCCATTTTTTAAATTATCTAAAGTAGTACTGTGAAACTCATCTATCAAATCATAAAGTCTTACTGTCTTTTTTAAATTACCAAGCCTAATTCTTTTAATCTTTTCATTACAATTATTATCTACCAAAAATTTTCTAGTTTGAAGTTTACAAAAATCAACTATCTTTAAATTATTAAGCCCTAATCTTTTAGCTAATGCATTCACAGCACATATTTTCCCAGAGATTTCTTCATAATTGGTATTACAAAGTAGATTATAAAAACCTTCAACATCATATTCTCCATCAGAATAAAACATCATAAACTCAAAATATTTAAGTAATATTGCTCTTATTTCGCCCTTTTCATCTATATCTGCCCATATATTTAAAAAATTATGCCCATATCCATACCTTTCAATGTCCCCTATTATAAACAAATTGTACTCAGGTTCTCTTTTTAAGTATTTCATAACTCTACTATGATAAGTTGAATTAAGTCTTATAATCATAATATCTACCCCCGATACATAAAGTTCAGTTTAAAAATCACTTTCTAGATATTCTAAATATTTCTTTATATTTTTTTCAGTTTTATTTTCTTGTGGTATGTAATAGATACTATCTTTTATGCTATCTGGTAAATACTGTTGCTTTACATAATGATTTTTAAAGTTATGAGGATATTTGTATCCACATCCTCTACCTATATCTTTAGAACCAGAATAATGGGCGTCTTTTATACTATTTGGTATGTCTTTAACAAACTCTTTATCCAATTCATCCATAGCATTCATTATTGCCATACATGCAGAATTAGATTTTGGAGATGTAGCCAAAAGAATAGTAGCTTCTGCCAGTGGTATTTTTGCTTCTGGAAATCCAAGTTGCATAGCTGAATCTACACATGCCTTTACAATCATAATAGCATTTGGATAAGCTAGACCTATATCTTCACTAGCTATTACCAAAAGCCTTCTACATATACTTATCAAATCCCCACCTTTTATAAGTCTTGCTAGATAATGTATAGATGCTTGTGGGTCACTTCCTCTTATAGATTTTTGGAATGCACTTAAAATGTCATAATGACTATCGCCATTTTTATCATAATTTATAATCTTATTAAATGTAGATGACTTTATTACATCTGAATCTATATGAGTTATATTATCTTTATTTGGTTTAGTTGAATAAACTACCATTTCCAAAATATTCAAAGCTCTTCTCATATCTCCATCAGAAAGAATAGCTATATCTTCAATCGCATCTTTATTACAATCAATATCCATATAACTATCTTCATTTAATACTTCAATAGCTCTTTCTAGACCCTTTTCTATATCAAACTTCTCCAAAGGTTTAAATTCAAACACAGTAGACCTACTTAAAAGGGCTTTATATACATAATGGTATGGATTTTCTGTAGTACTAGCAATTAAGGTTATGCTGCCATTTTCCATAAATTCTAATATTGATTGTTGTTGTTTTTTATTAAAACTTTGTATTTCATCTATATATAACAAAACTCCATTTATATTATTTATACTTCCAAGTTCTGATATCACCTTTTTTATATCTTCTAGAGATGAATTTGTAGCATTTATTTTATAGAAATTTTTATTGCTTTTTTCTGCTATTATCTCTGCTACCGTGGTTTTACCAACACCTGGAGGCCCAAAAAATATCATATTTGGTAAAAAATTAGATTGTAATATCTTAGACAATATTTTGCCATTACCTATTATATGACTTTGACCTATTACATCATTCATTGTTTTTGGTCTTATTCTATCTGCTAAAGGCATATTCTCACTCCTTTTTTTATTAAAATACTTACTCTATAATTATTTCAATAATTCGTCTAAAAAAGGTATCTATTTGAAATAGATACCTTTTCTAATCTTAATCTATAAAATATAGATTATTGATTGTTTTTTAATTTTTTTAATTCATCTGTAAGTTTATCATTAAGTATTCTTATATGAGTACCCTTCATACCTAATGATCTTGATTCTATCACACCTGCACTCTCAAATTTTCTAAGTGCATTTACTATTACTGATCTAGTTATACCAACTCTATCAGCTATCTTACTTGCAACAAGTAAACCTTCTTTACCATCTAATTCGGCAAAAATATGCTCAACTGCTTCAAGTTCGGAGTAGGACAGAGTGCCTATTGCCATTTGAACTACAGCTTTCTTTCTCATTTCTTCTTCTAATTCTTCACCAATTGCTCTTAATATTTCAAGACCAACAACAGTTGCACTGTATTCAGCTATTACTAAATCATCATCATTAAATGAAGCTGAATATCTTGAAAGCACTAATGTTCCAAGTCTTTGACCACTACCTAAAATTGGTACTACTGTAGTATATTTTTGTAATCTTCCATGCTCTTCTGGAAAAATTTCCAATATTTTTTCGCCATTTAAATTTTCCAATGTCTCATCAATCTTTAACACATTTTGAGTATATTCATCTGAAAATTTCTTTTGTTTAGTGTACTCATCTTCTATAACTGAACTGTCTTGAGCATCATTTAAATGAAGACCTAGTACTTTTCCTTTTGCACTTACTACATAAACATTAGAATTTAAAACGTCTCCTAATGCTCCGGCCAGTAAATCAAAAGAGACACTACTTCCACCACTTGTTTGTAATGTTTTATTTATTTTCCTTGTTTTTTGTAACACTTCACTTGCCATTTAATCATCTCCTCATGAAATTTAGGCCTTTTAATAACCTTTTATATTTTCTAATATTATTTTCATTTTTAATGAAAATTTATTTTTATATTAGTTGTTTACACTTGAAAGATTATCACAGATTCGAACCTTTTTCAAGAGAATTATGTGATTTTTTTCAATTTTCACTCTTTTCCGTCATTATGCTCTTTTGACTCTTTGTTACATTCTTTATTAGAACATACTGTTTTTGTTTCAGATTTAGTCACTTTTTCAACCATATATGAACCACACTTCTCACAAAACTCTCCTGTTGGCTTATTCCAAGCCACAAAGTCACAGTTTGGATAATTAGAACATCCATAAAAAGCTTTACCTCTTTTAGATTTTCTAAGTATAATATCTCCTTCTTCACATTTTGGACATTTAACACCGATTTTATTCATAATTGGTCTAGTTGTTTTACAATCAGGATAGTTTTTACAAGCCATAAACTTTCCAAATCTACCATATTTTATAACCATATTAGAACCACAGTTTTCACATATTTCATCGGTTTCTTCATCCATATTTATTTTTTCTATATTTTCAAGTGCTTCTTCAATAGCTTCTTTAAGTGGAGCATACGATTCAGACACAATTTCTTTCCAATCTGTATTTCCTTCTTCTATAACATCAAGTTTACTTTCCATATCAGCAGTAAAATCTACATCTATAAATTTATGAAAATTATTTTCTAAAATATCAGTAACTATTATTCCAAGTTCTGTTGGACATAGACTTGTTCCTTGCTTTTCAACATATTCTCTATTTAATATAGTAGCTATTGTTGGTGCATAGGTACTTGGTCTACCTATACCCAGTTCCTCTAGTGTTTTTACTAGACTAGCTTCTGTATATCTTGCTGGTGGTTGTGTAAAGTGTTGGTCTGGTAATATATTTTCTATATTTAATATATCACCCTTGTCTATACTTGGTAAAATTTTATCTTCTCTTTCTGAAAAATTGTATACCTTAGTATAACCATCAAATTTCATTTTTGAACCAGTTGCTTTAAACACAATGTCTCCTATTTTGCATTCTACATTTAATATATCGAATACTGAATCCTCCATTTGACTAGCCACAAATCTTCTCCAAATTAAATTATATAACTTGTACTGGTCTTTGCTCAGTGAAGCTTTTATACTATCTGGAGTTCTGTCAACAGAAGTTGGTCTTATTGCCTCATGGGCATCTTGGACTTTTTTAGTATCTTTTTTTTCTTTTTTATCACTATTATTTTTATAGTAATTTTCTCCTAGGCTACTTACTATATAGTCTTTAGCTTTTTCTTTTGCTTCATCAGATATTCTCTTAGAGTCAGTTCTTATATAAGATATAAGACCAACAGTACCTTCACCTTCTATGTCTATACCTTCATATAATTCTTGTGCTATCATCATTGTCTTTTTAGTAGTAAAAAATAGCTTATTTGCTCCTTCTTGTTGAAGCATACTTGTTGTAAATGGTTTTGGAGCTGATTTACGTCTTGATTTAGATTCTATCTTCTCAACTTTTAAATCTTTTCCTTCCATTTCTTTTAGTACTTCATTTACTGCTTCTTCATTTTCTAATTCAATTTTTTCATCATTCTTGCCATAAAATTTTAAAGTTATATCTTTATCTTTTGCTGTCTTTGCTTCAACATCTATTGTCCAATATTCTTTTGGAATAAATGCTTTTATTTCTTTTTCTCTATCACAAATTAATTTTGTTGTAACAGATTGCACTCTACCTGCACTAAGACCTTTTCTAACCTTTTGCCACAATATAGGGCTTATTTGATATCCTAGAAGTCTGTCTAATACTCTTCTTGCTTGTTGTGCATCAACCAAATTTATATCAATATTTCTAGGGTGCTTAATTGCTTTTTTAATTGCATCCTTAGTTATTTCATTAAACTCGATTCTACAATCTTCAGATTCATCTAAATTTAGTATATGAGCTAAATGCCATGATATAGCTTCACCCTCTCTATCAGGGTCGGTTGCTAGATACACTTGTTTAGACTTCTTAGCTTCTTTTTTTAATTCTTTTATTACATCGCCCTTGCCTCTTATGTTTATATATTGAGGTTCAAAATTATTTTCTATATCTACACCTAACTTACTTTTAGGTAAATCTCTGACATGACCTACTGATGCTTTCACTGTGTAATGACTTTTTCCTAAAAATTTTTCTATGGTCTTAGCTTTTGCAGGCGATTCTACGATGACTAATGTTTTGGCCATAAAACCACACACCCCCACTACCTAATCTTAATTTATACATTTAAACTGTACGTTTTATTATTCATTTCTACGACTAACTCATTTAGTACTAACTCATTGATTATTGAATTTACATACTTTATTTCTATACCAGTATAATCACAAATACTATCTATATGCAAGTTTCCTTCTCTTTTTATAGCTTCAATTATTTGCTTAGACTTGGCATTTAAACTTATATTATCATATTTTTGATTTATTTTTTTATCGATAATATTAAATATGTTATATTCATTCAAAATATCATCTATATTTTCAATTAATTTTGCACCTTCTTTTATAATTTTATGACAACCCCTACTCATTTGAGAATTTATATTACCAGGTATCGCGAAAACATTTTTTCCATGTTCAAGAGCAAAATCCACTGTGATTAATGCACCACTTCTCATTGCTGCCTCTACAACCACTACTCCATCACTTAATCCGCTAATAATTCTATTCCTATTAGAAAAATGGTAGGGCGCTACTGTTGAGTTAATATTATACTCTGATAATAATAATCCCCCATTTTCTAATATTTTATTTGATAAATATAAATTTTGTTTTGGAAGAGGATTGTCTACTCCTGAGCCAAGCACTGCTATAGTTTTAGATTTTCCATTCATACAACCTATGTGTGAATATGCATCTATTCCTATAGCTAATCCACTTACTATATTAACCCCATACTGGGATAGTTGACAACTGATTGTTTTTGCACAATTAATTCCATAGGCTGTAGGTTTTCTTGAACCCACTATTGCCATATTAAAATTATTATTAACCAAGCCTATATCACCTTTATAAAATAATAACTTTGGAGCATTGTATATATTTTTTAATTTCTCAGGATATTCTTTATCATATTGACAAATATATTTAATTGTTTTTTTATAAAGAAGTTCTTTTATATTTTCTAAATAAGCGTGACCTCTATATTTTACTATATTTTTTCTAATATTCAAGCTTATATTTTTTAAATTATATATTTCTTTTTCAGAAAAATCAAATATATCCTCAATATTTACTATTTCATTTTCTATTATTTCAATTGTTTTTGTTGTTATTCCATTAATTGATTTTAACCACAAATAGGTATCTCTTTTTTCCATAAAATTCACCTCAAAAACTTATTTAAAATAACTATAATAAGCCTTTCTAAATGAAAAAGCTTCTATAATACACTGCGAATTTATTGTTTCTATTTCTTCCAAATCCGCTATTGTTCTTGCCATTTTTAAAAGTTTTGTATAACTTCTACTACTGAGATTATATTTATTAAATATTTTCTCAGCTGTTTTTGAAGCTTCTTTTTCTAAATTACAATATTTTAATAAATTAGAAGCTTTAATTTCACTATTATTTTTTACATTATCTTTCCTAAATCTATTTATTTGTATTTTTCTAGCATTTTCTACTCTTCTCTTTATTTTTTGAGAACTTTCTTCTTCTTTTAAAGAATTAAAATCAACATATTTTGTAGAATTAACTTCTACAAAAATATCAAATCTATCTAATAATGGACCTGATATTTTATTTATGTATTTATCAATCTCATTGCTCCTACATCTACATTCTGAGTCTGACATATAATAACCACAAGGACATGGATTCATAGCTGCAACTAATAGTACTCTACAAGGATATTTTGTGCTATACTTCACTCTAGATATATTTACATATCCATCTTCTATAGGTTGTCTTAAAGTCTCAAGTATCTTTCTATCAAATTCAGCTATTTCATCTAAAAATAATATACCCCTATGTGCTAAAGCAACTTCTCCAGGTCTTGCATATATTCCTCCACCAATTAAAGATTGCTTTGTAGTTGTGTGATGAGGTGCTCTAAAAGGTCTATTATCAATTATTCCTTTAGTTTCATCTATCATACCTAGTATGCTATAAACTTTGCTTACTTCTATCATTTCTTCTATACTTATATCTGGTAAGATTGTCCTTATCCTTTTTGCAATCATAGTCTTCCCTGAGCCTGGAGGTCCAATCATAAATATATTATGATTGCCAGCCGCTGCAATTTCTGCACTTCTCTTTACAAAGTAATTTCCTCTTACATCTTTAAAATCTTCATCATATTTATTTTCTTTTATACTGTGAATCTTAGTATATTTATAGTCTTTATTAGCATCATAATTTTCTAATCTTCCATTATATTTTTCTAACTCCTCATTTAAAAAAGACATTATACCTTCTTTATCGACTTTTATTTCTTCATTTAAAAAATCAATACATTCATTTAAACTTTTAACAGGTATTATATCAATTTCATCTATAAATAAACTTTCTTTTGTATTCTCAATTGGTATAAAAATACGTTTTATATTTTGATTTTTTGCACCTATAATAATAGGTAATATACCTCTTACTTTTCTTATTTTCCCATCTAATGATAATTCTCCTATAAACATACTTTCTTTTATGTAATTTTCATCTTTTTTTATTAATCCTCTTAAGAGACCTATACTTATAGATAAATCTAAAAAAGCACCTTCTTTTCTTATATCAGCTGGTGATAAATTTACAATTATTCTTGTACTTGGGAACTTATATCCACTATTAAGAATTGCTGATTTTACCCTCTCCCTTGCTTCTTTAATTTCTTTACTTGGCAGACCAACAATATTAAAACTAGGCATTCCATTACTTATATCTACTTCAACTTTCACCAAAAAACTATCTATTCCTATTAAATTACTTGAATTAATAATACTTAACATTTTTAATCCTTTCAAAAAACTTTATATTTTTTAAAAAGCATTCATTATATGATTTACTCTCTTTTCCAATAGATAGACCTCTATAATATCAAATCTTATTGGAGTATTATGTAAATTATTTTTCATAATATAGTACTTTGCCACATCAATTATCTTTTTTCTTTTTTTGAAACCTACAGATTCGCAAGGATAACCATACTTTATATTGGACCTTGATTTCACCTCCACAAATACAATTTCATTACCTATATTTGCTATTATATCGACCTCTCCTGTCTTCAATCTGTAGTTTTTTTCTAGTACCTTTGCACCTTTTGATAGCAGATAATTAACTGCTATTTCTTCTCCAAAATCACCTTTTTCTTTATTATTCATGATTCACTCCAATACATTAAATTTTTACTTTTAAATTATCGTCAGTATACAATTTAACTATTCAATTTTTTGAAATTGATTTTATTTCCATTAATATTAATAAATACTTCTATTGACTTTATTCTTTTATGATATTATGCTAGTTTTCATAAGGAAAGTTTATTTTTATGGAGGAATGTCTTTAATGAGCAGAAAAAAATTATTTATTTTTATACGATATTTATCTCTATCTATATTACTTATAAGCTATTTGAACAATGCTGAAAATACATTGTATCCAGTTATAACAATGATTATATTGTTTCTAATAATAAATAACCAAGTTAGATTTTTTTCTTTATCAAATGAGAATAAATTCATACTTATCTCTTATTTTTTAGAGCTTATTTTAATTTTTTTATTATGTAAGTCTACAAAGACTTTTAATTCACTTTATTTTGTTCCTTTAATTTTGGATGCCTCATTTTTAATAAAGAAAAAATATAAATACATATTATTCTCTTTAGTTATAATATCTTCTTTTATTATTGGTTTAGATAAAAATGTATATTTAGCACTAGAATCAAGTTCCATATTACTGATTATAACTCTCCTTTCTATGTATCTAGAAAATGAGAATTTATCTAAATTATACAATCAAAATCTTTATGATAAACTCAGAGTTTCTAAAGATGAATTAAAAAAAGCTAATGCTGATTTAGAGATTTATGCAAGTTCTATAGAAGAGTTAGCAATTTTAAAAGAAAGAAACCGTATATCAAGGGAAATACATGATAGTGTTGGACATTCTCTTTCTACAACGATAATCCAATTAAATGCTATAGAAAAACTATTAAAAGATAAACCTCTTATTTCTGATTTAGTGCATGAACTTAGAGAATTTGTAACTGAAAGTTTTCAAGATGTAAGAAGAGCTATATCTGAACTAAAACCTGTTGAATATGAAAATTACCAAAATTTACTTAAAATCAAAGAACTGGTTAAAAGCTTTATTAAACTTACAAATATCAATGTTAGATTAACTATATCAAAAAATACTTGGAACCTATCTAGAAATCAATCTATCACTTTATATAGACTTGTTCAGGAATCGCTTTCAAATGCATCAAGACATGGAAAAGCAACTGAAATCAGAATTTTTATAACATTTAATCCTTCAAATCTTATAATTACTATAAGTGATAATGGTATAGGGTGTAACAATATAAAAAAAGGAAATGGACTCAGTAGTATTAGTGAAAGAATATATGAATTAAATGGTAAAGTTGAATTTGATAATTCTAATACTGGGTTCACAATTAGAGCGTCTTTTCCTAAATTTTCAGGGGGTGATTTTTTTGAATAAAATCAAAGTTCTTATAGTAGATGATGAAAAATTGATTAGAAAAGGTCTTAAGATTATTTTATCATCTTATGATGATTTAGAAATTGTAGGAGATGCTTCCAACGGATATGAAGCATTAGAATTTTGTAAAACAAATAATGTAGACATAGTTCTTATGGACATTCGAATGAAGGTTTGTGATGGAGTTCTAGGTACAAGACTTATAAAAGAATATGATAGTTCTATAGCGCTATTAATTTTGACAACCTTTAATGATGATGAATACATAAAAGATGCCATGAAATTTGGGGCTTCAGGTTATCTTTTAAAAGATAGTTCAGATGAAGTATTACATGAGGGGATTCGTTCCTCGTTTTTTGGCAATATTGTGCTTGATAAAAGTGTAGCTGAAAAAATTATGTCCCCTAAAAAAGCAATTGAACAAGGACATATCTCTGATATGTATAATTTAACAGAAAAAGAAATATCCATAATTAGATTAATCGCAAATGGACTTAACAACAAAGAAATCAGCCAAGAATTATTTTTATCTGAAGGCACAATAAAGAATAATATCACTAATATCTTAGGGAAGCTAGAACTTCGTGATAGGACTCAACTAGTTATATTTGCCTTCAAAAATAAAATTGTAATATAAATAGGTAGGAAATCTATACCATAAAAAATTTCTTACTCACAAACTCATTTATAATAAATGAAAATATAAAGTGACTTAAGTCACTTTTTTTAGTGACTTATAGTAATAGAATTGTGATTAATAATTCTTTATTATAGTATTATAGCTTTTTAACTTATACAAAATTATTTTGGGAGGAATTATTATGGACATAGTCAGAGTAAATAATATAACAAAAAGATTCAATGATAAATTGGCACTTGATAATATCAGCTTTTCTGTTAAGGAAGGAGAGATATTTGGACTTATTGGACCAAATGGTGCTGGAAAGTCTACACTTATAAATATAATTACAAATCTTATGTTGCCAAATAGTGGCAACATCCAAATCAATGGTTTAGATATGTCAAAAGATTATATAAAAGCAAAGTCTATAATAGGATTAGTTCCACAAGAATTAGCACTTATAGAAACACTTACTCCTTTTGATAACTTAGAGTATTTTGGGGCTTACTATGGACTAAAGGGAAAATTGCTTCAAGAGAGAATCACTGAAGCCTTAGAAGTCACAGGACTTACTGATGTTAAAAAGAAAAAAATCAAAAAATTATCTGGTGGTATGCAAAGAAGATTAAACATTGGAATAGCACTTTTAAATCATCCTAAAATATTAATATTAGATGAACCAACTGTAGGTGTTGACCCCCAATCAAGAAATCATATTTTCAATTTTATAAAAAATATATCTGAAAAACAAAAAACCACAGTAATATATACTTCTCATTACATGGAAGAAGTTGAGCATCTTTGTTCTAAGATTTTTATTATGGATGAAGGTAAAGAGATTGCTTTTGGAGATAATGATTATTTAAAATCATTAGTATCTACAAATACAAGATTAATTATGGAAATAAAAAATATAAATGCTCAACTTATATTTGATTTAAAAAATCTTAAAGGTATTACATCTGTCTTAGAAAATAATACATTATTAGAATTAGATATAGACAAAAAATTACAACTTACAGATGTGTTATCTGTTGTTGACAAAAATAATTCAAAAATAACACGAATATCTTATGAAGAACCTAGTTTAGAAGATGTGTTTTTAAATCTAACAGGTAAAAATTTAAGAGATTAATGGAGGTGATTTTATGAAATTATACATTAGTGTAAAAACTATGCTAAAAGGTTTAAAAAGCTCCTTTATACTTAATTTAATATATTTCTTAGCTTTACCTCTAGTTTTAGCTGGCTTTCTTGGAATGTTGACAGAAAATATGTTTCAAAATCCTGTAAAAACAGATTTGACATCAATTGTTATATATGACAAAGATAATACAAAGCTATCAAATAATTTGACAGGATATTTAAAAAATGACTTATCTTCTATATTAACAGTTCAAAAAGATGATTCTAAGGCAGACTTAAAAATTACTATCCCTAAAGGGTATGAGAATAATTTATTAAATGAAAAATCAAATAATCTAAGTATAGAAAAGCTTGAAGCTCGTGATGATATTACAATATTACTTAAAGATATATTAAATACTTATCATGAAAAATTATATTTAAATAATTCTCAAAAACTAAGTTCAGAAGATTTCTCAAAATTATTTAACAAGAATTCTATTGATACTTCTATAATAAAAAATAATGTTAAACAAAACTCTTATGAATACTTTGCTTTAGTTTCTCTTGGGTTTCTTGTAATAATTTTTATAATGAATAATATTTTATCAAATTATGTAAGTGAATCAAAAGGACTTTCAAAAAGACTCTACTCTATGCCTGTAACTAGAGTACAATTCTTAATTTATGATTTTGTAGGTTTATGGATTTACTCATTTATATTCTTATTATTATATGTTTTATTTTTTAGAATACTCGGCATAACATTCAAAGGTAACTTTGCTATATTAATTTTACTTTGTGCTTTATCTTCTTATTTTATGACTTCAATATCTACTTTTGTAACCGCCTTTTTTAGCAAGAAATATGGTACAGTTATAGTCTATGCATTACTCTTCTTACAAACAATTTTTGGAGGTATTTTCAGTATGGTAAATGATGTGTTTACTAAGTTTACAAGTTTATCTCCTACTTATTTAATAGGAAGGTTGTTCAGTAATTATGAGACATTTAAAACTATAAATTCAATAGATAGCTTAATTTTTACATGCTTAATTGCATCTACAATATTAATTGCACTTTCTATTATAAAAGAAAAATATAAATGGAGGGAGGTCTAATGATGATTAGATTAATTATTGCAAACATAAAAAGATATATAAAAAATTATACTCTTTTAGTTAATATGGTTTTGTTTCCTGTTATATTAGTGTTTTCTCTTAATTTTTTTACTGGAAAATCAGAAAATCAATCAATGTACTTTTCTCCAGTAGCAATTGTATCTAATTCTGATGGAAAATACGAGCACAAGTTAATAGATAGTTCTAAATTAAAAGAAAACTCATTTGAACTTGACGAACAAGATAAAGCTATGAATCTATTAAAAAATAATAAAGTTTCTGCTGTCTTCATTTTAGATAAAAACTTTTCAAGCAATATAGATAACTTAAAAAGACCTGTGGTTAAGTGCTTTAAAACTGAAAATGGAGGAGGTAGTCTTTGGGCGGAATCACAAATAGAATCTTTTATTACTAATTCATTAAAATTAAAAATAGATAGAAACATAGATGATAAATTGACCAAGACAAATATAATTGATAACAGTCTTGATAAGAATAAAAATTCATTCTTAATAGTTTTCTTAATATGTTATTTTATGTACATTAATGCAGCATATCTTGCATCTGATTTATTTGCATTAAAAAAATCTAATATCTTAAGAAGACTTGTTTCTACAAAACAAAATAACATAAAAATAATTTTCAGCATATTTTTAGGGTTATTTTGTATTCAAGCAATTGTATACACATTAATTTTGGTATGTTTCTCATTTACAAGAGATTTTAAATTGACTCTAAATATATTGATGATTGTATTAACAAATAGTTTTGTGGCTACTGGATTTGTATTTTGGATAGCTAGGGTGTTTAAAAACGAAAGTTCTATAAGTCTTATATCTACATTTTATTCTTTAATAGGTTTAGGTATATCCATATCTAGTATGATACCATCACTTGATAAATTGTCCTTTATGGCTAATCTTTCAAAGCTTACACCATTTTATTGGACTATAGATGCTATTAATAATAATGGTAATATATTAATAAATATAATTGTTCTAATTCTTATTGGAATGGTATTTGTAACAGCTGGAAGTCTTAAATTAAGAGATTTTGCTAGAAATTAATAATTATTAAATCTAGTTAGTATATTATTTTATACAATACTAACTAGATATTTTAATATATTAAACCCTCTTATCTTATATTTTTAAATCCAGTTATACCTATCTATCATTCTAAACTTTTTATTATATATCATTTAATTTGACCTGTCAAGTATTTTGTGATATAATATTAATTATTAGATAATTAAAGCATTGTACCCAAATTGCAATATCTAAAATTCAGTTTGGAGGTATAACTATATGTATAAAATCGGCGAAAGTGTAATGTATCCAAAAGAAGGAGCCTGCTATATAAGTGGTCTTGTAACAAAGGATATAAATCATCATATACAAAAATACTATGAATTGACTGTTATTTACAATAGTAATCTTAAAATTTTGATTCCCGTTTTAAATGCTGATAAAATTGGTATACGTCCAGTTATGGATGAAAATGAAATTGACAACTTTATCCAATCCCTTGATAAAGCAGATTGTTTATGGGTTCTTGACAGAAAAAAACGACTTAAACTATACCATGATAAATTTCATTCAGGAGATGTTTTCGAGATTGTAAAACTAATTAAGATGCTTATGATACAAGATAATTCAAAACAACTATGTAGCACAGATAAGGATTTTCTAAATAAGGCTCAAAGATTTGCTTTGTCAGAATTAGCTGCAGCACAATGCAAATCCTACACAATTGTATTAGAAGAAATGAAAAACCATATACTAAATTCAAAAAATAACAATTAAATTAGTTGTATGTACTAATTTAATTGCTTAACTATTCATATAATTACCCTATTCTTCTTCCAAACCTTTTAATCTAAAATTGATAAAGGTAGATTAATTAGATAGACTTTTTTATTTAAATAAAAAAGTCTAGAGGTAAATCATATTTTTGATTTCCCTCTAGACTTAGTAATAAAACTTACTCTTTCTCAAGTTCTTTTTTTTCTTCTAATAATACACTTAACTCATTTGCTTCTAAAATTTGTGCCTCTGCAATATCAAGTAACTCTTGTTGCCATTCCACACATTTATCTTTGTAATCAAAAGGTAGCGTTCTGTCAACTATGTACTTATCAATACATTCCTCCGCACTTTTAATTATTTCTTTTCTTTCATTAATAAATTTTTCTAATTCTACTAAGGCTTCTTCATAAGCTTTTTTACTCATATAAATTCCCCCTTTGTACAATTATTCTACATTAAAATGTTTTTTCCTCTTTTTTGTATAAAATTTTATTTGTATATAACTTTTCCATCAATATCTTTTATAGTTTGACATCCAGTTAATATCATAGAACCACTTAGTTCTGATTGAAGCTTATTTACATAAGTTTCTACACCATCAATTGCTCCACCAAATGAAGCAGTCACAAAAGGTCTTCCTATTAATACTGCATCTGCTCCTAGACCTATCATCTTTAATACATCTAATCCTGTTCTAACTCCACCATCTGCAAGTATTGTAACTTTACCTTTAACAGCATCAGCAATTCTTGGTAGAACTTCACATGCTCCTGGTGTACAATCTAGTACTCTTCCTCCATGATTTGATACAACTATGGCATCTACACCTGCTTCAACTGCCATTAATGCATCTTCAACAGTCATTATTCCTTTCAATATAAATGGTAGTTTAGTAGAGTTTACCAATTCTTTTATTTGTTCAACATTTTTAGGAAGTACTGGTTTTCCATGTAGTGATAAAGTTACTAAACCACAAGCATCTATATCAACTCCAACTGCAAATGCACCAGCTTCTTCAGCTAATCTTATCTTTTTTATAATATTTTCATTATCCCAAGGTTTAATAAATACAATTCCATCACCATTATACTTTTTAACTACATCTAAATTTTCCATTAAAAAAGCATCTACTGCTGTGTCTCCAACCATTGCATAAATTCCACTCTTAGTGCATCCTGCAACTACTGGCTCTATGTAATCTCTTTCATTAATTTTTCCACCCATATTCAATGTAGTTCCTGTTACTGGAGCTGCAAATATAGGTGCACTCATTTTTTTCCCAAACATTTCTATAGATGTATCAGGATTTGAGACATCATGTATTACTCTCATATTTACTTTTACTTTTTCTAAACTCTTACTATTTTCTATAAAAGAAGAACCACTTCCTTTACCTCCCATACCAGGAACTTCCCCTGCACAAACAACTCCATTACAAACCTTACAAACTTTACAACTTCCATTTAAATTTTCTCTAGCATTTTTTAATAATTCATTATACTCCATCTTTAATCCCCCATTTATTATAGTAATTTATATCATATACATTATATCATATTGCATTTATAGTATATTTTTCAAAAAACTTTTCCTATGTATAGGAGTTATTCCATGTTTTTCAATAGCTTCATAGTGTTCCTTAGTTCCATACCCTTTATGAGATTTAAAACCATATTCTGGATATACTCTATCATATTGATACATTATACTATCTCTAGTAACCTTAGCTAATATACTTGCTGCTGCTATTGATATAGATTTTGAATCTCCTTTTACAATTGGATTTTGAGCTATATCAATGCCTGGTATTGTCGCTGCATCAACCAATAGATAATCAGGTGCTTGTTTTAAACAATTTATAGCTTTTTTCATTGCCATATATGTAGCATTCAATATATTAAATTCATCTATTTCTTCATTGTTTACTATCCCTATTCCATAGTCTAATGCTTCTTTTTTTATCACTTCAAAAAGCTCATCTCTTTTTGCTTCACTTAGTTTTTTAGAATCATTTACTCCTTCTATTTTTGTATCTTTCTTAAATACTACTACAGAGGCTACAACAGGTCCAGCAAGTGGCCCTCTTCCTGCTTCATCAATTCCTCCAATATATAAATAGCCTTTATTATAACCTTCATGTTCAAATATATTTATAGTTTCTAATCTTTCTTCTTCTCTTCTAATATTGTCTAATTTTTTAGCTAGTTTTATAGCTAAACTTTGAACAGATTTTCTGTCATCGACTCTCAGTAGCTCTATATATTGCATATATTTTTCTACTTCTAAAGTCTCAATTATTTCTTTAATCTCCCTCACGCTTTTATTCTGCATACAATTCCCTCATCTTTCATTTGTAAAAATATAAGTTTTTAAATCTATTAAAATTTTGCTAACGCAAAGTTTAATTGCATCCACTATATCCACACTTTAAGCATATACTACAACCACCTGTATGTGCAATTCCTTCACTTCCACACTCAGGGCACACAAATTTCTCATCTTCTTCAAAATTTTTATTTACTGTTTCTTTGGATTTTTCATCTTTATTATCTTCTTCTTTTTTATTATTTTTATAACATTCTTTTTTATTATCTTCTTTTTTATTATCTTCTTTTTTATTATTTTCTTTATTATTTTCTTCCTTTTTTTCATTTATTAAAATTCCACTCCTTTTGCATCCATCTCTAAATATTGTCACCCCTTTAAGACCTGCTTCCCATGCCTTAATATATATATTGAAAACATCTTCAATTGTAGTTTCAAAAGGTATATTTATTGTAGATGATATAGAAGCATCAATATACTTTTGCCATATTTTTTGCATGTTTATCCTTTCTTCGTATCCTATATTCATAGCAGTTACAAAAAAATCTGGTAAACAGTCTTCATCTGTAATACCTTTTTTATCCATATACTCTTTAACAATTGGAGTATATACCTTATAATATACATCTTCGTCATGCAGGCTCTCAGTTTTTCTTATATATGAAAGATTAAATATAGGTTCTATTCCTCCACTAATTCCTATCATTGTAGAGATAGAACCTGTAGGAGGTATAGTTAATAGTTGTGAATTTCTAAGTCCATATTTTTTAACTATTTCCTTAGTATCATCATTTAAATTTTCTATAAAAAACTTAGACTTAGAGATATTTTCATATTTATATTCACTAAAAGTTCCAAATTCTTTAGCTATTAATGCTGATTGCTTTACAGCTTCATTTAACATAGTTTTACCAATCAAATCACATAATTCTAAAGATTTATCAGAACCATATCTTATACCCATTTTTATAAGCATATCAGCTATACCCATTACACCTAAACCTATCTGTCTATATTTATGTACACTATCTCTTTGCTCTTGTAACGGATGTAAGTTTAATCCTTCATCTAATACATCATTTAAAGCTACCACAGCTTCTCTAACGCAAGATTTTAGTTTGTTAATATCAAACGTAGCATGTTCACCAAACGGTTGTATTACAAACTCTGACAAGTTTATTGAACCAAGAAGACAACTTCCTCCACTTGGAAGTGGCTCTTCTGCACAAGGATTTACTCCTGAAAAGCAAAAGTTTTTATCTTCACTCATAAAATTATAGGTTCTTATTTTGTCCCAAAATAAAATACCTGGTTCTGCATAATCCCAGTTATTTTTAACAAATTTAGTAAACAAATCATATGCATTTACTATCTTAACTATTTTTTCTCCAGTAGTTTCTACTTCAAAAGTACAATTATATAGCTTCTTTTCTTTTACAGCTTGCATAAATTCGTCTGTTACTCTTACAGAAATATTTGCTTTAGTGACTTTCTCTAAATCTGTTTTTATATCTATAAACTCTTCTATTTCTGGATGGTTTACATCCATAGAAATCATAAGAGCTCCTCTTCTTCCTCTTTGACCAATCAAACCAGTTGTCATGCTATAAAGTTCCATAAAAGAAACTGCTCCAGTCGTGTGTTTTGCAGCATTATTCACTTTTGCGCCTTTTGGTCTTAACTTTGAAATATCAATTCCAACGCCTCCACCATAGCTAAATGTTCTAGCAAGTTTTTTTGCAGTATCGAAAATGTCTTCTATACTATCTTTTGGTGGCTCTATTACATAGCAATTAGAATATGTTACTTTTTTACCTTCTTTCTGTAAACCCCTATTTGCCAAAATCCTTCCAGCAAATAGAAATTTTTTTTGTCTTATTAATTTTGAGATTCTTGGACTGTTATTTGATATTCTCTTTATCCATTCATCAAAACTCTCACCATTATTTCTATACTTGTTTTTCCATATTGATTTTTGTAATTCATCAAACTCCCAAGCTTTAGTTCTTATTTCAGAACGTCTTTCTCTATATAATATGTAGTGTTTTGCTATATCTTTTCTATTTGATTCCATAAGTAATACTTCAACTATATCTTGTATTTCCTCTACGGATAAGCATTTTTCCATAGCATTATAGTCTTTAGCTATTTTTCTTGATATATCATATGCTAAATCTCTATCCACTCCACCTTCACTATTTATACTAGCCTTATAGACAGCATCTTCAATCTTACTTTTACTAAAAAGTTCTTTTGTACCATCTCTTTTTATTATGTACTTCATCTTTAGACCTCCAATAAATTAGTATTAAATTAATACACCTATTAACTATAACTCTAAACAAACTTTTTTGTATGTTTGTATTTTCTCAGATTAATTATCTAGCATAATATATATTATACTATTTTATATTCAATATAACACTCCTTATAGTTTTCTCAACTTGTAAAACACATTCTTAAAAAATTTTAAAATAATATAAAAAAGTATATAAAAGTCCAATTTTACTTTTATATACTTTATTTTTTTTATATTTTTATCATTTTAACTTTCATTAATTAATAAATATTTAAACAATAAATTCTTTATTTTTTCTTTACAAATATCTGTGCTAATATTTTACATCGACATTGTATATTTAAGATAAATATAATTTTATTTTATTTATAATTTTAAATTACTCTTTTTTATTTTATATACTAAAGAAATAATACTAGTTAAAAGCTATAAAATAAATTTTATAATTCACAAAATAAAACTAATAACATATTTTAAATCTATAACAATTTAATAATACTAACAAATATAAAAAGGAATTGCCTCTATAATTTAAAGGCAATTCCATAATTATCAATTATTCTTTATTACTATGCAGTTTTACTGCTTTTAGATGGAATAAAGTTTCCTATTATTCCTGCTATTATAACTGGAACTATCCAGTTAAATCCTAATGAAGCAAATGGTAAGCTATTAACTAGAGGAATATTTACTCCAAAGCTTGTTGCAACTGTTAATACACTTACTAATAATGCCATGTACGCAGCACATTTGAATACATTGTCATTTTTAATTTGGTTACTAAATAATGCTAGTATAACTAGAGTTATAGTTGCTGGATATACCATACTTAATATAGGAGAAGAGAATTTTATTATTGTACTTACTCCAAAGTTTGATATGATTGCACTAAATACACAAACTACTATAACTATATGCTCATATTTTAATTTTCCATCTGTAAGTGTTGAGAAATATTGACCAGCTGCTGAAGAAAGTCCTATAGCTGTTGTTAAACATGCTAATGCAACTATAATAGCTAATAAAACTTTACCTGTAGTTCCAAGTAAAGATGCTGTTATCGCAACTATTAAAGCTGTTTGTTGAACATCTTGCCCATAAGCTTGAGATACAGTTGCTCCAAGATAACATAAACCACCATAAACTAGTGCCATCCCTACTACTGCAATAACACCTGCACTTACTGTAGCTTTCATCTTTTCTTTTTCACCTGTGTATCCTTTAGCTATTACTGACATGATTATTATTGATGCAAACACACTAGCTGCTAATGCATCCATTGTTTGATAACCTTGAGTGATACCTTCTGCAAATACATTTTGTATTAGAGAACTATCTCTTATTTCTCCTAATGGAGATATGATACCTTTAACTATTAATACTGCTAAAGCTATAAGTAAAGCTGGAGTTAATATTGACCCAACTATATCTACAACTTTTGATGGTCTTATTGTTAGAAGTAATACTATAGCAAAGAATACTATAGAGAATATTACTGGGCTTATTCCTGAACCTATTGTAGGTAATATACCCATCTCATAAGTTGTTGCTGCTGTTCTAGGTATTGCCAAAAGTGGTCCTATACAGATTACCATTGCACATCCTAATGCAATACTTAATCCTTTACCTGCTCTTGAGAACATCTTTGATGTGTCTCCATTAAACTTAGTTGCTGCTATAACTGCTAATAATGCCAAACCACCATCTGCGAAAAGGAATCCTATGAAAGCTACTAGCCAACTACTTCCGGATAAAACTCCTAGATATGGAGGGAATATTAAGTTCCCAGCACCAAAAAACATTGCAAATAGCGCAAATCCAATTACAATTACATCTTTAAACTTGATTTGTTTCTCACCCATTTAAAGCACCCCCATTTTGAATTTTACTACCTTACTGCCTTTTTACTACATTTTACTAAAAAATAAGTCCAATCTCTTCTTAGATGAAAACCTTTTGACGAGATTTTATTTAATTATACATTTTTGACTTAAACTTGTCAATTATGTTTCATAATTTATAAAATCTTCGCAATATTTAATACAACTTTCTTAATTAAATAAAATCAACCTGTATACTTTAAACATGACTGGTTTTTTATTTTTTCTCTAAATTTTCTTGACAAAATTAAAAATTCTAACTTTTTTGAATGTTCTTAATTTTCCTATTATTCTAACTATTCTTAATTTAACTTGTTTTGTGTAATATTGTATATCCCTCCTTCTATATTCCATATAATTTTTTTAATTCAATTTAAATAATTCAATTTAAATTTTAAACATTTTGTGTTTATTATATAATTCTAAAAAAAAGACGTCAATATGATTTTTAATTTTTTAAATTTTCAAAATTATGATATTCAGAAAATCGTTTTCCTTTTATCATAACTCTTATTTACGTTAATTCTTGTAGTATTTTGTATTTATTTTGCTAAATCGATTTTTAATTTTACTAAATTTCCGTTCTACGATTATAGATTTTTTACATCTTTTTTATCTATGAAATCGTTTTTTCTGAAAATTCCTTATTATGATTTGCCAACTTACTTTTCTTCATTGTAATTATTTCCTAACTCCCAACTTACTTAAACTTTGCAGTTGCTTGTATCCACGTTATCACACTTATATTTCATAATTTACTAAAAATTCTTAATATATATGTATATAAAAACAATTTAGTACTTTTCTCAATTAATTTATATATGCAGATACCTTAAATTTTATTTTATTATTTTATTATTGTTATAATTTTATTTATATAATATCTTTGTAAAAATCAGCTAATACTTATAACTAAACTTATAAAATTACTCCAAAGTTCTTTTTTTAACATCCAATATTGTTAAAAAATAAACCATATATTTTTTCCAATATTCTCTTATATCTCTTATATCATAAAAGTAAACAATTGTATAAAAATAAAATATAAAATGAGCTATCTATATAAATAATTTCATTTATTATAGATAACTCATTTATTTAAAGGTAATTATATTTTAGCTGAATAAAGTTTAATTTGTTCCAAGAGTATTAGATTGACTCTTTGATGGTATAAAGTTACCAATTATTCCAGCTATTATAACTGGAACCACCCAGTTAAATCCTAATGAAGAAAGTGGTAGAGAATTTACTACAGGAACATTTACCCCATAAGTAGATATAACTGTTAATATACTTACAAGCAGTGACATATATACTGCTCCTTTGTATACATTATCATTCTTAATTTTTTCATTGAAGAATGCTAAAATTATTAAAACAATTGATGGTGGATAGACTATACTTAGTATAGGTGATGCTATCTTTATTATAGTTCCAACACCAAAAGATGCTACTACTGCACTGAATACAGATACAGCTAAAACTATTTTTTCATAACTTAATTTACCCTTTGTAAGTCTAGAGAAATATTGTCCTGTAGCAGATGTAAGACCTATAGATGTAGTTAAACATGCTAATGATACCACTATTGCTAAAATCGCTTTTCCAACATTACCAAGTAATCCTTGTGTTATATTTACTATTACTTGTGATTGTACTGCATCTGTTCCATACATTGTTGATACAGTTGCTCCAAGGAAACATAATCCTCCATAAACTATAGCTAATCCTCCACAAGCAAGTACACCTGCTTTACCAATCATCTTTAACTTCTCACTAATAGAAGTATACCCTTTTTCATTTAGAGATACTATTAACACTGATGCAAGTGCTATTGCTGCAAAGGCATCCATCGTCTGATATCCTTGACCTATACCTTCTGCAAATACATTAGGTATCATAGGTTTATCAATTATCTCTCCAAGTGGAGATACAACACCTTTTATAATTATAAATGCTAAAGCTATTAGAAGAGCTGGAGTTAAAAACTGTCCAACTATATCTACGACCTTAGAAGGTCTTATTGTTAATACATATGATATCGCGAAATAAACTATACAGAATAATAACACTGGAATCGAAGTTCCAAATAGAGGCATCATACCCATTTCATAAGTTGTTGCACCTGTTCTTGGTATAGCTAGGAATGGTCCTATACATAAAATATCTGCACAACCTATAAGAATACCTAATTTCATACCACATCTTTTAAACATTTCAATTACGTTTCCATCAAATTTAGCTGTAGCCATTACTGCTAGAAGTGCCAAACCAGCATCGGCAAATGTAAATCCTAAGAAGGCAATTAACCACTCTGGACCTGTAATTATTCCCAAGTATGGTGGAAATATTAAGTTACCTGCTCCAAAGAACATTGCGAATAATGCAAATCCAAATACTATCATATCCTTGGTCTTACCCATTATAAAATCCCCCTTTTTAACCTTATTAAATTAATAAAATGCCTCAATTGTTTACGTTTGCATAAATAAATTAATTAAAACAATAAGAACTTATTATTAAATTAATAAAATTAAATAAATTAAATTTTTAATATATTGTATTGATTTGTGCTTATTATATATTATACGAAACAAGCAAGTCAATATACCAAAATTTCAAATAATCACACTCATTTTAATTTTCAAAAAATTAGGTATATTTGTCTTAAATTAATATTTTAAAAGGTTTTCTAATCTAATTTATACTTTCACATGACAATATTTGTCTATATTTCAAAAAAATAAAAAAAACCTTTAGGAAAAGGATTTTTTTATTTTATAATATTAAATTTTTTAATCTGGCTTTAAAATCTATCTTTTAACATTCTCTGGTATTTCTAATGTTATATTCCCTATCTTTCCGTCTCTAAACTCATTTAAAACAGTTGTAGATATACGTGTATAATCAAGCTCTTTTTTCCCTGTTATAAACCCTCTTTTATGACCAATCATATCCATAGTTTCAATTGGAGTTTCTCCTAGAGAGTCTAATTTATATCTAGCTTTCAGATTCTCAGGTGCTATCTTCATAAGTTTTTCTATAAGTCTTAAGGCTAAAGTCTCAGTATCCAAAATTTCATCCTTTATAGCTCTACTAAAAGCTAAGTTTAGAGCAACTTCTTGGTCTTCAAACTTAGGCCAAAGTATTCCAGGTGTATCTAAAAGTTCAAGATTCCCTTTTAACCTAACCCATTGCTTCCCTTTAGTTACTCCTGGCTTGTCTCCTGTTTGAGTACTTTTTCTACCTGTTAATTTGTTTATAAGAGATGATTTTCCGACATTTGGAACTCCAACTATCATTATTCGTATAGCTCTTTCTTTTCTACCTTTATCTTTTAAATTGTCCATTTTTTCTCTAGTTACATTTTTACATTCTTCTATTATCTTATTTATACCAATTCCTTTTATTGTATCAACTGGTATAGCTTTGATATTAATTTTTTTATAATACTCTACCCATTGATTTAATTTATCTCTGTCTGCCATGTCACTTTTATTAAGTACAACTACTCTTGGTTTATCTCCTACAAGCTTATCTATATCTGGATTTTTACTACTAAATGGTATTCTAGCATCTAACAGTTCAATAACTACATCAATCAGTTTTAAGTTATTTTTTACTAACTCTTTAGTTTTTTTCATATGACCTGGATACCAGTTTATATGTAGATTGTCATCCATAAGATACTCTTCATATTCATTTGACATATATATCACTCCTTTAAAATATTATATTATTATATCTTAATTATAATTAAAAGATAAATTTATTTAAATCACAGTATTGTCATGCTTTTAACATCATACTTTACATAATATTCTCTTCTTATTTTAATATTATTTCAAAATATAATTCAATATTTATCGATTTTATTTTTCATTTTAAAAGTTATAAATTCATAAATAAATAATGTATATTTCAACAAATAGTTCTATTTATTTCTGATATAATTATTTGCTGTAATTTTCATTAAAATAGAAAGAGGACTGATAAATCAGCCCCCCATTTATAAGTAAAGTTTTTAATTATCTATTTCTAGCTTCTTTTATCTTAGCAGCTTTACCTACTCTACCTCTTAAGTAGTTTAGTTTAGCTCTTCTTACTTTACCTTTTCTAGTAACTTCTATTTTTTCTATTTTTGGAGAGTGAACTGGGAAAGTTCTTTCTACACCAACATTGAAAGACATTTTTCTAACTGTGAAAGTTTCTCTTGCTCCTCCACCTTGTCTCTTTAATACTACACCTTCGAATACTTGTATTCTTTCTCTTTTTCCTTCTATAATTCTAACGTGTACTTTAACTGTGTCCCCAGGTCCAAAATTAGGAACTTCATTTTTCAATTGTTCTTGCTCAATTGCTCTTAACATTTCATTCATCTTTCTTCCTCCTGATATCATAGACGTTCTTAACTACCCGACCAGTGTAAACAGAGGAACGCCCGTATTTTCAACATTTTATATTATACTATACTTCAATAGTTATTACAAGCACTTTTATGTTTTTAATTCCATTTATAGGAACTTTATTGTATACATGTATATTGATTACTTCTTATATTTTATTTTTCTTTGGATTTTCTATATAAGTCTAATCGTCTTTCTTTAGTTATTCTTATAGATTCTTCTTTTCTCCAATCATCTATCTTTTTATGATTACCTGATAAAAGCACTTCTGGTACTTTTAATCCTTCGAAATCTCTAGGTCTAGTATAATGAGGATACTCCAATAAATTATCTTTAAATGATTCTTCTTCAAAAGATTCATCTTGATTTAATACCCCTGGTATTAGTCTTGATATAGAATCTATCATTATAAGTGCTGGAAGCTCTCCTCCAGTTAGTACATAATCTCCAATTGAAATTTCATCAGTTACAATTAAATCGATGATTCTTTCATCTATCCCTTCATAATGACCACATAGCAATATTACATCTTCTTTAACAGACATTTGCTTTGCTATGGATTGCTTGTATACCTTTCCTTTTGGAGTTAAATAAATTACTCTTGGATTATTTATGTTATGAGTTGTTATTATATGCTTATACGTGTCATATATAGGTTGAGGAGTCATTACCATACCAGCTCCTCCTCCAAATGGATAATCGTCTACTTTTTTATGTTTATTATCAGAAAAGTCTCTTATATTATATATATGAACTTCAATTATACCTTTTTCAACAGCTCTTTTCATTATACTCTCATTCATATATGAATTAAATATTTCTGGAAAAAGTGTCATTATATGAAATCTCATATTACCACCTAATCTATCATTCCCTTAATAGGGTCTATAATCATTTTTCTCTCATCAATGTCTATTGTAGGTACAAATTTTTTTATAGCTGGTATCATAAATTCTTTATTCTCTTCACCTTTTATTACATAAACATCATTTGCAGAGTATTGAAGTACATCTTCTAACACTCCTACATATTTTCCATCTACAGTTAGAACTTCCATACCAATCATATCTGCTATAAAAAATTCGCCTTCTTCAAGTTCTCTACTGTCTTCCCTAGACACATACATAAATTTATTTTTTAGCTTTTCTGCTTTTTCTATACTATCTATATCTTTTATCTTCATTATAACCATAGAACCTTTGTATCTTACTTTCTCAACAATCCACTTATTATTTAAATCTTTTCCTAGATAAAAATCTTTCAATTCATCAAATCTATCTATATCATCAGTAAGTGGATAAACTCTTACCTCACCTTTTAGACCTTGTGTATTTACTATTTGACCTATCTTAAAATGAGTTACTTTTTCTTTCATGTTATCACCTTCTTAAAAAATTTAATCTTATATACTCATATCATCATAAATTCTTAAAACTACATATAATTATATAAAAAGGACTAGGTATTATACCTAATCCTCCTATTTACACTATCTCAAGAGAAACTTTTATGTTTTCTCTATTTGCAACAGATCTTACGACAGTTCTTATAGCTTTAGCTATTCTTCCCTGCTTCCCAATAACCTTACCCATATCGTCTTGAGCAACTGTAAGTTTTAAGACTATACCGTCATTATCTTCAAATTCCTCAACGACAACTGAATCAGGATTATCAACTAGAGCCTTAGCTATATCTACAACTAGCTCTTTCATATATTTCATCTCCTAAAGTAACCTCAGCAATGAGTATTTACTTACACTAATTGCTAAGAAAAATTATTTTGCTTGTTTAGAAGCTTCGAATTTTTCTATTACTCCGTTTTTTACAAGTAATTTTTTAACTACTTCTGTTGGTTGAGCACCAGTAGCTAACCATTTTATAGCTTTTTCATCATTTATTCTTACTTGTTTAGGTTCAGAAATTGGATTATAATATCCTATTTCTTCTATAAATTTTCCATCTCTTGGAGCTCTTGAATCAGCTACTACTATTCTGTAGAAAGGTTTTTTATTAGCTCCCATTCTTTTTAATCTTATTTTAACTGCCATTACAGTCACCTCCGAATAATTTTTACTTTTTTATATTTTATTTAAAAAAAGGTAAACCGCCTAAGCCGCCCCTTTTCTTCATACTTTTTTGCGAACCAGCAAACATCTTCATCATTTTTTTCATTTCATTAAGTTGTTTTATAAGTCTATTTACATCTTGTACACTAGTTCCACTACCTCTAGCTATTCTTTTCTTTCTAGAAGCATTTAATACTCCTGGATTTCTTCTCTCATATGTAGTCATTGATTGAATTATGGCTTTAGTTCTATTCATTTCCTTGCCATTCAAATCTACATCTCCAAGTTGGTCTTTTACATTTCCCATACCAGGTATCATACCAATTATCTTGTCAAGAGGTCCCATATTTTGTATTTGTTCCATTTGTTGTAAGAAATCCTCAAAATCAAGCTCTTGTTTTTTTATTTTTTGTTCTAATTCTTTAGCTTTCTCTAAATCTATATTTTCTTGTGCTTTTTCTATTAAACTTAAGACATCACCCATACCTAGTATTCTTGATGCCATTCTATCTGGGTGGAAAGGCTCGATATCATCTAGTTTTTCTCCCATACCCATAAACTTTATAGGTTTTTGTGTAACTGCTCTTATTGAAAGTGCAGCACCACCTCTAGTATCTCCATCCAATTTAGTTAAAACTACTCCATCAACACCAAGAGCTTCATTGAAGCTTTCTGCCACATTTACAGCATCTTGACCTGTCATAGAATCTACAACCAAAAGTATTTCATGTGGTTTAACTTCTGACTTAATTGATTTTAATTCATCCATAAGCACTTCATCTATATGAAGTCTACCAGCTGTATCTATAATAACTAAATCATTAGCATTTTTAATTGCATGGCTCAAACCTGCCTTTGCAATATTTACTGGATTTTCTTTATCTCCCA
The DNA here is from genome assembly GCA_012955965.1 of Clostridioides difficile. GTDB lineage: Bacteria > Bacillota > Clostridia > Peptostreptococcales > Peptostreptococcaceae > Clostridioides > Clostridioides difficile_G. Next base: position 245,994 of record JABBZI010000002.1, read on the forward strand.
TATTAAATACAGGTATATCCAATTTTTCTCCAACGACTTGAAGTTGCTTTATAGCTGCTGGTCTATAAATATCACAAGCTACTAATAAAGGTTTCTTACCTTGCTTTTTAAAATATCCTCCAAGTTTTCCTGCTGTAGTAGTTTTACCTGCTCCTTGCAGTCCAACCATCATTAAAATTGTAGGAGGTTTTGAGGAAATCATTACTTTGCTTTGTACATCCCCCATTAAACTTGTAAGTTCTTCATTTACAATTTTGATTACATGTTGAGCTGGAGTTAAGCTTTGCATAACTTCTTGTCCAACACATCTTTCTTGAACTTTTTTTATAAAATCTTTAACTACTTTAAAATTAACATCCGCTTCAAGAAGCGCAAGTTTAACTTCTCTCATAGCATTTTTTACATCTTCTTCTGTAAGTTTTCCTTTTGATTTTAACTTACTAAATGCCCCTTGTAGTTTATCAGACAATCCTTCAAATATCATTTTATCATCTCCCTACATACATCTTCTATATTTTCTAGCTTAGGGATTAAATTAGCACAATCTCTATTGTGCAATAAATCTTCTTTAATGTCAATAATTTTATCTTTTATAATTTTAATATTTTTTTCCTGCTCTTGAATCTTAGATACTAAGTGTAATTTTTCTTCATAATCTCTTAGTATTTTTTCTGAACGCTTCAAGGTATCATACACACCTTGTCTTGATACATTCAGGTTTTCACTAATTTCACCTAAAGAATAATCTTCTTCATAGTATAGAGCTACTATTTCTTTCTGCTTGTCAGTTAATAATTCTTTATATTGTTCAAATAACAATCCAATTTCGACCATTTTTTCTATATTCATATCTTACACTTCCTAGCAGTATACTGTAAAGGTTATCTACTTTACACTATTGTATTTTATATCATATAAACACTCTTGTCAACCATTATTTTTAAAAGAATACTAGTTACCAAATAATGCATCTGAAAATGATTTTGCATCAAAATCTTGTAGGTCTTCCACTCTTTCTCCAACTCCAATAAGTTTTACAGGCACATCTACTTCTGATTTTACTGCAAGTACTACTCCTCCTTTTGCAGTCCCATCAAGTTTTGTAAGCACTATACCTGTTATGTCTGCAACTTCTTTAAATGTCTTTGCTTGAACAACTGCATTTTGTCCTGTTGTGGCATCTACTACAAGAAGTACTTCACGCTTTGCTTCTGGGAATTCTCTATCTACTATTTTGAATACTTTTCCAAGCTCATTCATAAGATTTGCTTTATTGTGTAATCGTCCTGCTGTATCACATATTAATACGTCTGTTTTTCTAGCTTTTGCTGCCTTTATAGCATCAAACACTACTGCTCCAGGGTCTGCTCCTTCTTGATGCTTTATTATATCTACATTTGTTCTATTTGCCCAAATTTCTAATTGCTCTGTAGCTGCTGCTCTAAATGTATCTGCTGCTGCTAGCAAAACTTTTTTACCATCTTTTTTGTATCTATTTGCCAGTTTGCCTATTGTAGTTGTCTTACCAACCCCATTTACACCAACCATTAAAATTATACATGGTGCTGGTTCTATATCTAATGTAGAGTTTTCATTTGTAAGAATCTCTTCAACTATATATTTAAGTTCTTCTCTTACTTTCATAGGGTCTGTAATACCTTTTTGTTTTATTTTTCCTCTTAGTTTTTCAATTATATCCATAGTTGTATTTACACCAACATCTGCTGTTATTAAAATTTCCTCTAAATCTTCAAGTAAATCTTCATCTACTTTTGTATATGATTTTAAAACCTCATCTATTCTATCAGTTATTCCTTGTTTTGCTTTTGTTAATCCTTGCTTTAATCTTTCAAACAAGTTAACCTTTTTATCTTCCATATCTTCAGATTCAGTTTCATCATCATAGTTTTCTAATTCTTCTATTATATCTTCTTTGGAATCTATATCTTCTTTAGAATTAACATCTAAAATATTTTCTACTTTTTGTTCACCACTTTTTGTCTGGCTTTCTAATTCTTCATCTTTTTCAGTATTTTCATTAGTAGTATCTTCTTCAGTTTTTTCTTCAATGTCTTCCACTTTATCTATCACTTCTTCTTCAAGACCTGAAAAAATAGTTTCTTCTACATTTTCTAGATTATCAATACTACTTTCTATTTCTTCTTCTGAATCAGCATCTTTTTTTTCCAGTTCCTTTTCTTTGTCTTTTCCAAAACCAAATAATTTTTTTAACACTGCTTTTCCTCCTATGTCAATCTAAGTTATATAATATCTGTTATTTCCTGAGCTTCTTTTAGTTTTAAACTAATAACTTTTGAAATGGCTTTTTCTTGCATTGTAACTCCATAAATATAATCAGCAGCTTCCATAGTCCCTCTTCTGTGTGTTACTGATATAAATTGTGTCTCTTTAGACAAATCCTTCAAAAACTCTCCAAATCTGAATATGTTTGCATCATCAAGTGGTGCTTCAATCTCATCTAATATACAAAATGGTGTTGGCTTTGTAATTAATATAGCAAATAGTATACTTATTGCTGTTAAAGCTTTTTCTCCACCAGATAATAGATTTAGATTTTTCATTTTTTTACCTGGTGGTTGAGCTGTTATTAGTATATCACTTTCTAATAAATTTTCTTTATCTAAAATAGTTAATTCTCCACAACCCCCACCAAACAATCTCTTATACACATACTTAAAGTTTTTACTTATTTCTTCAAATTTAATCTCAAATTCAGATTTCATATTTTCTTCTAATGTATGTATAAGCTTTTCTATCTCTTCCATAGATTCTTCTAAATCTTGTTTTTGTTCACTATAAAAATCATATCTTTCTTTTATTTCTTCATATTCCTTTATAGAATCTATATTTATATTTCCAAGACTTCTTATTTCTCTCTTCAGATTTTCTAAGAATTTTCTATCTATATCTAAATTTTCATCTTTGATTTCTAATGCTTGTACTAAAGTCATCTCATATTGCTCAAATAACTTATTTACATATGTGTCTTGACTAGTCTTTAACCTTTCTAATCTTCCACCAACTTTAAATAAACTCTCTTTAAGCTCTATATGCTGTCTATCTATAGTTTTTAATTCTTTATTTATTTCATCAAAACTATTTTTCAAATCATCTTTGGCTATTTTTCTAGTTTCAAGATTTCTGTTACTATCTCCTAATTGTTTTATCAGGTTTTCTCTTTCTTTTTCTTCAATAGATATAGAATCTTGCAATTTAATTATTTCTTGTTCTTCATAGTTCAATGATTCTTCTAATTGTTTATTTTTTTCTTCTAGTTCACAATTTTCACCAACAATTCTTTCTATATCTCTAACTATACTATTATAAACTTCGGTTTTCTTTACTAAGGTTAAGTTTAATTCATCAAACTGAGACTTTTCCTTATCATATAAATCATTATATTTTTTTATTTCATCATTTAACCTATCAATTTTTTCTTTATTTTGATTGTATATATTATCTAAATCTTCCATATCTTTTTCAACAATATCACTTTTTTCAAGTGTGTAATTTAAATTAGAGTTTAAATCATTTTTCTCATTTTCTAATTTAGTAATACTACCTTTTAAAGATTCAATTTCAGATTCAATATTTTTTATACTTGTACTTTTTATTATTATACTTTTTTCTAAATCTTTTATTTCGCTATCATGCGAATTAATTTCATTTTTTATATCTTTTATATCTTTGTTTAGAGATTCTCTTTTTAATTCTAAGTCTGAAATCTCAATCTTAATATTATTTATCTTTTCTGTGTATTCATTGATGTATCTTTTTCTAGATAGTATATTGCCATTAGTTTTTAAACTTCCTCCAGTCAAAGAACCTCCTGGATTTAATATTTCACCATCTAAAGTCACTATTTTAAATCTATGGCCAGTTTCTTTTGCAAATTTTATACCTTCATCTATATTATTTATAAGTATAGTTCTTCCAAGTATATTCTCAATTATATTTCTATACTTTTCATCAAATGTAATTAAATCACTTGCTATTCCTATAAATTTAGTACTTGCTTTTAAATTGCCTAAACTTATTTTGTTTGATTTAATTATATTTAATGGAAGAAATGTTACTCTACCTAAATTATTCTGCTTTAGATAATTTATTGCAGATTTAGCACTAAATTCATCATCAGTTATTATATTCTGCATATAAGCACCCAAAGCTGCTTCTATAGATTTCTCATATTGTTCAGGTACATTTATAATTTGACCTAGTGCTCCATGAACTCCTTTTAAATTTTTATTTTTCAGGACTTCTTTTACACCTCTATTAAATCCCTCATAATGATTTTCCATATCTACATATACATTTAATTTTGAATTATATCCATTTAGATTGTATTTACTTTTCTGTATCTCATCTTCTAGCTCGTTGTATTTACTAATTGAATTTTGTAAATTAGTTGCTAATTCCTTATTTCTATTATTTACATCCTTTAAATCATCATTTTGCATATTAAATTCTTTACTTATATTATCTAATTCAAAAGACTTTATTTCAATACTCTTATTTAATTCTGCTATTTCTGAACTTATATTTTCATCTCTTATATTCATATTTTCTTTATTTGCATTTAAGGTCGACAACTTATTACTAAACTCTTGCTTCTTATTTAATATGTCTATTATACTTTCTTTCAATAACTCTATATCATTATTTAAAGATTCCAATTTGATTTTTTGTTTATCTTTACTAGACTCCAATGTTTTTATATTTTCTTGCAAAATAGATAGTTCTTCATTACCTGATGATTTATTACTTTCTAAGTCTTTTATGTATTGCTTATTTTCATTTAGCTTTTCCTTTATGTCATTTATTTCTGAGTTCTTTCTATGAATTTCATTCGTAAAATTTTTTATTCTTTCTTTAATTAAATTTATTTGCGATTCTTTTTTTGATATAACTCCTTTAATTGAGTTTATATAATCTACAGACTTTTCAATTACATCTTGTAATACATCTATCTCTTTATTGATATCATCTTGCTTTTTCTCTACAATACTTTTTTGCTCTTCTTTTTCATTAAGTTCTTTTTCAATAACGTTTCTATGTTCATTAACTTCGCTTAATTCTTTTTCTGTTCCTTCAATTTCTCTTATAAAACTATTCACTTCTAATATCTTCAACTTCTCACTTATTTCCAAATACTTTTTTGCTTTTGTTTGTTGATTAAAAAGAGGTTTTAATTGATTTTCAATTTCTATATATACATCATCTATTCTTTCCAAATTCTCTTTTGTGTTACTTAAATTTCTTTCTGCTTCCTGCTTTTTATATCTATACTTTGATATACCACAAGCTTCATCAAAAACTTTCCTCCTACTTAAAGGGTTATTACTTAATATCTCATCTACTTTTCCTTGTTCTATTATTGAATAACCATCTTTTCCAATACCAGTATCCAAAAAGACTTCTTTTATATCTTTTAATCTACAACTCTTATTATTTAGAAAAAATTCACTTTCACCATTTCTATAAGCTCTTCTTCTTATAGTTACTTCTGTAAAATCTAACTCCAATTGATTCTCAGAATTATCAATGGTAAGAGCTACTTCACAGTAATTCATAGGTTTCTTTGTATCTGTACCTGCAAATATAACATCTTCAAGTTTATCGCCTCTAAGGCTCTTAATACTCTGTTCTCCTAATACCCATCTTACAGCATCAGATATATTACTTTTTCCACTTCCATTTGGACCTACTATAGCTGTTATTCCTTCTTTAAAAATAATATCTGTTTTTACTGGAAAGGATTTAAATCCCTTTAACTCTAGTCTCTTTAAATACAAATCGTTTCTCTCCCTTCATCGTTAAAACTAAAGGTCATAAATGTCATACAATTTTCTATGAATGTCTATCATATTAGCAATAATTAAACTTTTTCCATCTAACACAATTTCTAATTGATTTATATCTAAATCTGATTCTTGTGTTTTTAAAATCACACCAAATTTTTCTTTCATATACTTAACATTTGTTTTTTTATTTCCTATTATTTTAGAAATATTTTTTTTATTTGATTTCACCAACATTTGTTTTACATCTTTATTTTGTAAAATAATAAATTCCAAATAATCTTTTATCATATCAGCTTCTACTAATTCTCTAAATGCAGGATGATATGGTCCTGCTAAAACAGCTTTCCCAATTTGTATATCATCAGTAGCTTGAAGTCCAACTCTTATTACATTTATATTATTGACATAAAACAATACAAGAACTTTCTTTACTATACTTATACTTTCATCAAGAGTAAATGGACTATACTCGTTTTGCTCCATCAATTTTTCAAGACCTGTATCTTTTACTACTAAAGTTGGATACACTCTAACACAATCTGGTTTTAGCTCTACAAATTTTTTTGCCGTAAATATACATTTTTCTTCTGTATCAGCTGGAAGACCAATCATCATCTGCAAACCAAGTTTAATTCCACTATTTTTTATCATTTTTGAACTTTTATATACAATTTCTGCTTGATGACCTCTTATACTATCTAATAATACTTTTTCATCTAAAGATTGTACCCCTAGTTCAATTATGCTAGCCTTATAGTCTTTTAACATCCTTAGTATCTCTTCATTGATACAGTCTGGTCTTGTAGACATTCTAATATCTTTTACAATCCCTTTTTCTACATATTCTTTGGCAACTGATAACAAACTTTTTTGTATATCAATATCTATAGCAGTAAAGCTACCACCAAAAAATGCTATTTCTACATCAGCATCTTTATCTATAGTCTCTAAACATTCTTCAATTATCTTTCTTGCATCTTCACTTGTAACATCAGTACTCACACCTGTTATTTTTTTTTGATTACAAAATATACAATCATGAGGACACCCTTTGTGAGGAACAAATATAGGTATAATTCTCTTTTTCATCTACAACATCCTTCTAATATAAATATTTCTTTTTATATTTTTACATATTACATTTATTTTTCCCATAATTTTTTCTTTAAAGCTACTTTAGCAGCTAATTGTTCAGCTTCCTTTTTACTCTTACCTTCTCCTATACCCAGTACATCTTCATTAATTCCAACTTCCATTACAAACCTTTTATTATGGTCTGGACCTTTTTCTTCTATAAGTCTGTACCATATATTATTTTCACCATTACCTTGTAACACTTCTTGAAGATGTGTTTTATAGTCTCTAAATATATTTCCTTTTCTTGAATCATAAATTATATTTTCCATATAATTCAGTATAAACTGTCTTGCACTTTCAAAGCCTCCATCAAGATATATCGCAGCTATTACAGCTTCAAATGCATCTGCTAATATTGAAGTTCTATGTCTTCCTCCTGTTGCCTCTTCTCCTCTGCCTAATAACATATGAACACCTAAATTTATATCATTAGCCACTTCACTTAATGAATCTTCACAAACTATATTTGCTCTAAGTTTAGTTAGTTCCCCTTCGGGTAGATTAGTTTCTTCATTGAATAAATAATCACTTATCACTATGCCTAAAACTGAATCCCCTAAAAATTCTAATCTTTCGTTAAAATTATATTTTTTATTTTCATTAGAATATGAACTATGAGTAAGAGCTTCTAGTATATATTCTTTATTTTTAAATTTATAATTTATAACATTTTCAAATCTTTGTATATTATCTAGTAATTTTTTACTTATTTTCATAACTACATCCCTCCAAAATCCTATTCTATAAATTCTAGTGTACTATTTTTGTCCAAGTATTGCAAAACCAAAATACACAATACCCTTCCTCATAAAAATAAAACTACCTATGAAACAAAATTATCTCATAGGCATCATAGGCAGTTTTATTTCTTATGAATTTTTACTCTCTATCATCACAACTTGAACAACCACCACATGTACAATCATCATCACAATCATCTTCTGATGATAATATTACAGCCTTACAATCAGGACAAACAACATCTACTTCATCATCATATAACAAATCTTCGTCTATTTCTACTAACTCTCCACAATTTGGGCATTCCATTTCTATATAGCTGAAGTCCTCATCGTCATCATCTTCATCGTCTTCATAAAGATCATCTTCCATGTCAGCGATTTCTTCTTCTAAATCTGCTAAATCTTCATCTATAGATTCAACAAAATCTTGAAGTTCTTCTTGCTCTTCATCCAATGTTACAATAGCATCTGCAAATACTTCTAATGCGTCAACTATTTTATGTATCATTTTCCCTTCTTTGCTTTCAGCACTTATTTCTAGTCCTTCTGCTAGGCCTTTTAAGTATGCAACTTCTTCATATAAATGTTTCATGTAACACCCCTCGCTTTCTTTTTTATATATAAACTAAAAGCTCATATATCTTATATTATTAAGACATATAAGCTTTTATATACATAAATTTTTATACTCTTGATAAATATTCACCTGTTCTAGTATCTATCTTTACTTTATCTCCAGTATTTATAAATAATGGAACTTGAACAACTGCTCCAGTTTCAACTGTAGCTGCTTTAGTTACGTTACTTGCTGTATCACCTTTTATACCTGGCTCTGTATCTGTAACTTCTAGCTCTGCAAAGTTTGGAGCTTCCACTTGAAATGGTTGCCCTTGATAAAATCTTATTGTAGCAACTTCATTTTCTTTTAAGAATTTAATTGCATCTTCAACTTGCTCATAGTTTAATGGTATTTGTTCAAAATTTTCTTGATCCATAAAATAATACAACTCACCATCATTGTATAGATATTGCATTTGTCTTGTATCTATAACAGCCTTAGGGAATTTTTCACTTGGATTGAAAGTTTCTTCTCTTATAGCTCCTGTTTTTAAGTTTCTGTATTTAGTTCTAACGAAAGCAGCTCCTTTACCTGGCTTAACGTGTTGAAAATCAACTACTAAACATGGTTGTCCATCTTTTTCAAATGTAACACCTTTTCTAAAATCACCTGCTGATACCATTTCTTGTTCCTCCATATTAAAATAAATTTCTTATTTTTTAGTAAATTTTACATTACTATGCCTTTAAAATTATATCTCTTACTTGAATTCTGTCAAGTCAGGATTACAAATTTTTACTAATATCATAATATCATAAGTTATACAATATAAACAAGTATTTGGCAAATTACTTATTCTATATTTTTATTATTCTCCTCTACAATCTTACTCTATACATTTTATATATTGATATTATTTAATTATATAGTTCTCAATAATTATGCTTTGTATGATTTGTTGATGTTATTTCTTTTTCTTAAGCTTATGTGTTTTTATATACTTTCACTAAAATTCCATATTTTTATTTTGAATTTAGTTTCATAGTTTTGACTACGTTTTGATAATTTCAATTTTATATTAACATATTGACCATTATTAGACATTGATACATACATTTCATCTACATAATCTCCAATTTCATAACCACCTGCTTGACTACTTTCACCATTTAGAGAATTCACAAATAACTTATTTCTTCTTTCATTTAATATAATTTCTTTGTTACTTATATATTCCTCATTATTAGTTATACTTTCATCCACATACCTACATTTTATAGATGTTGTTCTTTTAAAATTTTCTTCGTTATTAGATAGATTTATTATTCCCATAGAATTACTAATAATTCCTTCCATTGTTTTTACAATTTCAATGCTTTGTTGTTGTAATTCTAGCTTATCATCTATTCTAAGTTTTAAGTTTATTGTAAGTACAAATACAGAATATAGAACCATTATCAATATTACAATTGAAGCTAATGATACTATACTTTCCAAAAGTAAGTAACCATGTTTACGTTTCATATTTTCCCTCTTTCAGAAGTACTCTTCCACTTACAGGTGTTATTGTTATAGTTTTTCTCAAGCTATTATTGTATATCTCTATTGTAGATGCTTTTTGAGGTGAGCCATCAGATTTAAATTTTATTAAGTCAATATTTCTTGCTATCTTTACATTTTTAGGTAGTACTATAGATTTAATATTTTTACCATCTTTTCTTAATACATATCCTTCATGTTTGTCTTGATTTATATAATATATATATGTATTGTAATCACTAAACATATTAATTCTTCTAACATACCTTATATCTGAACAGAGTTGTCGTGCAAATAAATTTATCTTTTGATTTTCAAGATTATCTTTTGGAAACGATAATGTAGCTATCAATAGTATTATACTAATGGATACCACTAATTCTATTACAGTCACATTCCTTCTTTTTTCAAAGTTATACACCTCTATACTTATATACATATACTAAATTTTTTTCATTAAAGTTCTTTTTTATGTTTTCTATTATATCTTGCTTAATCTCTTCTTCTGTAGGTTCTTCACATTCTTGATTACCTGTATTTTCAATCTCATCTTCAAATTCATTTAAAATTTCATCTTCTTCAAGTAGATTATATTCATTAAATATATTGGCATTGGACTTATCTATATAATCTTCAATGTCAATCCCTACCCATGGATTTTTAATTTTTACTCTAGCTTTTATAACTTTTAAAAAATCTTTCTCTTTAACTGCACTTTTTATATCTAATTCAAAAAAATCTCCTCTGTCATATATAGTATTATTCTCTATTTTTAAAGAAGCTTCATTTAAGTTGCTATAAGATGTATCTTTTATTTTTTTTATACAATTAATCATATTATTTCCTAAGAAATATGTTCTAAATTCGTCTTCATTATTTGATATATTAATAGCTTCCTCTACACAAGAAAATACATTACTTATTGATATTTCTATTCCACTTAAAGAAGTTTCTTTTAACTGAATGTCCTTATATTCTAACTCATATATATTATCATGTGTATAGATTAAACCTATAGACATAATACACACAGTACTTATAATAGAAAATATTATCAATGTCATTATTAATATAGAACCTTTATTGTCTAGTAACATAGCTATTAAACCTCAACTTTTTAAAATTACTTTTTATTTCTATATTTATTTCATAACATTGATAATAATCTAAAATTTGTTTTACTGTACTGATAACTTCATATCCATTTATGTAATTTTTATTTGTTCCATTCTCAATCAAATCATATTTGCTATTTTTTATTCTGTACTTCTCATCTTCCATATATTTTTTTACAGTGCTTAACATTTCTCTATCAGATGCATTTCTACATACAAAACTATAACAACTATATAAAGATGTCGACACTAAATACACAGTCACATATAATATAGCAATACTTATTATACATTCGATTGATATAAAACCATTCTTTTTTGTTTTCAATAATAAAAACCTCTCAATAATTTTTTATATATAAAAATTCAACTATAAATTTCTTTATGAATATCTTGTATAAAGTTTTTTTATTTTAGTACACCACCCTCATTCCTAATAGTATTAACTGTCCCTACTAATCTCGCTTTGTAATCAACATCATCCAAATAAATAATTGCATTTACCTTATGAAGTATTGTAATACTACACCCCCTATACCCATATTTTTTATGGAATTTATTGTTTATAGTCCTTTCTCTTTTATATTTATTGACATCTAAATTTCAATTTATACTGAATAAATTAATAATTCCTTCGTCTTATTTCATATATATACAACAAAAATTTAAACTTAAGTTCTAATTTTTTATGTTATAATGTGGTCAAAAGTTTGTAAATATATGTTTTAAATTCTAAAAGTATGCATGTTATTTTATTAGATAACAGTCAACTTGGATAAGTCTCCTTCATATAATTTAAAGTGACCGTTGAAAAGGGGGTGACCTATTGGCAGCACTTAAATCTTTTGAAAAACCCTTAACCCCTGAAGAAGAGATTGAGTATTTAACTAAATTTAAAATAGAAAACGATAAAAGTGCAAAGGATACATTAATTGAAAGAAACATGAGATTAGTAGCTTATATAGCAAAAAAATATAATAATTCGACGGAAGACCAAGATGACTTAATATCCATAGGTACAATAGGATTAATAAAAGCTATAGAAACTTATAATATAGATAAAGGAACTCGATTAGCGACATATGCTTCTAGATGTATTGAAAATGAGATTTTAATGAATATCCGTTCTAACAAAAAAAATAAAACTCAAGTGTCTCTACAAGACCCTATCGGAACAGATAAAGAAGGTAATGAAATAAGTCTTTTAGATATACTTGGTACAGAAGCTAACCATGTTCTTGATGAAGTTGAGCTAAAAGTTCAAGTCGGAAAACTTTATGAGCAACTAAACAAAATTCTTACTCCTAGAGAAAG
>JABBZI010000300.1 GCA_012955965.1 Clostridioides difficile
TTAACATAATCATAAAAAACAAGTAAAGTGAGGTGATAGTAGTGGAAAAAGCATATAAGTTTAGAATGTATCCAAATAAAAAACAACAAGAGTTAATTAACAAAACTTTTGGATGTTGTAGATTTGTATATAATAAATATCTTGCTAAAAAAATAGAAGTTTATGAAAACGATAAAGACATTTTTACTTATAAACAGTGTAGTTCTGATTTGACCAATTTAAAAAAGG
>JABBZI010000301.1 GCA_012955965.1 Clostridioides difficile
CACTAGGAGCCGATGAAGGACGCGATAAGCTGCGATAAGCTTCGGGGAGTTGCACGTAAACTTTGATCCGAAGATTTCCGAATGAGGAAACTCACTTAGAGTAATGTCTAAGTATCATTAAGTGAATTCATAGCTTAATGAGGGGAACTCAGGGAACTGAAACATCTAAGTACCTGAAGGAAGAGAAAGAAATTCGATTCCGTAAGTAGCGGCGAGCGAACGCGGA
>JABBZI010000302.1 GCA_012955965.1 Clostridioides difficile
TTTTCCAAAATTTATCACCTCATATAAATTATAAAACTTGATTTAACAAAAGGTCAACTATTTTTAAAATACACTCACTTTCGACCCTTAAAATGATGTCCTTTGACCCTTAAAATGATGACCTTTGTCCCTTAAAATGATGACCTTTCGACCCTTAAAATGATGACCTTTGACCCTTAAAATGATGACCTTTGACCCTTAAAATGATGACCTTTCGTCTCTGAAA
>JABBZI010000303.1 GCA_012955965.1 Clostridioides difficile
TTTCAGAGACGAAAGGTCATCATTTTAAGGGTCAAAGGTCATCATTTTAAGGGTCAAAGGTCATCATTTTAAGGGTCGAAAGGTCATCATTTTAAGGGTCAAAGGTCATCATTTTAAGGGTCAAAGGACATCATTTTAAGGGTCGAAAGTGAGTGTATTTTAAAAATAGTTGACCTTTTGTTAAATCAAGTTTTATAATTTATATGAGGTGATAAATTTTGGAAAA
>JABBZI010000304.1 GCA_012955965.1 Clostridioides difficile
GTATATATATAAGTCCAGTAGACAAGCCTATAGCTCCTGCTTTTAATTCTCTCTCTGTGATTTCACACATCTTTTGAATTTCTTCTTTAGTGGCAGGTCTATTTTCTAACCCCCTTTCTTTCATTTTTACGTTTTCATGAGGGACTTAATAAGTTTTCTTTTAGCCTACCCCCTTGTTTTCCATCATTTTTAGATAATTCTCTGTTGTTTCATATTTCCAATCAA
>JABBZI010000305.1 GCA_012955965.1 Clostridioides difficile
GTATATATATAAGTCCAGTAGACAAGCCTATAGCTCCTGCTTTTAATTCTCTCTCTGTGATTTCACACATCTTTTGAATTTCTTCTTTAGTGGCAGGGCTATCTTCAAGCCCCCTTTCTTCCATTTTTACGTTTTCATGAGGGACTAAATAAATTTCATTTTAGCCTACCCCCTTGTTTTCCATCCTTTTTATATAATTCTCTGTTGTTTCATATTTCCAATCAA
>JABBZI010000306.1 GCA_012955965.1 Clostridioides difficile
GGATATCCTGTAGCTTTTGATGCTAAAGCTGATGATCTACTAACTCTTGGATTTATCTCTATAACTGCATATTCAAAACTATGTGGGTTAAGTGCAAATTGGACATTACAACCACCTTGAACTTCTATTGCATTTATTATATCTATAGATGCTTTTCTAAGTAGTTGATACTCTTCATCACTTAAAGTTTGACTTGGAGCAACAACTATACTATCTCCTGTATGA
>JABBZI010000307.1 GCA_012955965.1 Clostridioides difficile
TTTCAGCTAAGTCAAATAGTCTCTCATCATCAGGTACTACTACTCTGGCTTTTAACTCTTCTAATGTTCTACCTTCTGATGGAGCATGAACTAATGAATATTTTCCTGTTTCAAGTGATCTTATTCCTTTAAGGATAGCCGCTTCAAAGTTGCTTCCTATACTCATTATTTCACCAGTTGCCATCATCTTAGTTCCTAATTTTCTATTTGCTTTTTTAAATTTAT
>JABBZI010000308.1 GCA_012955965.1 Clostridioides difficile
CTTCTGTACTTATTAATAATACTTTAGAATTTTCATCTAATTTTAAAGCTTCTCTTAAATCTTTTAAATCTTCACTTTCAAGGATTGAAACTAATGCTCCAGTTGTAACTGCTCCAGATTCTCCAGATATTACCTTTTCATCACCATTTAAAGGATTACCTAATGTTCTCATCCCTTTAGCAGAAACCCAGTCTGGTGCTGAAACAAATGCTGCAGCATGATTTT
>JABBZI010000309.1 GCA_012955965.1 Clostridioides difficile
TTCTCGTTTAACATACAGGACTATTACCTTCTGTGGTGGGTCTTTCCAAACCTCTTCAATTACGATACCTCTTCGTTATGATATGTCCGCAACCCCAATAAAGAAAACTTTATTGGTTTGGGCTCTTCCGCGTTCGCTCGCCGCTACTTACGGAATCGAATTTCTTTCTCTTCCTTCAGGTACTTAGATGTTTCAGTTCCCTGAGTTCCCCTCATTAAGCTATG
>JABBZI010000030.1 GCA_012955965.1 Clostridioides difficile
TAACAGTTGAAATATAAGGCATCGAGAAGGTTTGATAAGTGTTATCAATTGCACTACTAGCCGCTCACTGCAAATTTAAGAGAGTTGTATATGTGTAAGTATTGAAAATGCTAAGTTTATTTTGGGGTTTTATATTAACTATGTGGTATGTAAAGTGTATTTGCCTAACACGATACAAAGAAAAAAATAAAGGTTTTATATTAACTATGTGGTATGTAAAGTATAGACTGGTACATTATTATTAAATATATTTATAAGTTTTATATTAACTATGTGGTATGTAAAGGCAGTAGCACCAGCAACTATACCACCATTCGCACTAGTTTTATATTAACTATGTGGTATGTAAAGACTAAAGACATAAGGTATTATCCAAGCAGTAAAACCAGTTTTATATTAACTATGTGGTATGTAAAGGTTATCAATATTTCTTTCTTCTTTTTAATACAAAAATGTTTTATATTAACTATGTGGTATGTAAAGTACCTCTGCTGTTTGCTTATTGCAAGGGATTCCATCGTTTTATATTAACTATGTGGTATGTAAAGCAAAAAACTACTTTTTTATTATAAACTTTAGACATGTTTTATATTAACTATGTGGTATGTAAAGAAATGTTTTAATAAATCACTTAGATAAAAAGATGCAGTTTTATATTAACTATATGGGCTTAAAATTAAAAATACTAAAAACACTTACTTAAATAGTAGGTGTTTTTTTATTGAAAGGATGTGATTATAATGAAAAAAGTAATATATGGGAAAAATATGTAAATATATATGTTATAATATTTTTAGCAAGAAGATGTAATCTACAATTTATAGAGTGGAGTTCATACAAAAGATTATCCTCCCAACGTATAGAAGGGAGGTGAGTATGTATGGATAATTTTTTATTTAATGTGTTAGCTAGTGTAACAGCTAGTTACATAGTTTACTTGATTAGCAAGTTAATCAAAAAAGTAAAAAGCCACTCTACCGCAAAGAGTGACTTAAAGATTGATATAAATTTTAAATATCATCGTAAAAAATAAATTTCAGTTATAGAACTTCACTCTACCGCAAATAGATTGTAGTTCTTCTTGCTTTTATTATACCACAATAAAAAAATTTTAACATTAATTATTATAAACAATGATAATGAATCTAAATTAATGAATAAATCTAATTGTAAAAACTGTAAATAAGAAAGCACTTACTTAAATGGCAGGTGCTTCTGTTTTACCAAATTATGTTATAATATTGCTTGAGATGAGTAATTTGTGGGGGATTTTATTATGGCAATGATAATAGTAGCAATAATATTAATGTTATTAGGAATAGTTATTTTTATAGGGTTTATGCCAGGAAGTTTAGTGCTTTTGGCATCATTAATAATTATTTATTTTGTTAGAAAAAAACAAAGAGCTATGTGTATTATATCTTATTTGTTTCTTATTTTTACAATATATTTATATGCAGTTTGGGATGATATAAGCCCATATACAGAAGAGAAGATGGCTATTAGAGAAGAGCAAAGAGTGAAAGAGGAAAAAGCTAAAGAAGAAGAATGGCAAAGAGCAAATAGAGAAGAGGAAGAAAGAAGGAAAAAAGAAAAAGAAGAAAAATATGGTATAGAAATAAGTGAAGAAGATTTGAAAGCCAAATTAGAACCATTAATACCTCAAGAATATAAAGGTTCTCGTTATGAGTTAAAAGTCAGTGAAGGTAGAGGGAGGATGCTTGTTGATTTAAGTTTGCAAAACGAAAAATTTAAAGATTTAGGTGAGTGTAAAAAATTTATAAAAGAAATAGTTAATGAGGTGAAAAAATTTAAAATAGATACAGTCTATTTTGATTTTTATTCAAAAGATGATGGTGGTATATTGAATCATTTTAAGATTCAAGATTTTAGCAAAATTCGAAATAATGTAGATGAAGTTGAAAATATATATTTTCGAGAAGAAGAGGTTGAAACTAAAGAAGAAGAAAAGCTACGACAAGAAAAAAACAATGATAATAATTATATTCGAAATAGTGGAATTGACCCACTAGATAGAATAAAGAAACTAAAAGAGTTGTTAGACTCAGGTGCAATTACACAGGAAGAATATAATAAAAAGAAAAAGGTATTATTAGAATAGATAATATAGTAAGCACTTACAAATATGTAGGTGCTCTTAAATTGATAAATTATTCCATTTTAATTTTATAGTTTGAATTTTATGATATAATAAAAATATAGAAATTTTGCAGTGAGCGATATTTGTGATAAAGTAGGCTTTAACAGTTGCAATGTAAGGAATTGAGGGGATATGATAAGCGTTATCAATTGCACTACTCATGGTTCACTGCAAATTTGAGAGAGTTGTATAGGTGTAAGTATTGGAAATACCCAATTTATTTTGGGGTTTTATATTAACTATGTGGTATGTAAAGTAAAATTTATTAAACCAAAAAACATCAATTTGATTAAGTTTTATATTAACTATGTGGTATGTAAAGAACGGCAGAGAAAGGAAACTTAGTAGTAAATTTAGAGTTTTATATTAACTATGTGGTATGTAAAGGTAGCAAATTTTGCTAAAAGGTACTATTATTGTAGTGTTTTATATTAACTATGTGGTATGTAAAGGTAGTTTTAAAAGCTAAAAAGTTAGGAATGATAATAGTTTTATATTAACTATGTGGTATGTAAAGTCTCTTAATCTTGTAAACATGTCGATAGCTGCTTGTGTTTTATATTAACTATGTGGTATGTAAAGATTATTTTTAGAAGCGATTTTGACAACATAAGAGCTAGTTTTATATTAACTATGTGGTATGTAAAGAATGTATGGAGTAAAATAATTGTAACTGACATGTCTCGTTTTATATTAACTATGTGGTATGTAAAGTTAAAAATAATATATCAGCTTTTTTATACTTCGAAGGTTTTATATTAACTATGTGGTATGTAAAGAAGACAATTTTAGAGTCTAATATAGTGTCACAAAGTAGTTTTATATTAACTATGTGGTATGTAAAGTACCTTCAAAGCTTATTTTGAAGATATATATTTGTGGTTTTATATTAACTATGTGGTATGTAAAGAGTCCATATGCGTTTTCCCTTCTCTTGTTAGTATTCGTTTTATATTAACTATGTGGTATGTAAAGTTACTTTTATGCTTCTTTTCCTTTAGCTCTGGTAAAGTTTTATATTAACTATGTGGTATGTAAAGTATTATATCTTTCACATTCCTGTCTTATACAAGCTAGTTTTATATTAACTATGTGGTATGTAAAGCATCAACCAAAACGGTATATGTTGTATATGATGTGTGGTTTTATATTAACTATGTGGTATGTAAAGACACTTAAAAATTTATTTTGCTAATCCTTTAAAGAAGTTTTATATTAACTATGTGGTATGTAAAGTTAGGTTTACATGTTTGAAATACAAAGTCAAATAGAGTTTTATATTAACTATGTGGTATGTAAAGATCTAACATTTCATTTAAGATTCTTTTTTTAAATCGTTTTATATTAACTATGTGGTATGTAAAGCTTCTATATTCTCCATATTAAATACAAATATATCTAAGTTTTATATTAACTATGTGGTATGTAAAGGTATTATTGGATGAAGGATTCTCTCAAATAATTTCTGTTTTATATTAACTATGTGGTATAAGAATTATTGTTGTTTTTAAAAAATTTTAAATCAAAAGAAGAAAAAGACTATGATAAGTATAAATTTGATTTTAACTATCATAGTTTTTTATTGTTAATATAAGATATTTTTAAAATATATTATAAAAATAAGCTTTAATAAAAAAATATAATAAAAAACTCGATTAATAATACCTTTAATTGGAAAAAACTTCCAACTGTCTACAAAATTCGATTTTTTTATTACAATTACGCTTTTTTTATTGCATTAGCAAATCAAAAGTATTATTATGTAAGTAAGATAATTATCTAAGACAATTCTGAATAATCTAAAAATATTTCTAGAAATGAAAGGGTATAACTATATAATTTTTATTAAAAATTTATTGGAATTTTGTGACTAAAAATAAGAACGTAAGTTCTTGTAACAGGGGGATGGTATATGTGCAGTATTCAAAAAGATTAATATTAGAATTAGAGAATTTATTTAAAAACTTTAAAGAACTTGAGGAAGAGGAATTTGAGAAGTATAAAAAGATGTTGAAAGAAGAGAAAGAAAAAAGGGGCTGTCTCAAAACTTACATCACCTGATTTGAACAAATATTTTCCTAATCTATTTTTTTGAATTCTATTATGTAGCCTGTCAATATTAAAGGCTAACGCCATCAGAAAATATTCAGTCTTTACATTTTTATGTCCCCTAAGCAAAAATCGCTTGAATCCGTAATCTTGTTTTGTAACGCCGAAGGCCCCTTCAACTTGAATAGAGCGATTCATTCTAAGTAAAATACCTGTTTTAGTCATAATATTTTCTTGACTACTTTCACGAAGCCTAGAGAATATTTTTGAATGTTCAATGCGTTTATTATTTTTGCCATGGTTGCAATTTTTTCTAAGGGAACAATCATCATAATTTTCACATTCATAAACTTGCACCTCGGAAGGATAACCACTCTTACTTATTCTATTTTTAATATACACTGCTTTCAGCTTCCTCCCACTAGAACAAGTGTATATATCAGATTCTGAGTCATAATCCATATTTTCCCGTTTTCCTATATTTAATTTAAAGCTACGCTTTTTAATTTGCTTATAATTTAATGGTTTGATATAAGAATTCAAAGCTTATGGAATTGTGGTATAATGAAAAACAGAAATACGGTATTGCGCCATTGAAGAAATGATAGGTGATAAATAAAGGGGTGATTTGATGAAATATTTTGGAGATGGATTAAGTGAACTGCATAAAGAACTAAATACAGTGATTCGTAAATCGGACAAGCTGGAACTAGCAAAGCAGTTGTTTTATCAGTTGCATTCCAAGCTGCATTTGTCGGCAATGTCAGGAACTGAACAAAATGAAGTTGATTTCCTGCTAAATGACCTTGCCCCTCACGAATACGGTATTATGCCAACCTCAAAAGATGAAACAATTGCGTGGGTTTTGTGGCACATTGCAAGAATTGAAGATTTAACTATGAATATTCTTGTAGCTGGTGGTGAGCAGATATTTGATGATGGGTGGGAAAAGCAGATGAACGTGCCTATCTCTGATACGGGAAATGCTTTATCAGATGATGAAATCATGGAGTTGAGCCGACAGTTAAACATCGAAAAACTGATTTCATATCGAACTGCTGTTGGGCAAAGAACGTGCGATATTGTAAAATCACTTTCCGCAGAAGATATGAAGCGCAAGGTTTCCCTAGAGGGGCTTGAAATAATCAAGCAAAAAGGCGGTGTCACAAGTCAAGAAGATTCATTATGGCTCCTTGATTTTTGGGGCAAAAAAGATGTAGCAGGTCTATTGCTTATGCCACCAACACGCCACGTCATCATGCACTTAAATGATTGTTGCAAATGGAAGCAACATATCCGCGAGAACAAGCATTGCTTTCGTGAACCCATAGTCGCTCATTGAAAACAGAGCGCAGTAGATAAAGGGGGCGGCAATATGACTTTAACCATACAAGAACGCTTAAAAGACCTGCGTGTGGAGCGTGGCTTGACGTTGGAGCAGCTTGCCGAGCAGACCCACCTTTCCAAGTCCGCGCTGGGCAGCTATGAAGGGGATGACTTCAAAGACATCAGCCCCTTTGCCATTATATTAATGTAAGGGGATTAATTATGAATAGGATGAAGTTAGTATTAACAACAGCACTATCTATTATTATAATGTTTCTAATATTACATTCAACACCTACACTAGCACTAAAGACGCATGTGTTTTTTAATGGATATTTCAAAGAAGCTATTACTACAAGAATAGTTGATGATGAGTTGCATAACAAAATAGATAAAGAAAAGTTGTCAAAAGAAAATGCAAAATGTTATACATTAACTAAACCTCCAATTGAGAAAGCTACAGAATCATACTTGAGAAATTATAAGGTCACTAAGAAAAATCCTTTATATTTTGCTGAATATTATGGAGATTGTTAAACGTTATAATAATTTTTTATAGTATTTTCTCATAACTATTTAGTTATATTGGTTGACAAAAACAGTATGAAATCAATACAATATTAGACAAATCAAAAGAAGATGATAGGGTAATCCTATTACCTTCTTTTGATTACCAATTCTATTAGTATTTTATAAATAGTTTATATAGTTATATATTTCTTTCTAATTAAATAATATAAGATTGCTGTTATAATAACTATTAAGATAATTGCTATTATTGTAATATCTAATAAACCTATAGCTATATATTCAAAGCCTATTACATAGCGATAAAGCACTTCCAGTTTAACAGTTCTTTTCCTATCTATATTTCCATACATTGATTCTAATTTATTAAAATATTTTTCACTGCAAAAACTAGTTTTAGGTTTAATTAAAGATATTATTGTAGTTAATACTATAATTCCCAATCCAATAAATATAAGATTGATATTCCCAAAATTCATAGTAGGATACCTCCTTCATAATTTATCAAAATAGAGTTAATTTTCTTAATCAAAGTATATCAGTAACATAAATACAAAGAGTATCTAAAATATTACAAATATATGTAATAAAGTTTAATGATAATATATTAAATATCAAAAAATATAACTATTCTACAAAAATAGATTGAAATTTCTGAATATTTATATTATAATTTATATAAACAAGGAGGTGTTCTTATGAAATTAAAAAAACTTGTACCATTTGTAATATCAGTGTTAATGATTTTTCAAGTATGTGTACCATTTACTTTTGCTGATGAAGACCCCCCTGAAAAAATTCCTCAAAGGATAATAGATTTAGCAAATCACAACATTAGACCTAGAAATGAAGACCCTAAGAGTAAAGTAATGTTAAACAGTAAAGATATCAAAAATTTAGTATCAACGGAAGAAGATACAATATTAGATGTTGTAAAAATAGCTGAAAATAAAGATTCAGAAACATTTGACGCAACTGTAATAGTAACTAGAGCTATACTTAACAAATATCAGGAAGAAATACTTGCAGATGTAAAGTATTTTGTAAAAATGACATATGATAAACGTAATTTGCCTGATGGATATCCTGGATATAAAATAACTAATGTGAGTGGCGGTGTTATATCTAAGTCAGACCCACAAATGACTCCTACAAAACTATATCTACGTTCAATTTCTGGTTACAGTAGATATCTTAATGCTACAGGTAATCGTACTTCTGGAATAGAAAAATTTAATTCTACAACATGGAATTCACCAAAAATGGGCTCTACATATTCATTTTCTCCAAGTTCTAATTACTACTATGATGCTAGTGGAGCAGGTGGAGTAAATGCACAGGCTCATTTAACAGTAAAGAGAAGTGTATCAAGTGCCACTTGGACTGATTATGTAGATGTTTTTATAGGAACTAGATTTGGTTTAACATAAAATATAAATATAGAATTTAGGTGCTTTTTATGAAAATTTTTTTATATGTTTTATATAGTTTTATAGTTATTGCAATTAATTTTATATTAAAAGAAAAAAATTACAACTTTATTTTATTATCAATATTTTTTATACTCCTATTAATTCAAAATGGGGTATTAAAAACAGGTTATCAAAATAGAGCCACCTTTTATCAAGACAATTACTTTAATGAAGAAAATAAAAATGATGAGATAAAACTTATGACTATAAAGAATTTTATATTTTTATCTTTACCATTATGCTTTAATATACTATTCAACTATTTAATTTCTTAAATTGCATTTAGATTTATTTTAGTAGTAGATAAATTAAATTTAAATATTAGACAAAAAGGTGATAGATAATTTCTATCACCTTTTTAATATATTCTACTTCAAAAATAATTTTTTATTAGTTAAAAAAATTATATAAAATCATAATATATATTATAATAATAAAGCGAACGAAAATTATCATACTAAACATAGGTCATGTTATAATTGTATTAGATATATACATTAACATACACCAAAGCACTCTTTTTATAGGAGTACTTATTTTTTTGAAATACATTAATGTAAAACTATCAAGAAGATTACTCAACATATCTTAGAAACGCTTTAAATAGGTCTTTTTTATAGAGCAAATTATATGATACAATAAAAATAGAAGTGTACTGCGAATACACTTCTATAGTTGCAATTAAGTATTATTATATTGTGGTAATGATTTTTAAATTAATATTGTTGTATTTAAGATTTGGGTTCATTGTCGAGTAAAGTTATAATTATATTCATTTCACCTTGGGAAGGTTCTATCTTTATTGAATTTCCATAATCATTTTTTAATTTTTTTACACCACTTTGACTTATTTCTCCGTCTGGAATTATAATTAGCTGTAAGAACTCTTTTTCTCCACCGCTAGACGTCAATGTATATGAGCCATTATAAGGCATACCTAAACCTTCTATGTTATTAGCTAGAGGGTCAACTTTAAGACCACCATTTACTACTATCTTTCCATCTTTTTTCACCCATGAAATTGTATTTCCATCAGTAAACTTAGATTCATCAGCATAATAACTAAGTGATGCACTTTTTATTGCAGTTACATCAGACTCTAACTTAGCTATTTTAGCCTTTTCTATATTTTTAAATAAAGCTGGGAGAGCTATTATTGCTAAGATACCTATTATAGCAACTACCACCAATAATTCCACCAGGGTAAATCCTCTTTTGCTTTTCCATATTTTATTCTTCATTTATTCAGCCTCCTTATTATTAAAACAGATAATATATAAAATTATAACATTGATATATCGTCACGACCTATATTTTACCATTGTTGGATACAAAAGTCACTTTTGTAATAATAATTATAATAGTTAATTAGCAAATATATATTTTAAAAATCAATTCAAGTACCTTTTTTTATAATGTAATAAAAAATTGTATTGGGTTCAAATTTTTTTTCGGTTTTATTAAAGGCGCAACAATGCCAGGAACACCAATGAATAGGTAATTTAACGTTTTTCTAACTTGTATTTTTGAGATGTTTGCAAAGTATGAATTACCTAGAATCCCGCCCAATTCCTGCCAGGATTTTATAAAGACTTGAAACACGATATAAGGATACGCAGAATAACTTGACAGATCCAACGTTTGAATTTAGAGTAAAAGAAGGAAAAGTGTTCGCCTTTGGCATAAAAGGCGTACTCGCTAAATCCCAATTTTCCTATTAAAAGTTAAATGTTAATATGCGTTGCTTGTAGCAACGGGCATTTCCTCATACAATAGTGGTGACACTAAAAGAAAGGAGGTTATCACTAATGTTAAGCGAAAACATTAAAGCAATCAGAAAATCAAAAGGGCTTTCGCAAGAAGAACTTGCTATCAAGTTGAATATAGTGCGACAAACAATTTCTAAATGGGAGAAGGGACTGTCTGTTCCTGACTCTGATATGTTAATCTCTATATCGGAAGTGCTAGAAACACCTGTAAGCACTTTGCTTGGAGAAAATGTTATTGAGTCTAAGGTTGATGGCTTAAAAGCGATTTCCGAAAAACTGGAGGTTATAAACTTGCAATTTGCACAAAGGAAGATCATGAAACAAAAAATGGTTCATTGGCTACTTATCTCATTATGTGTGGTCATAGTAATAATTTCTGCGGTTCTAATAGCAATAAATAGTCCTTACTTGGGTTGGAATTATAGTGATCCTGAAACAGCAGTTTTCGGAGCAGTTTTTCACATATTTGAATGGCTGTTTGTTAGGTTAGCACCTATTATTCTTATAGGGGCAATCTCTGGAGTTTTCTTGACACGAAAGGAAGTATAAAATTGTACTACTTTTGGGTATAGTTTAGACTTCAAACTATTAGTTTGTTGGCTGGTTGAAATGCCCCTATTGGTAAAAGGCGCATTTCTTATTTTGCTAGTTTCAATACTGGCAAGCAGGGCACAATGATACACACTGTTGCGCGTTTGCTTATTTTCCGCTTTGTGAAAACTGTTCAAACTGCTTGTCAAGGAGCTCACCAGCCTCCCCAGCAAGGGCTGCGGCTACATGTCCTTGTGGGGCGCTGCATACACACTTAAGGAGCATACGCGGGCGTTATGACACTCAAAATGATAAAGTGAATGTACAATACAAAACATCTCAAAAATGAGCTTCTAACGTTCCATAGGTACATTATTTACCAGATGGAGAGTAAGACAGAAATCTCGCGCATTTCATGCGGTTTTACAGCTTCCCATACAAGCAGTTATGCAATCCTATAAGTCGGATTTGCACGATTGTCTGAATAAAAAAATAGAAATGTATTCGCAGTACACTTCTATATCTGTAACTAAGCATTCTCATGTTAGGGAGTGCTTTTTTCATTTCTCCAAACAATGTTGTTTACTTCATCAATAATTATCTTATATATACTAACAATAAAAAAAGACCCTAAAAAGAGTCCTTCCCGAAAAATCTATATATTATAATATAGTTATGTTTTCTGCTTGATGACCTCTAGCGCCTTTAACTATATCAAAGCTTACTTTTTGACCTTCTTCTAGTGATTTAAATCCTGAAGTTTGTATAGCTGAGAAATGAGCAAATACATCATCTCCACCTTCTACTGTTATAAAACCAAATCCTTTTTCATTATTAAACCATTTCACTATTCCATTATTCATTAAAAATACTCCTATTAACCTGTATCAAGATATACTTGATTTAATTGTGCATTAACACAAATACTATTGTATCATAGATTAATAGAAATGTCTACTTAATTATATTTTTTAGTTAACATTTATGCTTATTCTTAATATTGAAAATATATTTAAGACTTTTGTATTGCTATAGATTGATACGAATGTAGATAAAGCTAAAAAGGATTCTCTATAAAACAAAATCTATTTAATTATCCCTACTAATACTATCACTTGATGTGAATAAGATTCTAATTCATTATACTATAGTATAGAATAATCTAAGTGTGTATCTATAAAATTATAATAATAATATTAAAACCAGTATAAGTAGTCAATATATGTGTATATCCATACAATTTATTTTTAAATATATATATTATTGCCAACCTAAAAAACTTTCACAAAAACAAAAGAGTATATGTTTTTAATAACTTACCAATATAACTTATAACTCATCTTACGAGTCTTATTTAATAAATATTTATTCCATTAAATTTCTCTAATTTTGCCAATTTACTTCTATTCTACAATTAAAACAATACAATACAACTAATTATTATTCAACATATGTGTTTGAAAATTGAATAAGTTTATAGATATTAATAACATTTTTTATATATAAAAACAAACTAAATAAGTAGAATGTATGGTAAATTTTACCTGTAGTTTTGTGTTAAAAAGCTCCTATTATTAGTTTAAGTTAAACACATTGAGGAAGTGACATAAATTGAAAGAAGAAATAATAATTAGCAAATTGCGTAGGGGCGAGTTAATGCTGATGGAATATTTATGGAGGAAAAAGTCTATTCTATATAAAAAAGAAATAATAGAAGCAATGAAAAATAGATATAAGTGGAGGAAAAGTACAACAAAGATTCTTCTAAAAAGATTAGTAAAGATGAAAGTGTTAAAAAAGAAAATAGTGAGTTTTAAATCTGATTATGAGGTGCTAGTAACTAAAAAAGAATATTTAAATGCTATAAGAGAAGAAAGAAATATAAATATAGATGATGATTTTTTTGCTCGAATATTTACAACTATACATAAAGGAAATCAAATGATAGAAGAAAAATTTGAAAAATTCATAACAGATATAAAAGATATGATAAAAAGACAAGTTTGAGTTTTATAGAAAGAAGGGATATATTATGATAAATAAGAAATTACCAGATACAGAACTAAAAATCATGAAGTTTATTTGGAACTCAGGTTATAAAACTGTAACATCGAAGGATGTTGCAGATGAGATAGAAAAAATATATGGCTGGAAACATACAACTACAATTACACTTTTAACTAGATTAACTAAAAAAGGTTTTTTAATCTCTCAAAGAATTGGAAAACATGTACACTATACAGTATTGGTGAAAGAAAAAGAATATCTAAAACTGGAAGGTAAAAGAATTTTTGGAGGTTTACATAACAATCCTCTATCAGAACTGATTTCAAAATTACACGATGGAGAAGAAATAACAGAAGATAAAATAGAATAATTACAAGATTGTATAAAAGCGCGGGAAAATATAACAAATATACACAAAAAGTAGTAATTATTTACTGATAGATGCTACCTTTTATTGTTGTGAATAATAGTCTAACATCAAACAATAAGGATATTAAAAACTTAATACTGATATATGACAACACAATATTAGATGTTGTAAATAAATTAAAGATACATAAACACTATGCAAAACATTCATATAGAATATCTAAAAGAATTAAAAAGCAAAATGTATTGGATTTATTTAGTATTTTTGATAGCTATGGCAGTAATATCAAAATTTTCTAAACTAATAATCTTGAATGAGTTGTATATTTTGTCAGTTAAGCTCCATTTTAAAAGCTTAAAAGGGTAATGAAATATTTAATAAGTTATAATAAAAAATATTAAAAAAGAGTGCAAAAGCACTCCAATTGTGAGAAATATATACATAAAATCATTATTGCAACAATGAAAAATGTACATATAAAAGACATTTTTTGTTTATATTACATTATAATATATTAATGTTAGCTAGATGTTTATCATAGTAACATAAAAGAAAAAAGGAGTAACTCATACTCCATTTGTCAAAAATATAAAACTTTCATATAAAGTTATTATAACATAATTAATAAAAGTGTAAAGATATATAATAAATTTGTAAAGTTAAAGGTAAAAATATAAATCCTAATTTAAAGGATTTATATTTTTGTATAAGAAATAATTATTCTATTCCTAAATAATATTTTTAAACTGGATAATAATTTATTATTACCGTTTTTAATGTTTTTTCTCCTTGATTATGGTATGTATGTGATGATTCAGCTGAAAAACAAATAGAGTCATTCTCTTTAAGTTGATAAATACAATCATTTACTTCTAATTTTAATTGTCCTTCTAGAATCATAATATATTCTTGTGATTTTTCAGAATGGCCAACAGATGTATAACTATGACCTTCTTCTAATTCCATTTGAAATAACTCGAAGTTCCTAGTTGGTGTATTAGGATAGTAACAATAAAGATGATAATCTTCGTTTTCTGAAACTTGTACATCTATATCAGCTTTTGAAACAATAAAAGTTTCATTTTTAGGTTGGTCAAGTATTGCAGTATATGGGACATTTAGTCCACTTGCAATTTTCCAAATTGTATTTACTGTTGGATTAGAGTCACCTTTTTCAATTTGTGATAGCATGACTTTGCTTACACCAGATAATTCTGCAAGTTGACCTAGACTTAGGTTACGTTCATTACGTAATCTATTTAAATTTTTAGCAATAATAGTATTAATACTCATATTAACTCCTTAAAATGTAAATTATTGACAAATATAATTTACGAATGTATAATTTATTTAACGATATTTATAATTTACAAAGGTATAATATAATTAACGTTAAATATACTGTACATCCGTAATATAAATTATACTTCATAAAGGATTGTTTTTCAATGGATGTTAGTTGAGAGATTAAGGGGGAATTGTAATGCGTGTACTTAATAATGTTACAGAAGCTATAGGCAATACTCATATGTTATGTTTATCTAAAATAGCAAAGGAATTTGGAGTTGAAGGTAATATTTATGCAAAGATGGAATATTTAAATCCCGGATTCAGTAAAAAGGACCGTGTAGCATTACAAATGATTACAGAAGCAGAAAATGCAGGGCTATTAGTTCCAGGTCAAGCAGTTGTGGAATTAACAAGTGGCAATACAGGAACAGGATTAGCAATAGCTTGTGCATGTAAAGGTTATAAATTTATTGCATGTATGTCAAAAGGAAATTCTATGGAAAGAGCAAGAATGATGAAAGCTTTAGGGGCAGAAGTGGTGCTTGTAGACCAAATGCCAAATTCAGTTCATGGACAAGTATCTGGTGAAGATTTAGCACTTGTAGAAGTTGAGGCTCAAAAAATAGCAAAAGAAAGAAATGCATTTAGAGCAGACCAATTCAATCTAGAAGCTTGTAATCATGCACATGAATGTTATACAGCAGAAGAAATGTGGGAGCAATTAGATGGGAATATTGATGTATTTGTAGATTTTCTTGGAAGTGGTAGTACTTTTGCTGGTTGTTCAAAAACACTTAAAAAACATAAACCTTCTATTAAATGCTATGTGGTTGAACCTGCTACGGCAGCAATTTATTCAGGAAAAGAAATAACTGACCAAGGGCATAAAATACAAGGTGGAGGTTACTCTATGGATTTGCCACTAGTAGACAAAAAACTTATTGATGGATACATTCAAGTTACAGATGATGAAGCAACTGATGTAGCAAGAAAATTAGCTAAATTAGAGGGTGTCTTTGCAGGTTTTTCTTCTGGTGCAAATGTATGTGCAGCAATCAAGTTATTACAAAGTACAGAAAAAGGGAAAAATATAGTCTTGACTCTTAATGACAGTGGTCTAAAATACTTAAGTACTGATTTATATGAAGAATTATAATAATATTAGAACTATGATATATTGTTTCTTAAATTAAATATATAGATTTAAATTATAAAAAGTATCTCAATGTAGTTTTTGAAAATTATAAAGGAGATGCTTTTTATTTTATAACCATAGAATGTTATAGGTGTAATAATAAAAATAGTGGAAAGTGAATCAATATGCAAGAGGGTCTATACTGTAATTATTTTCTTAGATTGCATAAGGTTAGATATAAGTATAAATAGAGAAAGCTATTCTTATTCAGTAAGTTTCATCTATTTATGCTTATGTTTAGATTTTTATGAAATAGCTAAAACTTGAGAAAAGGACAACAATGATAAAAATTGGTGTAAAGATTAAGCTAAAAAACTTATCAAAAAGATTTTTATATAGCTAATTAAAAAAAGTAATCTTGTAGATGAAAATTAGTTTTTGAAAGAAATTGAATTCTGAAATTAAATTTATACTTTGGAAACATGAAGGTATATAAATTTGACTAGATAAAAGACTTATAAAATAATTAAGTTAATAAATTAATGTGAGTTTATATAGATATTAATGATTATTTACTTTTTTATGTGTGTTTCATCTAATAAAAAGAGATATTATTAGGACTATAATATCTCTTTTTATTAGATAATAGAATAAATTATTAGTGTAAGTGTATTTTATATTATAATATATAATCATAAAAAATAATAGACTGACACTATAATGATGATATAGTAGTTATAAATTATAGTTTTTATATAACAAGTTTATATTATATTTCAGATTCTTCATCTGTTCTCTCAATTTTAAAAATAACAGGACGAATACCATCATTACAAGAACATATAGCAATTCCTTCTTTATCTATCCAATCACCATAGTAAAACAATTCACTACCATGAGATAAGGCAAATACATACTGATACATTGCCTTCCATGCTTCATCACATAATTTCTCAGGTTTAGCAAAATCTCCGAAAAATACTTCTCCTACTTTATGCATAGGACATTTTCCAATACCTTCACATCCATATTCATCCGCTAAATCTTGATGGAATGTAGTTTTTATAACTTCTATCTTACATTTTTTCATAAAAGTCATCTCCTTATATATTTGTTTATATAAGTATATGTTCTATTTTATGTTTAAACAAGTACTTACTTTTAAGTAGAGTACTAACATTTAGGATAGTGTTTCTATTTAGGAGGAGGGTTAAATAAGCATGAAAGACTATAATATATCAAATTTGACAAATATAATTTTTATTTTATTTATATATGTTTTTTTGTTATTAGTAGAAAATAGTTATGATTTTTTGATATGCTTACTAATCTTTTATATATTCAAATATTTCTTCTATACTTACATTGAATACATTAGCAATATCAAATGCTAATTTTAATGAAGGATTATATTTTCCATTTTCCAAGTTACCTATAGTTTCTCTTCTTACTCCTACTAGTGATGCAAGTTCCTCTTGATTCATATTATATCTTGCCCTGTATTCCTTAGTTTTTGAACGAATTATCATTATTCTAATCCTTTTCCTTCTCTATGTTGTAGGTATGCAAAAACTCCTATGAAACTAATCATTGCTATAGAAAAGCTAATTCCTAGACCATTTTCTATATTAGAAGTTTTACCTGAAACAATTGATATAACCATAGATGCTGATAATGATGTAAGTGTTAAGAAAAACGCTGGAGTTGCTGCTTTTCTTAAATTTTCTTTAAATAACTCATCTGGCATGATATTAAAATATCTGAAGAAAATAAAAAACGAACAGAAGCTAATTGTATGTACTTTACCAGTATACAATATACCAATTAGTCCTAGAAAACCTAAGAATCCTAAAAATCCAAGTTTGTTTAATTCTTTAAAATCTTTCATTAATAATTCCTCCTATGTCACAAAATGTGATGTATTTTTAACTTCTTGTGAAGAATATATAACATTTTATGGCAACTATGCAATACTAAAATTAAATTTTATATAAAAATTAATTATCTATATTAATAATAAAATACATAAAGCTATAGAAAAAATTGTAATGATAAAACTAACGAAAACTACCATACTAAAATGTAAGATATATTATAATTTATTAGAGACACATATAAATACATATTAAAATCACTCAAAAAATAGGAGTAATTATTTTTTTATTATAATTATCAAATTTATTTTTTATCAATAGAATAAACTCATTCTCCAAAGCTGTGCTTCTTTTAATAAAATATTAATCCGTTCTTGCTTGCCATCTGTGTAACTCTTACGATTGTTAGAAAATAATTCTGCTAGTTGCTGTTTTCTTTCATCATAATATTTACCTCCCAAAAGTTTGATTTGTCAGCTTACACCTTATACACTTAATGTGAACACTAGTATTTATTTTAATTTAAACTCAAACACTAGTTATGTCAAGTTATCCTACATATTCAAAAAATTAATTAATAAAGTCTTTAAGAGAAATTGTTTTAAACGAATTATAAATAGATGATTTCATAAAAACAATAAATAAACATAAAGAAAATATAAGAATTTTGTCTAGTTATACATTTTTATTGACCAGTTACGCAGTTGATATTGAATATTCTAAATATTGGTGTTATTTTATAGGTGGTTTAAACATACAAGGGGGATTTTATAGATGTTATTTGTATGATTTATAGAGAATGTATAAAATAGTAAAAATTTAGAGCTATATTTGATGAAATTACAGAATATATGTATAGAATAATGCTCATACATTAAGTTAGATATATGAAATGTATAATTTGTATTGGATAATTCATTTTTATGTGTATGCTTTTAACTGTTTTAATGAAAAAGTAAAGATGTACTCCCAATACATCTTTACTTTAGCAGAAGTTATAGTTACTTATAAAGTACAAAAAAATTATATATTTATTAAGGTAGGTAAATCCAAAAAGGCTTTCCTAGGAAAAACTTAATTTTAATTATATCGACTCACTAATAATAAAACTTGATGTAAGCATGTTTCAACTACAGTTTCTCCATATTCTGATATAAAATCATCTAATTGTGTATCTAAAAAATTACAATAATCATATGAACTACTTATATAAGCAGTTAATATATGTGTACATTTGTCTATTTCTCCAATAAACATATTATTCATCCCCCTAAAAAATTTAGTAAAAGTAAAAATTGTATTTTAGTAACAAAATAACAAAACTCATAAAATTTTTTAGTACTAGTTCCTATAACTCTATAAAACCAAATTTTCCTAGATTTACCAATTTAGTTTTATTCTACAAATATATAATACTAGAAGATGCTCTATTATTCAACATGCTTGTTTGAAAATGAAAAATATTATGAAATTATACTTGTTGTTTTGAAAAGAAAAATTAGTGATAAATAAGTTTATATGCAATTATTTAGATTAAAAATTGTGATTTTAAATTAACTAGTTTTATTTCAAATAGGTAAATGTAAAAATGAGTTAGATAAAATATTATAAATAAAATAATAAAATAGAAAGTTTATTTTAATATTAGCAAAAATTTTTAAGGTGTATGTAATAAAAAATTATATAAAGTATTTATAAACACCAAAAGATATAGAGAACTATGCATAACAGTTCTTTATATCTTTTTAACATATTTAAAAATTTTATAAATTAACAAGAAATATAAAAATATATATAGAATAAATTTTATTAATTAACATTAAATAAACTGGATAAAAGAATTACTATTTAATAATCTTTCCACAATAAGGACAGTAAGAACCATTCTTTAAAAGTTCCATCCTTGAATCTAAACAATGATTACAGTTTGGACAACGATAAAATTTCCATTCAATAAAAATACCAAAAAGAATAAAAATGATTGAAAATGCATAGTTTCTCATAAAAATAATAAATGCAGCTGCAATGACAAACATGCCTATGGATGCTAAAAAACTTATTCTCAATTTTGTATAAATATCTATATTTCTCATATAATCACCAACTTATTTTAAATTTAATCTTACTAATAAAAGTATAGCAAGTATCTTATAAAAAAGATAAACTAAAAGATTACAATAAATAATAAACATATTACAAACTATTTTCTAAAATAGTAAATTTAAAAGCATATTTTTAATGAGTTTCAATAAATCAAACAATTTAAGCTTTATTTAAGGTTAAGACTATATTGATATAAGATTTAAGTTTTAATATATAGGTGTAATCAAAATAATTTAGGAGGATTAGTACATTGGTAAATTGGGAAATGAAAAAATTGATTAAATCTAAAAGCATGTTTATATCTTTAGGGATATTAATGTTAATACTATCAATCAATATCTTTATTAAACCTGTTTTAGAGACAGAGAATTATTATATAGATAAGGAAAAAGGGCGTATAGAGGATACAAGAAGTAGTGAAGATATAGGTAATTATAAATTTCAAAATAAGATTAATGTTTTAAAACAACTTTCAAATCAAAAAGGGACAGATGTATTTTCTGAAAAAATCAAAGCAATGTCAAATAATAAACTTTACAATTTAAGTGTTAATGAATATAAAGATGTTAATTTTTGGAGGGTATTTAATTATAGAGCTACAAATCCACTTATAAATGTAGGAATATTAATTACTATCGCTATAATTATATCAAATATTTATATAGATGAAGTGATTTCTTCAGTAAGAGATATAATACTATCATCAAAAGAGAAGAAGAAAGCATTAAAGTCAAAAATAGTTGTTGCTTTCCTAGTTCCACTGATAATTTATTCCGTTTATTTAATTGGAGTATTCATCATAACATGTATGCAACAAGGTATGCCAACTAATGGAGACTTAGAGGCTTTTAGAATAGTAGATAACATAGTTACTTTGAAATCCAATTTAAGCATAACAAATTACGTAATATCAAATATAGGTATCGAACTTTTAATGTTTGAAGGATGGGCTATGATAGCCATATTAGGCTCATTTATAAGTAAATCTTCAATAGCATCAATAAGTTTTTTTATAGTTATTATAGCTATAACTAAGATAATGTCAGTAATTCATATATTACCTAAAAAATTACTTCTAGTTATTTCTACTGTAAATTATTATGATTTGATATTCGGATTTAATAAAATAATAGGAAATTATTTAGGAGAGATTATGATATTTAAAATGTATATAGATATTGATAGCCTATTAATAGGGGTTTTGGTAGCAATATTCATATGTGTTATGTCATTATGTTTTTTAGTAATAAAGTCAGATTATATAAGTAAATAAAGGAGAGTTAAGATGAATAAGTTAGAAATAAAAAACCTTTCAAAGATATATGGTAAGAAAGTAGTAAATGATAATATTACAATAACTCTAGAAAACGGAGTTTATGGTCTTTTAGGACCTAATGGAGCAGGAAAATCCACTTTAATGAAACAAATAACAACGTTGATAAAACCTGACAATGGTCAAATTCTATATAATGGTAAGGATATATTTAAGATGGATGATGATTATAGAAATATTTTAGGATATCTACCACAAGAATTTGGAGTTTATAAAAACTTTACAGCAAAACAATTTTTACAGTATATTGGAGCATTAAAAGGCTTAAAGGAAAAAGATTTAAAGAGTAAGATAGATGAATTATTAGAATTAGTAGGACTATATGATGTAAGAAATAAGGCTATAGGAAAATTTTCTGGAGGTATGAAGAGAAGAGTTGGTATAGCACAAGTTTTACTAAATAATCCAAAAATCATAGTCCTTGATGAACCAACAGCAGGTCTTGACCCACAAGAAAGAGCCAGATTTAGAAACTTAATAGCTAAAATATCTAGAGATAAGATAATAATTCTTTCTACTCATATAATTTCAGATATAGAATCAGTTGCAAAAGAAACAATAATGATTAAAAAAGGTAAGCTTCTAGTGAAAGGAACCCACAAAGAAATATTAAATCATATGGAAAACAAAGTATATAATATTCGAGTTGAAAATGAGTGTGAAATTGATAAAATTCAATCTAAGTATAAGGTTATAAGTATTCAAAGTGATGTTGATTCAATAGTGCTTAGAATAGTTTCAGATGATATGCCAACTGAAACTAATACACAACCAGTTCAGGCAAAATTTGAAGATGTATATATGTTTTACTTTGATTTAGAAGATGCAAAGGAGGTATAGTATAAATGATATATTTAGTTAAATCTGAGATGATAAAAATATTAAAATCAAAAAGTATTCTGTTGGTTTGGGTATTTCTACTACTTTTTGGCTTTATTCTGATTAGAAAGTTTGATGTTTTAGATACGTACGCAGATATATTTTATAAGATAGAAGGTTCTATACCTTTAATAGGTTTGGTAATGTTTATGATAACTTCTGGAAATTATACAAAAGAATATGATTCTAATATGACTGGTTTAATAAATACAACTAAAAATGGTAAAAAATCAGTAGTATTATCAAAAATAATAGCTAATGGCCTAGTTTTATCTATGATTAATATTTCTTTTATACTATTAGTAGGAATTAGAGGATTTAGTTTTTTTTATTTTCAACATTTGAATGAGCCGATTAAAAATTTATGGTATTTTGGAAATAGTAATTTAAATATTACAGTAATCCAAATGTATCTTATTGTTATAGTAACTAATGTTTTTGCTTCTTTTATATTTGCACAAATAGGTTTAACACTTTCATCTATATCTAAATCCTCTATAATGCCATTTATATTAGGCGGATTAATAATGGCAATACCATATTTTAGCGTAGGTTTTATTCCAGAGAAAGCTATAAAATTTATGTCAATAACTCCAAACTGGATTATGATGAGCCAACAAATTGTTAGATATAATGTACCAAATATATTGATAGGTTTATCCATACTAATCTCAATTACATTAATGATAATATTAACTAAAATAACATATAAAAATTTTACATCAAGTAAGAGATTTTAACCAAAAATAATAGTATCTTTATTTATATATTAGTTTACTTTTAAATAATATAAATTAATTTTTAAGAAAATGTGTGCTAATATATAGGTAAATTATCATAGGAGGTTATTTATGGAAAATAGTATTCTAATAATAGATGATGAGGTAGAAATATTAAAACTTTTAGAAACAGTATTAAAAAAAGAAGGTTTTAAGAACATATATACAGCAAAAACTAGAAGAGAAGGATTAGAAATATTTAAAGACATTAACCCTGATTTGATTATACTAGATATTATGTTGCCTGATGGAGAAGGTTATGATATTTGTAAAGAAATAAGACAAACTTCTAATTCTCCAATAATATTTTTATCAGCTAAAACTGAAGAACTAGATAAATTACTTGGGCTTGCAATTGGAGGAGATGATTATGTTACAAAACCATTTAGCCCTAAGGAAGTAGCTTTTAGGGTTAAAGCCCACTTAAGAAGATTAAGTTATTTTAATGAAGGTCAAAATGAAAGTATGGATTTAGACAACAATAAAGAAAAAATTGTATCATTTGGACCATATAAATTAAATGAAAGTAGAGCAGAGCTTATAAAAGATGGAAAGTCTATTGGATTATCTGCAAAGGAATTAAAAATATTATCTTTATTTGCACATAATCAAAATCAAATTATAAGTAAAGAGAGATTGTGGGATAAGGTGTGGGGAGAAGATTATGTCGGTTTTGATAATACTATAATGGTTCATATAAGGAAAATTAGAGAAAAATTAGAGGATAATCCTTCAAAACCAGAATATATTCTGACAATAAAAGGTCTTGGATATAAATTAGCAGTAAAGGAAGATTAGAATATGAGATGGAAGATTACTAGAAACTTTATGCTTACAATCGTATTTGTGGTTATATCAGTAGTTATTATAAATATTATTTCTATATTGTATATTGTTTCAACAAATAGTTTTTTTAAAGTTATGGATTCTAAAAATAATCCTGAAGGATTTGTACGTTCTTTTGAAAAAGATTTATATGAAAATGATGGAGAGCTTAGGTTATCAAAGGGTGGACTTGATAAATTAGCAAAATCAAATTCTTGGTTACAAGTTTTAAATGATTCAGGGGAGGAAGTATATGGAATAAATGTACCAAAAGATACTCCTAAAAAATATACCCCCTTTCAAATGGTTAACAACTACAAGTATAGAGAAACAAATTACATTAATTTTGTTTTAGAAAAGTCTTTAAACAAAAAACATTTAAATATAATAATTGGTATGCCTAGTAGAGATACATCAAGAACAATTTTAACTTATTCTAAAGATAGTGTTAAAGAAATTTTAAATAAAATCATTATTATAACTCTTGTAATTGATGGTATGGTCGCTTTAGGAATAGGTTACTTATTTAGTAGAAAACTTACAAAACCAATCTCAAGTGTACTATGGAGTATTGAGAATATGGCTAATGGAAATTATAGTTTATATCTTAAAGATAGAGGTATCTATGAAGAAGTTTTTGCAAATATCAATATGTTGGCTGATACTTTAAGGATAAATGAAGCAGAGAGAAAAGAAAATGAAAAATTGAGGGAGGAATGGTTAGCAAATATAACACATGACATAAAAACTCCTCTAGCATCTATACAAGGATATGCAGAAATAATCAATGATAAAGATTATGAGTTTGTAGAAGATGAGTTGCGAGAGTATGCAGAAATTATATATAATAAGTCTAAGTATATAAAAGATTTGGTGGATGACCTAAATTTATCTACTAGATTAAAAAATAATAATATAGCTTTGAATAAGAAAAAAATAAATTTAGTTGGTTTGGTTAGAAATATAATAGTAGATATTTTAAATGATAGTAGATATAAAAATAGGTATATTGAGTTTGAATGCTATGAAGATTCAATAGAAGTATGTGCAGACTCAATTTTATTAAGAAGAGCTATAACCAATCTTATATTTAATTCAATAGTTCATAATAGTGAAGACACTTTAATAAAGATAGAAGTTGCAAAAAAGGATAATGTAGAAATTATAATAAAAGATAGTGGAGTTGGGATAAGTGAAAATGATTTAAAACATATTTTTGAAAAATATTATAGGGGTACCAATACAGGAGAATTGCATAAAGGTTCAGGGCTTGGAATGGCCATTTCTAAGGAGATAATAGAGATTCATAAGGGAAATATTTATGTAAGTAGTAAAATTGGAGTAGGAACAGAAATTATTATAGAAATAAATCAAAATAAGGAGATATAATATGGATTTTTTTAAAAAAGGTATAAATGGGTTTACTATTAAGATATTGGCATTAATATTTATGACATTTGACCATATAGCGGCATTTATGCCAGAAACAATGCAAATACCTATTTGGTTTCATTGGATAGGTAGAATATCAGCACCTTTATTTACATTTATGGCAGTAGAAGGATTTTATCATACTAGTAACAGGAAAAAGTACATAACTAGATTGTATATTTGGTCTGTTATTATGGCAATAGGAAATCAAATAATTAATAATGTATTTCCACATCCAGAAGGGCTAATAATTATAAATAATATTTTTGCAACATTATTTTTGACAGCAATTTATTTACAAGCAATAGAATTTATAAAGAAATTTAAAAAAGAAAGAGAAGTAAAATATCTTATTATAGGATTATTGATGATAATAGCCCCTATAATATTAGGAATATTTGCAATAACTATACTTTTCAAATCAGCTAATAGGATTCTCGCTTTATTTATGACATTAGTACCAGTTCCGTTTTTAGTAGAAGGTGGACTAATTCTTATTACACTTGGAATTATTTTTTATTTGTGTAGAGAGAAGAAGCTTAATCTAAGTATTTGCTATATTTTAATGTGTATCTTTGTATTTATAACAATGGCAAATGGAGATTTTAGTTTAAAAAATTCTACTTTACAAAATTACCAATGGATGATGGTTGCTTCTCTACCTTTCATGTTGCTTTACAATAGAGAAAAAGGTAAGAGTATGAAATATTTATTTTATTTATATTATCCAGCCCATATATATGTGTTGTATATTTTAGGGGTATATTTAATATAATTTTAAAATATACAATGTGTGTAGTAAAACACTTGTGTTTAAAAATAGCATTGAATATAAGTACAATATCACTGGAACTTGAAACTTTTTAAGAAAAAATAATAAAACAGAGATTTGATATATATATACCTAATAACTCTGTTTTATTATTTTTTTGTAATACATATTTTTATTTATAGATTAGTACTTTCATTTTAACAGATTCCATTATATTTTCATTATCTATTTTATAAAATTGGTCATAACTTTCTCTTCATATTGTGGTTTTTTAATTCCAGCTTTCTTACCCGCTGAAATACATTTAAGAAGCCATGCCATGTTTTCGCCCAAAGTTCGCATGGTTTGTAAGCCTTCTTCGTCTTTCATAACATCCTCTGGCGTAAAACCATGTACTTGATTCCAATACTGTGATGATACAATAGGCATATTACTGATTGAAAAATATTTGTTTAGTTGGTCAAATGTTGCAGTTGCACCACCACGTCTACAGGATACAATTGAAGCACCTAATTTTGTAGACATGCGACTTCCAGCTACGAAAAATAGACGGTCAAGAAATGAAGTTAATTGGCCACTTGCACTAGCAAAATAAACAGGAGAACCAATAATAATACCATCAATATTATCAAGTTCTTCAATTAATTCATTAACCTTATCATTACAAATACATTTTCCAGTTTCAAAACAAGATGAACAGGCAATACATCCTGGGATTGCTTTTTTACCTAAATACAGTATTTCTGTTTCAATATCATGTTTATTTAATACTTTAGTAATCTCAGTTAATGCTGTATAAGTACATCCATATTGGTTTGGGCTACCATTAATCAATAAAACTTTCATCATAAATTTCCTCCAATAAACTTTATTTAATAGGTTTTTACCTATATATTACACCTCCTATTATCAAATTGACTTTCAATTATTCTTACACTATAATTTTATTATAAATTATCTTAAAAACAAGTACGCACATTTTTGTTCAGTACTAACCAGAAGGAGAGTGTAACATATGGGTATAGATTATATATCAAATACAGATTTAAGTGAAACAGGATTTAGTTATACACTTTCATTAATTAATGGCAAATATAAAATGATAATTCTTTATTGTCTTGTAGAATTTAAGGTTGTCAGATATAATGCATTAAAGCGTTACATAAATACCATTTCTTATAAAACCTTGAGTTTATCATTGAAAGAATTAGAGGCAGATAACTTGATTATTCGCACTGAATATCCTCAAATACCTCCTAAGGTAGAATATAGTCTATCAGAAAGAGGAAAATCTTTGATTCCAATTTTAGATGCAATGTGTGAGTGGGGAGAGAAGAATAGAATTTAATTTTATATTTGTATGTATTATAAAAAGACTATGAGTAAAATTATCTAAACAAATTTACTCACAGTCTTTAGTTGGATGACTCTTATTTCCAATTTATAGAAATATTAAAAGAGTCATTATGAAATTTCACCACCAATTTCTTCTATATCATTTTTATAGATAGTGCAAGCTTCTATAGCTAATTCTAAGCCTTTAACTATTTCCTCTAGAGACATAAATGGTGTGTTTTTTTTGTCTATTATCTGTGAAGTCATATATGGTATGTGTATAAATCCTCCTCTTATATTCGGATATTTTTTGTCTATCATGTAAAGGATTCCATACATTACATGGTTACAAACAAATGTACCTGCAGTGTTTGAAACACTTGCTGGGATTTTATTTTCATTCATATGTTTTACCATAGCTTTTACAGGTAATTTTGAAAAATATGCAGGTTGACCATCTTCTTTTATAACAGTGTCTATAACCTGATTACCTTCATTATCTTTTATTCTAAAATCATCTACATTTATAGCAACTCTCTCAGGTGTAATATCAAATCTACCTCCAGCTTGTCCAACTGATATTACTATATCTGGATTGTGTTGTTGGATAGCTTTATCTATAGCTTCAACAGATTTTGTCATAACTGTTGGTATGGTTATTTTTATAATTTCTGCACCATTTATATTATCATTAACCCTTTCAACTGCTTCTTGAGCTGGATTTATTGGTTCTCCACCAAATGGGTCAAATCCTGTTAATAAAATTTTCATTATATTACCTCCTAATTGTATTAAAACCCTAAAAAATACATTACTAATATGTGAGCTATAATTAATATCAAAGCAACTGGAGCTTGGTACTTTATAACAATGTAGTCATTTTTGCATTCAAGTAAAGCTGCTGGAACTATATTAAAATTAGCAGCCATTGGAGTAAGTAAAGTTCCACAATATCCTGCTGTTAATGCTAATGCTCCAATTATAGCAGGGTTTCCACCTTGAGACAATACAAAAGGAATTCCAATTCCTGCCGTTATGACTGAAAACGCAGCAAATGCATTTCCCATTATCATAGTAAATATAACCATACCTAATACATAAGCCATAACACCAAATAATCTATTATCAGCAGGGACTACGCCAGATATCATATTTGAAATAACTTCACCAACTCCAGCTTGAGTAAATAGAGCTCCTAATGCGACTAAAAGTTGTGGTAGCATACTAGCAGGACCCATTTGTTGAAGTAATCTTGAGCCATCTTGAACTGAAGTAGTAGGCTTTGCTTTAGTTATTATAAGAGCTGATATTAATGCAATTATTGAACCCACACCTATTGCAAACTGTGAAGAATTATCAAAGTTAGTAAGGCTCATAGCTACAACTACTGCAGCAAATGCTAATATTAATGATGGTATAAATATTTTATTTTTAAGTTTATCTGCTTGCTCTTTTCCAAAATTCTCATTTGGTTCTTCATATTTTGCAAATACAACTTGTTTAGAAAGTGTCAATAAGCTAGATAATATTAGTATTATTCCTATTATATTGGCTGGAATCAGTCTACCAAATATGAAGGGTAGTGATATCAGTATCCAAAATAATGATGTACCATATTTCTTATTGTTATCTATTGTAGTAAAAGACCTATATGCTATTACCACCATCAGAAAACCCATCAGTGCATAAAAAATTTCTAATGATATATTTATAAAATTTTGCATTTTTATTCCTCCTAAATAAATCTATCTCTTGTGACTCTTATTTAATTTTTTATCATATAAAGTAAATTGAATTGTAGCAACTACAAGTGCTATTACTGACATGATAATATTGGCCTTTACAATGTTAAGCCCAGTTACATTGTATCCGAATTGAGTCAGCGTAGAGGCTATAAGTAATACTCCACTACTACCTGCAAATAGATTTTGACCATAAAAGTTTCCATAGTTTTCTGATGCAGCAGACAATGCTTTTATAGCTTCTTCATCAGATTCTTTTAGTTCATCACTATTGCTTAAACCAGCAGCTTGTGCCATAGGGTTAACAAGTGGTCTCACAAACTGAGGATGTCCACTCATTCTTATAGATAGAGCACCAGCTATTTGCCTAGCTATCATATATATAGTAAGTACTTTTCCTGTTGTAAGTCTCTTTAATTTTTCTATTAGAGAAACTGCTCTTTGCTTCAATCCATATCTTTCTAATACACCAATTACTGGCAATGTTAGTATGAATAATGATACACCTCTATTTGAAACGAAAGAGTCTCCTAAGATTGTAAAAATTTGATTAAAGTCTAATCCCGCAACAATTCCTGTTGCTATGCCTGCTAATAATACAGTAAATAGCGTATCCATTTTAAGTATAAAACCAATTACGACTATCAATATACCAATTAATTTTATCATATATTATTCTCCTTCCATTTTTTTATATTTTTAATTTAAATTTACTTAGCAAATAAAGATAAACTCTTTTTATAGTATTTGCTTTAATAAGACTATTATTATAAAATTTAAGAAAAAAATAGGAAAGATGTTTAAAATATCAAAATAAATATTTTAAACATCTTTCCTATTTTTTCTTTTGTTCATATTTTATAGATTGAATTATATTAAATTTAAAGTGATATTAAATTAATATTATCATTCAAAATAACGTCTATTTCTTCTGAATTAACCTGCTTAATTGTTTTTATAGAATTAGGATTTGTAGAGTGATTGCCTATATGTTTTTCAAATAACATAACATCATGCCAACAATCAAATTTATACCCTGTATTGTGATAAATTCCACATAGTTTGAAACCAAATTTCTGATGAAGTTTTTCACTTTTTATATTTGGTGATGTAATACTGGCATATAAATTTTGAATATTTTG
The DNA here is from genome assembly GCA_012955965.1 of Clostridioides difficile. Taxonomy (GTDB): domain Bacteria; phylum Bacillota; class Clostridia; order Peptostreptococcales; family Peptostreptococcaceae; genus Clostridioides; species Clostridioides difficile_G. The sequence continues at coordinate 28,854 of JABBZI010000030.1, forward strand.
TAATTTCAATATGTTTATGATTGAATTATAAAGAGCAATTCCTATCTTATGAGTAATAAATTTATTATCAACATAAATTGATAATTCAACATTCCATTGATAAGCAGTTCGTTCATTGTGTTCATGGGCATAAGCATATCCAACAATTTTTTTATCAATTAAACAGATTAGGTAAGGATATTTTGAACAAATTTCTTTTATTCTATTTTTAAAATCATCAATACTTGGAATGATATATTCGAAGGTAATTGCTGTATTAGTAATATATGGAGTATATATTTCTAATATTTCTTCTGCATCCATTTCATTAGCCATTCTGATTTCAATATGTTTCATAAATACCATCTCCAATATAGTAAATGTAGTAGAATTTTCTTATATAATACATAGGTCTGAATAAATATAAGAAAATATTGTATAATATATAATATTGTATAGGTATATAACTATTTTATCAATATTTATAAATTTTAGAGTATATTTATAATACTACATTGTAGATAAATTTTTTATTTTATAAGGAGATTTGAAATAAATAATTTTAGTTATTAAAATTTCTTAAAAAATCATCTATATTATCTTGTGATATTTTAAAACTATCATAATTACCTTTTGCAACAGACTTCATAATAAGCTTATCTAAAAAATTCATTTTTTCTAATCGAGCTTCACTGCCAAAAATTCCAATTGCATTTACATTTTCTAATAAAGATGCTGGAAAGTTTGATTTTAGATATTTATCTGCTTGTTCAGAAAAGCCACAACAAAGGAATACACCAACTCGTTTTTTGTTTAATAATTCTATATTATCATTACACAATACACGAATTTTTTTTGAAACTGAGCCAACATATATAGAACTTCCAATAATAATTGTATCAAATTTTGATAATTCAATTTTAGTATTACTATCATTGATGTCAATAATAGTGACATTGTCTGATAGTTTATTTTTTAATATATTTGCACAGTCTTTTGTACAACCATATTTACTTGAATATATAATAATAGTATTCATATTTGTTCTCCCTTTCGTAAAGCATTTTCTATAGCTTTTCTTATAGTATCACTGCTACAAGTTGCAGAAGTTATAGCATCTACTTTTAAAGATTGTTGTTCAACTATACTTTTTATGATTTTTTCAGCGGGTTTACCTAAAAGAGTGTCATGCTCTAGTATCTTAATATTTTTGATTTTTCCATTATTAACTTCAACAGATACAGTAGCTTTTACTAACTTATTATCTGCACTTCCTGTATAAATACCATTTTTCACATTAGAAGGATTTATATTTTTTACTACTAATTTTTCTGGTTTTAAGCTAGTTACAATTAAAATAATAATACATATAAACACAAGAAATAGAATTATAGATAGTTTAAAAATTCTTAAAAGTCTTTTTTTCTTATCAGTTTCATTGTGGCTTCTCATTGTAAAGTCCTCCTACTAAAATATCTAAGAAATTCTCTATAATTTGAGTGAAATTGTCTAAATAATACAATTGATTCTCAACAATACATAAAACAAATCCTAATAGTGCACTTATAAGCATCCATGAAGTTTTATCTACATTCTGTTTAAATACACCTTGTTCAATCCCAAGGGAAAGAAGTTCGTCGAGTATTTTTATCCCATTATTAGTAGGTTCACTATTTGTATTTTCAGATGTAAATATAATATTCATCCTACTATGCATAATAGCTTTTGACATTTCTGGTTCACTAGAAAGAGTTTTTATAAAGCTAGTCATAATTTCTATGATTTGCTTATCTATTGGGAGAGATGAGCAATTATGTATAATATCAATAGCATTGCTTTCTACAGTATCATAAAGTTTTTTTGTCATATCGCTAATAATCTCCGCTTTGTCTTTGTAGTAAAGGTAAATTGTAGTTGGAGAATAATCTATTTTTGAAGCAATTTTTCTTATTGATAAGTTTTCATATCCATGTTGATTGATAATTTCGATGCTAGCATCCATAATTATTTTCTTCATTTCTGTTTTTTCGTTTTTGCGTCTTTCTTTAATACTCATATAATCACCTCATAACTTAACAGTGTTAATTTAATTTACAACGTAATTATATGCTTTATATTTAATGTTGTCAATAAGCTATTAATAATATAATTTAATAGATTTTTGTAGCTGAAATATTGAAGTTATTAATTGTAATATTTCAACTATTGTTGTATAATAATAATCGGTTTAAAGGTGCCACATTTTGTTAAAGTTGGATTATAATTTTAAATAAACTTTAACAAGACACATTAAAATATAATAAATTCTTTTATACTACAAAAGGTATTTTGTAGTTATTAAATCAGATGAAAATTTTTTGGAGGTCTACAATAAATAGACTAAATTCATAATCTTGACATCTGTACTTGTTCGAGAACTCCAAGTATAAAAAACTAAGGAATTATATAGTGGCAGTATATAATTAATACCCTTAGACACACCTTTTTGAAAGTGGAAAAAAGATGTGTAGTTCTCCTCGACCACAAATCAAGGAGGATAAAAGTATGGAAAAAAGAAAAGTAATAATTGATTGTGACCCAGGAATTGATGATTCTTTGGCCATTCTTCTGGCTTTAAACTCACCAGAGCTAGAAGTACTTGGAATTACCACATGTTGTGGAAATGTTCCAGTAAATATAGGTGCAGAAAATGCACTAAAAACACTTCAAATGTGCTCTTCACTAAATATACCAGTATATAAAGGAGAGGAAGCACCACTAAAAAGAAAACTTGTAACAGCTCAAGATACACATGGAGAAGATGGTATTGGAGAAAACTTTTATCAAAAAGTGGCAGAAGCTAAAGTAAAAGATGGGGCAGTAGATTTTATAATAAATACTTTACATAATCATGAAAAAGTATCAATAATAGCACTTGCGCCACTTACGAATATAGCCAAGGCACTTATGAAAGATAAAAAAGTTTTTGAAAATCTTGATGAGTTTGTATCTATGGGAGGAGCATTTAGAATTCATGGAAATTGCTCTCCAGTAGCAGAGTTTAACTATTGGGTAGACCCACATGGAGCAGATTATGTTTACAAGAATTTATCTAAAAAAATTCACATGGTAGGTTTGGATGTAACTAGAAAAATTGTACTTACTCCCAATATTATTGAGTTTATAAATAGACTTGATGAAAAAATGGCAAAGTATATAACTGAAATAACTAGATTTTATATTGATTTCCATTGGGAGCAGGAAGGAATAATTGGGTGTGTGATAAATGACCCTCTAGCAGTAGCTTACTTTATAGATAGAAGTATCTGTAAAGGGTTTGAATCATATGTAGAAGTTGTAGAAGATGGTGTAGCTATGGGACAATCTATAGTTGATTCTTTTGATTTCTATAAAAAATGTCCTAATGCAATTGTTCTAAATGAAGTTGATGAAAAGAAGTTTATGTATATGTTTTTGAAGAGGCTTTTCAAAGATTATGAAGACATTATAGACTCTGTGGAAGGAGTGATATAGTGTGAAAAGAAAAATCTGTGTAAAAACTATTACACTTATAGCTTTTGGTATCTCTATAAATATAATAGGGGCATTTATAGCTATGGGATTAAGATTACCTATATACTTAGATTCGATAGGAACTATAATGATAGCATCACTTTTAGGGCCTAAATATGCTGTAATTACAGGTGTGTTTGGAAGTTTAATAAGTGGAATTACATTTGATGTGTATTCTCTTTACTTTGCGCCAGTTCAAATATCAACAGGTTTGCTTGCTGGAATAGCCTTTAAAAAGAACTTTTTAAAGGGATTAAAAACGCCATTAGGGGTATTGTTATTTGCTATTCCAACATCCATAGTAAGTTCAATAATTTCAGCGTTTCTATTTGGTGGTATGACATCATCAGGTTCTTCCTATATAGTACAAATTTTAAAAGTGTTAGGGTTAGGAGATGTATTTAGTGTATTTGTAACTCAAGTATTCACCGATTATGCAGATAAATTGGTAGCAGTTGTTTTAGTGAATTTAGGATTAAATGCAGTTCCAAAAACTTTGAAACTATCATTGACTGGAGGAAGATAGGAGAAAAATGGATAGATATAGTGAAATAACAAATAAAAATCAAAGAGAAATTGTTTTGCTTAAAGGATTTCCTTGTGTATGGGGAAAATGTTCTTTTTGCGATTATATAGATGATAATTCTAACTTGGAAGAAGAAATGAATAGATTAAATATAGCGGTTTTGGGAAATATAACTGGAAAATATGGAGTTCTTGAAGTTATAAACTCTGGTAGTTGTTTTGAGCTACCTAAAGATACTCTATCAGAAATAAAATGTATTATAAAAGAAAAGAAAATAAAAAAATTGTTTTTAGAAAGTCATTGGTCTTATAAAAATAGGATTAAAGAGATGAGAGACTATTTTGGAATTCCTATAGTATTTAAAATTGGAGTTGAGACCTTTGACAATGATTTTAGAAATACTGTTTTAAATAAAAATGCAAAATTTAAAACACCACAAGAGGTAAAAGACTATTTTGATTCACCTTGTATTATGGTAGGAATTGAAGGGCAAACAAAAGAGATGATAGATAGAGATATAGAGATTATATTAAATGAGTTTGAAAAATCAACTGTGAATGTTTTTATAAATAATTCTTCTAGTGTTAAAAGAGATGAAGAGTTAGTTAAGTGGTTCATTAATAAGTATAAATATTTAGATGAAAATCCAAATATAGAGATTTTATACAATAATACAGATTTTGGTGTTGGAGATTAGTAAAATTTTTAAGAATGTGTTATATTGTAGTAAATATTAATTTAGTTTAAATTTTAACTTAAAAAATTTAGTTTGTTTTTAAAAAGGCTTCTGATACTTAGAAGCTTTTTTTTGTAGATTTTTATGTTACAATAAGGAAAAAGGAATTAAGGAGTAAATAAATGATGTTTAGTAGGGAAAAATGGAGTAAATTAGATTATAAGAAACTCCTGGAATATATGAAATCTATACAAGATAGCAAATATAGAGACTTTAATAAAAAGCTCATACCAAATGCAGAAAATATAATAGGTATCAGGGTTCCTAATTTAAGAGAGATATCTAAAGAAATAAGTAAGGGAAATTGGAAGGAATTTTTAGATATAGCAGAGGATACATATTATGAAGAAACAGTATTACAAGGTATGGTAATTGGCAATATAAATAACACCTTTGAAGAAACTCTATATTATATAGAAAGGTTTATACCTAAAATTAATAATTGGTCAGTTTGTGATGGATTTTGTTGTGGTTTGAAATCTACAAAAAAATATAAAGAAAACATGTATGATACACTTAAAAAATATATTTATTCAGAAAATCCATGGGAAATTAGATTTGCATTAGTTATGTTTTTAATATATTATGTTGATGATAAACATATTAAAGAAATCTTTGAATACTGTAATAATATACAAAGTGAAGAATATTATGTTAAAATGGGTGTGGCGTGGTTGCTATCAAGTTGTTTTATCAAATATGAAAAAGAAACATTTTTCTATATAAAAAATAATAACTTAGACGATTTTACTTATAATAAAATGTTGCAAAAAATAATAGAGTCTACTAGAGTAGATTCAGAAAAGAAAAATATAATAAGAGGTATGAAGAGAAAGACAAGAAGATATTGACGGAGGAGTATTAATGAATAACAACGAGGAAAGAATTGATAAATTTTTAGAGCTTCAAAGCAAGGGAATTGAGTTTACAGAAATAGCTCAAAATCTAAAAATTAGTCAAAGCACTTTAAGAAATTTTTTAAATAAAAAAGGATATAAATCAGAAAAAGGTAAATACATATTAAAAGACGAATTAAATTATAATGAAAATTTGGATAAGATAGACTTGGAAGAAGAAAAAAGTAAAAAAAGTATAAGTAATAGAAAAAAAGTAAGCACCAAAAAAAAGAATTCTAATGAAAAGGTTTTGAACAAAGGCATTGAACAAATAAAGTTTAATGAAACTGATTTAAAGAACACAAAATCAAAAAAAAATGTTAAGCCTAAAAAAGATAGAAAAATAAATATAACTCAAGAAGACTTAGATAAGCTTTGTGAAGTATATGATTGGTATTTAGAAGTAAAAGATTATAATATAAAGCCAAAAAAAATATCTAATAAAAAAGATGTACATATAGATAATGAATCCATAGAGGAATTAAAAACAACAAGAATACGTATAGATAAAGAAATATGGAATGATTTTGAAAGGCTTTGTAGTAATTCAAATTTTGAAAAACATCAAATACTTACACAAGCGTTGAAAGAATTTATGAAAAAATATAAAAATCTACTATAAAATATTACTATATGAGGTGCTTAATATGAATAAGATAGTAAAAAAATCAATTTTTTTAATGATTATATTAACAATATTTATTTTTACACTTACAGCATGTGAAAAAGATGAACAATCTGACTCAGCAGATATTCAATCTGAAGATAAAGAAGATTCAGCTGGTATCCAAGTTGAAGATAAGAATGAGGTAAAAATAGATGAGGAAAATGCAAAAGTATTGAATATAGGGAAATCAGAGATTATAGATGTAGATGAAGGTGATAAAGTAGACACATCCACAAAGGTAGAAAATAATTCAACATTTAATATATCAAATGTTGAACTGATATATAATGAATATGATGAGAATAAAAAAATTATTTCCTCAGACAGTAAAGCTTTGTTAGATATGACTTTAATGCCTGGCAAAGTTGCTTATGTAGAGTGTGGGCATAAAACTTTTACAAAAAGTGTAGAAGTTTATGCATATGAGTATGAAGCAGAGGGTAAGATTGTATATGTTAATTTAAAAGAAAATACTATTGATATAAGAAATAACAATATTAAGCTAGAAAATAGTAGTCAGTATGAGGTATTATCTACGTCAGAACTTAAAAAAGTAAATGAATCAAAAGAAGGAATCACATATCAAATAAAAGTAAAAAATTCATCATCAAAAGACTTAGGAAATATTATTCTTAAGACAGCAGAAGTTAATGAAAATGGAGAATATTTAGTGGTAAATCGTGTACCATCATATAAAATTTTAAAGGCTTCAGAAGAGACAGATATAGATATACTATGTTCAACAAAAGCAAAAAGTGTTGAGATAGTAGGATATACATATGATGATATAAAAGAAAAAGCCAATGTAGATATTGACTTAAAATCTCATAAAGTTAAGATAGACAAATAAAGGCAGGGGATATTTATGAAGGTTTTGGTAGTTGAAGATAATAAGGTGCTTTTAGAAAGTGTAGTAGAAGAACTTAGTAAGCATTTTGAAACTGAAAAATGTGAAGATGGAGAAGAAGCCTTATACTTAGTTAATCAAAATATATACGATTTAGTTATTTTAGATTTAATGCTTCCTAGCATAAATGGAATTGATATTTTAAAGAAGATGAGAGTTAATAATATAGATACACCTGTACTTATATTGACAGCCAAAGAAGCATTAGATGATAAAGTAGAAGCATTTACTATAGGAGCTAACGATTATTTGACAAAACCTTTTTATATGGAAGAATTGGTAGCAAGAGTGTATGCTATATTAAGAACTAATGGAAAAATAAAAGAAAGAAATGGAATAGAATTTAAATCGTTATATTTGGATACATTAGAAAAAAGAGTGTATATTGAAAAAGAAGAAATAAAGTTACAAAATAAACAGTTTAACTTGCTTGAATATTTTGTGTTAAACAAGGGTTCAATTTTATTAAAAGAACAGATTTATGATAGAATATGGGGAATTGATTCAGATGCAACCATTGAGATAGTTGAAGTATATGTAAGTAATCTAAGGAAAAAACTCAGCAAATATGGGTATGATAAATATATTAAAACTAAGCGTAAGGTAGGATATATATTCGATGATAAATAAGAATGTATTCACTAGTACTAAAAATCATCTAATAAAAATGTATATTGTAGTAGTAGGTAGCTTTTTAATAATATTTTCTATATTTATATACTCATATTTTAGAGGGTTGACATATAGTGGAATTGATAGTGAGATAAATGATGAACTTGAATATATAGTTTCTCAATTTAAAAGAACCTCGTTTTTGAATCCAATAAGACTTAAAGACCCAAAAGATATGGTATATGTATATGAAGATGGTAGAATAAGTTACTATACTCAAAATGAGTATTTTGATGAGTTACTTCCAAATAGAAGATTGGATAAGAAAAATTCATTTTTTAAATATACAGAAAATGGATATACCTTTAGAGAATTAAATGTCGATGTAGGACGATATCAAATACAGATAATTAGAAATATAGACTCTGAGATGAATTCTTTAAAGCAACTTACATCTGTTCTTATAATTGGAATACTGATTTCTGTAATAATTACTTACTTTGTTGCTGTATATCTTACTAGAAAAGCTTTAATTCCAATAGAAACTGCATGGAGAAATCAAGCTAAGTTTATACAAGATGCTTCTCATGAATTAAGAACACCAATAACAATAGTTTCGTCAAAGTTAGAAAGTATGTTAAAATCCCCAGAAAGCACAGTAAATGATGAAGTTGAAACAATAGCTACTGCAATGAAAGAGACTAGAAGGCTTAAAAAAATGATAACAGATTTGTTGTCTCTTACTAAAGAAGATTCCATTGTTAAAGTTAACTTAGAAGAAGTAGATTTAGAAAGATTGCTGGAGGAAATATCAGAAGATTATATTGATATTGCTGAATTTCAGGAAAAGAAATTTATATTTAACTCTGAACTTAAGAATAAAGTTATAATAACTGATAAAAATAAATTAAGACAACTTATATTAATTTTTATTGATAATGCTTTTAAATACACAAGACAAGGTGATGAAATAGTATTAGAATTAAAAGAAGATATAGAAGATGAGGTTATTTTACTTATAAGTGATACTGGAATAGGCATAAAAAAAGAAGAAATACCTCTTATATTTGATAGATTTTTCAGAAGTGAAAACGTAAGAAATAAAGACTTGGAAGGTTCTGGAATAGGTCTTTCGATAGCTCGTATGATTAGTTTAAATTTGTTTATTGAAATAAATGTAACTTCAGAGATAGGCATTGGAACTACATTTGAATTATCAATACCACAAAAGTTAAAATAATAAAAATATAAAAATCTGTTTTTAGAAATAAAGAATGGGTATACTAATTAGTATAAAATAAAATATAAAAAGACCCTATAAAAGTAAAATTATATTTATGAATTTCATAGTATAATTGTATAGGGATAATTAAAGTTTATAGGAGGATTAAAAAAATGGCAAAAGTTATAAATACATCTGAATTTAGAAGTAGTGTTGAAGGTAGTAAAGGAGTAGTTGTAGTGGATTTCTTTGCAACTTGGTGTGGACCTTGTAACATGTTAGGACCTGTATTTGCAGAATTAGGTGAAGAAATGAAAAATGAAGCTAGATTTGTAAAAGTTGATATAGATGAGAGCTTAGAAATAGCTCAACAATTTAGTGTATCTACAGTGCCAACTATGATTATATTTAAAGATGGAGAGCCAGTAGAAACACTAATTGGATTTATGCCAAAGAACAAAATTGAAATGAAAGTAAAATCATATTTATAAAAAATGGGTGAATATTATGAGATATGATATAGCTATAATAGGCAGTGGTCCTGCTGGATTGTCTGCTGCTATAAATGCGAAAATAAGAAATAAGACAATTATCATGTTTGGTAGTGATAATTTAAGTAATAAGCTTGTCAAAGCTCCTTCAATAGATAATTATTTAGGTTTTTATGATATAAGTGGAGATGAATTGAAAGACAAGTTTAAATCACATATAGATAGTATGGATATTTCAATTGAAAATAAAAGAATAAATAATATTTATGCTATGGGAGAATACTTTGCAATAATGTCTGGAAATGATATGTATGAAGCTACTACTGTGATTCTTGCCACTGGTGTGGAATACACTAGACCAATTAAAGGCGAAGAAGAATTTCTAGGAAGAGGAGTAGGGTATTGTGCTACATGTGATGCACCACTTTATAGAAACAAGAAAGTGGCAGTTATAGGATATAATGAAGAATCTAAAGAAGAAGCAAATTTTTTAAGTGAACTAACTTCAAAAACTTATTTTATACCTATGTACAAAAAAGAGAATCTTATGAGAGGTTCAGATAACTTGGATGACTCTATTGAAGTTATACATGACAGACCAGTACAAATAGATGGAGATAAACTTGTAAACAAAATATCTTTTAAAGAAAACCACATTGAAGTTGATGGAGTATTTGTCATAAAAGATAGTACAGCTCCAAGTGCATTGATTCCTGGTATAGAAATTGAAGGTATCCATATTAAAGTTGACAATAATATGAAGACTAGTATAGATGGATGTTTTGCTGCTGGAGATTGTGTTGGAAAACCATATTCTTATATAAAAGCAGCTGGTCAAGGACAAATAGCAGCCTTAAATGCTGTTTATTATTTAGATAAATTAAAGAGAACTTAATATTTATATTGAGTAACTTTTTAAACATATTTATAAAAACTGTCTTAAAATAATTTTATTATTTTAAGACAGTTTTTTGTTTATTAATTACTCCTATTTAAACTATTTTAAATGTATTTTTAAGTAGATTCATTTGAAAAATTTCTAAAGTTATAATAGTAAATATCTAGGTTATTTATAATAAATTCCAAAATTATAAAATAATGGTTGAAAAATCTAATTAAGAGTACTATAATTTAATTAAGTAATTACTTAATCAAAAAGAGGTATTTATGGAAAACTTGGTTAAAATATTTAAAGCATTGAGTGATGAAACTAGACTTAACATACTTATATTAGTATCTAAGAGAAACATTTGCCAAAAAGGAATTTCTAAATATCTAGGAATTTCAGATTCTGCCGTTTCACAACATATAAAAATATTAAAGGATGTTGGAATAATAACAGGGCATAAAGAAGGATACTACGTTTTATATCATATTAATAAAGAATCATTTAATATATGTGTAGATTTTATAAACTCTATGTTAAGTAATTCTAGTGAAAGCTTTATAGATGTATTTGATGTGACTACAATACATCTAGGATGCAGTAAAGAATGTAAATCTATTAAAAAATGTTGCAAGAGAAGGGAGAAATAATAATGAAAGTATGTATACCAGTAGAAGAAAATAAAGGATTGGATAGTAAACCATATGGTCATTTTGGCTCTGCTCCAATTTTTGTTGTGTGTGATTTAGAAAGTGGAGAAGTTAAATCTCTAGATAATGGAGATTTAGGGCATGAGCATGGAAAGTGTCAACCTCTAAAAGCATTATCAGGTACAGTTGTGGATGCAGTAGTAGTTGGAGGAATAGGACAAGGTGCTATAGTTAAATTGAATGGTATGGGAATCAAAGTTTATAGAGCAGAAGCAGATACTATAAGTGCTAATCTAGATTTACTTAAAAATGGAAAATTAGTAGAGTTTCCATCAAATCATACTTGTTCGCATGATGGATGTGGACATCATTAAAAACAAAATAGCTGATGAAGCATATGCTTCATCAGCCATTTTCTTTTTTTAATAAATAAAGTTTTGCATTTTCAATACTAAAATTTAAGCTCTCATGATTTTTGGTAGATTCTAAAATTTATAAGTACACTAGGTTAGATTTTTTTTGTATGTTGTTCTATATAGTTAATATCATTTAGTATGTCATTAAGTTCTTTGTTAAGAGTTTTTAAATCATCACCATCCACATTGTAGTTTAAAAATAGTTCCTCTACATTATCAATGATAGAATTAACTTTTCTAGTAACTTCAACAAATGTTTTGAAGTTACTACTATTTTTAGCGTTTAAAAATTTGTTTAAATCCTTTGATATAAATGATACTATTTCATATTCATCGTTAAACAGACCTCTACCAATAGGATATGGTTCAATTCTTTGTAAAAAATATTGATCTTTAGCATTAATATTATAAGTATAAGATATTTCCCAATCGTCTCCTAAATCAAACTTGATAAAATACAATGTACTACTTACTTTTGATATTTTTGTGGCTCCAAGTTGCCTTAAAAGAACTTCAATTGAATCTCCTTGAACAGTATTAATATTCATATATACACATCCCCTTTAGTATTATTATACTATATTTTTTAAAATTTTATAATTAAATAAACAGTAGATATAATAATAGATATAATCATAAGTGGAAAACCTATCTTAAAATACTCTTTAAAAGATATAGGATGCCCATGCTTATTACCTATACCTGCTAATACAACATTAGCAGATGCTCCTATTAGTGTACCATTTCCTCCAAGACAAGCGCCAAGAGATGTTGCCCACCATAATGGCATGACATCAATTCCCTCAGCTTGCATAGTCAAAATAAGAGGAATCAATGTTGCAACAAATGGAATATTATCCAAGAAAGAAGAAACTATTGCTGATAACCATAATATTAATAACATTGTAAATACAATATGGCCTTCTGTAAGTCCAATCAATGCTTGAGCTAATTTGTTTATTATGCCAACTTCTACTAATCCACCAACTACTACAAACAATCCCATGAAGAATAAAATTGTAGACCATTCAATACCTGCCATAATTTCATCTACATCTTGTTTTCCTATAAGAAGCATTATAGATGCTCCTGCTAGTGCAACAACAGAAGAGTCTATGTGGATTGTGCTGTGAAACATGAAACCAAAAAGTATAAATGTTATTAATATAAGACTTTTTATAAGTAATGGTTTGTCTTTTACAGATTTTTTTTCATCAAGTTTTAATATTGCATTTTTAGCTTTCTCATCTACAATAAGTTGTTTGCCATAAATAAATTTGAAGCATATTATAGTTACAACAAGTATTACTATAACAGCAGGACCTAAATTTATTACAAAATCCATGAAACTAAGATTAGCAGCACTACCAATCATAATGTTTGGAGGGTCACCTATAAGAGTAGATGTTCCTCCTATATTGGAAGCTAAAATTTGTGTTATTAAAAAAGGAACTGGATTAAGTCCCAATATTTGTGTAATAACTATAGTCATTGGACCAATAAGTAAGACAGTGGTAACATTATCCAACACAGCAGATAAAATAGCTGTTATAATAGCAAAACAAATCATTATTTTCCACGGGTCTCCTTTGGCTTTTTTTGCAGTCCAGATAGCTATGTATTCAAATAGCCCTGAGTTTTTGACAACAGCGACAAATAGCATCATACCAACTAATACACCAATAGTATTGAAATCTATATGGCTCAATCCTTCATCAAGTGTAAGTATATTGAATATTATCATTAATAGTGCACCACCAACAGCTGCTACAGAGCGGTTTACCTTTTCTGTAATAATAGCTGCCATAACTACTAAAAATATACATATAGCTATTATTTGTTGAAATTCCATAATATAAGTACCTCCATTTGTATTATTTTGTGCCTAATGCTAGTACTATATATAGTATTACTTTTTTATTGTTTTTTCAATGGATGCATAAAAGTATATTATTTAACAAAGTTTCTGAATAATTGACAGAATTTAAAGAAAATTTATGCTATTTAAATAAATTTTAAAATAACTTCATTACTAATAATATTAAACGACAAACAAAAAAATATACTCTTAAAGATAGAATTTATTGTATTTAATAGTAATTATAAAATATTAAATATATCTATATTATAAAAATAATAAAAAAAATTTG
>JABBZI010000310.1 GCA_012955965.1 Clostridioides difficile
TTCTCGTTTAACATACAGGACTATTACCTTCTGTGGTGGGTCTTTCCAAACCTCTTCAATTACGATACCTCTTCGTTATGATATGTCCACAACCCCAATAAAGAAAACTTTATTGGTTTGGGCTTATCCGCGTTCGCTCGCCGCTACTTACGGAATCGAATTTCTTTCTCTTCCTTCAGGTACTTAGATGTTTCAGTTCCCTGAGTTCCCCTCATTAAGCTATG
>JABBZI010000311.1 GCA_012955965.1 Clostridioides difficile
AAAAATGGTGCGGATGAAGGGAGTCGAACCCCCACGCCAATGGCGCTAGATCCTAAGTCTAGTGCGTCTGCCAATTCCGCCACATCCGCGCATTTCTTTGGTGGAGGATGGTGGATTCGAACCACCGAAGTCGATGACAACAGATTTACAGTCTGCCCCCTTTGGCCGCTCGGGAAATCCTCCGTATTAATTTTACATGGAGCTGGTGATAGGAATCGAACCTA
>JABBZI010000312.1 GCA_012955965.1 Clostridioides difficile
AAGTTATTTCCATACCTTGACCACCAAGTACATAAGATGGTCTAACTAATACTGGATAACCTAACTCCTTAGCAATCCCAACGCCTTCGTTAGTTGTCCATACACCTTTTCCTTTTGGTCTATTTATGTCTAGTTTTTCTAATAAGTCATCAAACTTCTCTCTATCTTCTGCTGCATCTATATCATCAAAATCAGTGCCTAATATAGGTATATTTTTCTCATGT
>JABBZI010000313.1 GCA_012955965.1 Clostridioides difficile
GTGAAGTATGGATTTATTTTTTCTAAGAATACGTTTACACACTACATAGTCATTATAAAACGAAAACGTTAAAGATTATGATGTTGCTTTTGATTTTGTTTACACACTACATAGTCATTATAAAACTGTACTTTTTTCTTGAAAACTATTTTTTAATTCTTCGTTTACACACTACATAGTCATTATAAAACACGATGAGTATTGTTAAGTATCTAAGATAGGTT
>JABBZI010000314.1 GCA_012955965.1 Clostridioides difficile
AATACTTATTTACAAATGGTGTAGAGATTAACAAGCGATTAACTCTATGTGGAGATACATATTTTAGGTCAAATAATCCAAATAATATATATTTTCATTCAGGAGCAACACAATTTTCTGGTAAATTCGATGAGAAAGAAGTAGAAAATGGTACAATGGAAAGTTTTACAATGATAACAGTAAAGGGGGTAAAGCACTGTATTAAAAGCATTTCTTTTCAATC
>JABBZI010000315.1 GCA_012955965.1 Clostridioides difficile
TAATCCTTCTTTTCCTCTGAACTACGATTTTTTAAAACTCTTTCATCACAATAAAGTTCACAATCTAAATCTATATGTTTATCCATTATATATACAAATGGATTAAACCAATATACTATTTTTAAAAGTAACATTATATATTTTAAATAAAGGTCTCTACTCTTAAAATGCATAAGTTCATGCCTAAAAATCCAATCTAATTCTTTCAATTTATAATCATGTG
>JABBZI010000316.1 GCA_012955965.1 Clostridioides difficile
CCATAGCTGCTATTAAAAGACCAGTTGTAACTGCTCCAGATTCTCCAGATATTACCTTTTCATCACCATTTAAAGGATTACCTAATGTTCTCATCCCTTTAGCAGAAACCCAGTCTGGTGCTGAAACGAATGCTGATGAATAATTTTTTAACACTTCAAATCCTATAGTGTTTGGCTCTCCACAAGCAAGACCAGCCATTATAGTTGGCATATCTCCTCCAA
>JABBZI010000317.1 GCA_012955965.1 Clostridioides difficile
AAGAGATACAAACTATCTCAATAGTTGCAAGAAGTAAGCCAGATAGTAAAATGAGAATAGTTTCAGCTTTACAAAAGAGTGGGGATGTTGTTGCAGTAACAGGTGATGGTATAAATGATGCTCCAGCTCTAAGTCAAGCAGATGTTGGTATTGCTATGGGAATCTCAGGCACAGAAGTATCTAAAAATGCAGCAGATATAATATTGACTGATGATAGTTTTA
>JABBZI010000318.1 GCA_012955965.1 Clostridioides difficile
GTCTAACTAATACTGGATAACCTAATTCATTAGCAATCTCAATACCTTCACTAAGTGACCATACACCTTTTCCTTTTGGTCTATTTATGTCTAGTTTTTCTAATAAGTCATCAAACTTCTCTCTATCCTCTGCTGCATCTATATCTCTAAAGTCTGTTCCTAATATAGGTATATTTTTCTCATGTAAGAACTTAGCTAATTTTATAGCTGTTTGTCCACCAA
>JABBZI010000319.1 GCA_012955965.1 Clostridioides difficile
TATTAGAAAAGTTGGAAAAGTTGGATATAAATTTCTTACATGAGAAAAATATACCTATATTAGGCACTGATTTTGATGATATAGATGCAGCAGAAGATAGAGAGAAGTTTGATGACTTATTAGAAAAGTTGGATATAAATAGACCAAAAGGAAAAGGTGTATGGACAACTAACGAAGGCGTTGGGATTGCTAAGGAGTTAGGTTATCCAGTATTAGTTAGAC
>JABBZI010000031.1 GCA_012955965.1 Clostridioides difficile
TATTCTCAATGTCTAAATTAGCTAAAGTTGAAGTAAGTCTAGGACCTGAGATGAAGTCTACAGGAGAAGTTCTAGGTGTAGGAGAAAATTTAGAAGAAGCTTTATACAAAGGATTCTTAGCAGCAGGTAGACATATGTCTGATGAAAGAGGAGTAGTACTTGCTACTGTTAATAATCTTGATAAAGATGAGTTTATAGAGATAGCAAAAGATATGAAAGAGTTAGGATACACTTTTGTTGCGACAGAAGGAACAGCTAAAAGTTTAAGAGAAAATGGAATAGAGGCTGATATAGTAAACAGAGTAGAAGAATCTAGACCAAATATATTAGACGCTATAAGAAATAAACAAGTTGATATAGTAATAAATACACCAACTAAAGGAAATGACTCTACAAGAGATGGATTTAAGATAAGAAGAACAGCTATTGAGTTTTCTACTGAAATAATGACATCTTTAGATACATTAAAAGCTTTAGTAGAGGTTAAGAAGAAACATTTAAATAAAGACAACTTAAAAGTTTATAATATAGCTGAATAGAGTAAATTTATTAAACTATTTTAAAGGCGTTAGCCATAGAGGCTTTCGCCTTTTATTTTAATCAATAGATAAAGGATAAAGATGATAATCATGGAGTTCTTCATGTATAAGATTTTCATATTTATCATAGGAATATTTAATTGTAACAACTATCTTATCTCCCTTAGATACATTTCTATAAAGTTTTTTGCTCTTGATAGAATAGATAGCATCTTTGTATGAGGCATTTACTATAAAAATCTCTGATTCATAATCAAATGTACCCATTATTGGATTATAGTGTTTTGAATCTTCTCTATAGCAAAAACTATCAACAGTCATTATATAAGTTCCAAATGAAATCCATTTAGTGTCTTTAAATAAATTTACTTTTTCGTTGATATATGAAACTCCTGACGTATCAAGCAATTTTTCTAATAGCATTTTTTTATCCATATAAAAAGCTCCCTTCATAAGTACTATTTATAAGAATAAATAGTACTTTAAAATACATTTATTTAGCTATATATTGTAATCCTTTTCTATCTCTTTTCTTAATCTCTTAATTAAAATACTTAAAATTATTGATACAACTATTGATATTATTAACACTATAATCAGCCATGGTGGAGCTATATGACCAAAACCTCTATTAATTGTAAATGCAGTAGCTGCAAGAAGCCATCCAAATAAATTTAAAAATAAAATTCTTAAATTTGATAACTTCTTTAATAAAACTTTTTTAGGTTCTATCTTTTGCTTAAATATTGAACGTAATTCTACTGAGACTTCATTATTACCATCAAATCTTTCTATTGCCTTATTTTGTGCTTCTTCTATATCATATCCATTCTCAATAAACTCATTTGTAGAATTCATTAGATGCTCTCTTAATTCTTCTTTTAAATCTTGAATTTCTTTACTAGTATCATTTTTATATAGTGCTTCTAAATACTTTTCTATTATTTTCATAAATCTATTCAACCTCTCTTTAGAAATTTGTTCATAACATTTTGTATAAAGTTCCACTCCTGAATTTTTACTTCCAAATTTTCTTTTCCATCACCAGTTATATTGTAATACTTTCTTCTACTTCCAAGACCTTGGTCATTTCCCCAATATGATTTTATTAGGCCTTTTGATTCTAATCTTTTAAGAGATACGTAGAGAGTACTTTCCTTTAATTCAAAGCTTGTTTCATCCCTAACTACTTTTGCTATTTCATAGCCATATGAGTCTCCTTTGTTTAGTATTGATAATATTAAAGTATCAATATGACCCTTAAGCACTTCTTTATTCAAGTCCATAAATTCACCTACTTTATTTTATCATATACCTTATATTATGAGGTATATATAATTATATAATAAGACTTCCAACTTAATTTTTCAAGTATAAAGTATAAAAGACACATTAGCAACCACACTATTATGGATGTGATACACATTGTTGAAAGAATATTTTTTTAATTACAGGTATTGAGGTGCATGATTATAAATTAATTATGTGAAAGTGTTTGTGTTTATAACATGCTTTATGACTCAACTTGTATCTTTGTGTCAAAAGAAATATAATAAAGCAATGAAGAATTATTTATGGGCTATATAACAGCTAAGGAGACTGCTAAAAGTTGGAAAACCTATAGTATATCATTGTTATTCTAGACACATTAAATAGGTTAGAAAAATAAGAAATACATGGTTTATTTTGGCTTAGTTACAAAATCAGCTGATAAAAAATATAAAATCATTAAAATAAAGGGAGATAAAAATAAATGAAACAGATATTTTTGGTTGAGGATGATAGGGCAATTGCTAGGAACCTTATTCTTTTGTTAAATGCAGAAGGATTTACAGTAATCCATGCTTCTACGAGAAATGAAGCACTTGATGAGATTGCTAAAAACAAATTTGATTTGGCACTTATTGATATTTCTTTACCTGATGGAAATGGATTTACAGTTTGTACAGAAATTAAAGAAACACGAGATATTCCTGTTATATTCCTTACAGCTTCTGGAGATGAATCAAGTGTTGTTACTGGGCTTAACATGGGTGCAGATGACTATATCACTAAACCTTTTCGTCCCCGTGAATTAATTGCAAGAATCAAAACCGCATTAAGGAAAAGTGGACGTTTTGGCTCGATTTTTGAAATCTATGGTCTTTATGTTGATACAGCAAGTGGTGTTGTGAAAAAAAATGGTGATGAAGTTTTTCTTTCAGCTTTAGAATACCGCTTATTGTTGGTATTTATTAGCAATCCTAAAAGTATTATCACAAGGGCTAAATTGCTTGATGAATTATGGGATGCAGCGGGTGAATTTGTAAATGACAATACATTGACTGTGTATATTAAACGCTTGAGGGAGAAGATAGAGAATGACCCTTCAAATCCACAAATAATTTTGACTGTTCGTGGAACAGGGTATAGATTGGGGGGAGAGTATGCTTAGGAATAGAGAATTTCTTAAGTTTACGATTTTATTCTCGTTAATAACTGTTGTTACTGTAACTCTGGGATTTTCAATCAATATGGTTGCTGGAATTCTTGTAATTGTTTCTGATGTAGCTTTTGGAACTATATTTCTCATATTTACTAAGGCTCGATATAAAAGTATTGCACATATTTCAGAACAAATCGATATTGTACTTCATAATGCTGACCATATTTATATTGCCGAAGTAGATGAGGGAGAACTTTCTATTCTACAAAGTGAGATAACTAAAATGACATTGCGTATTAGGGAGCAAAACGATGCGCTAAAAAAAGAAAGAAAACATCTTGCTGATTCTTTAGCTGATATTGCTCATCAACTTCGTACTCCTCTTACATCAGTAACTCTTATTCTGTCATTGTTAGAGAGTAATCCTAATGAAGATGAGCGGAAAGACTTGATACGAGAGACAGAGGAATTGCTTGTACAGGTGGATTGGTTAATCACATCTCTATTAAAGTTATCCCGATTGGATGCGGGTATTGTGGAGTTTCAAAGTGAGCAGATAGATGTAAATGACTTGATATATACTGCAACTAGACCATTTATGATTCCAATGGAATTACATAATATCGATTTACAAATAGACATGCCTAAAGATGTGATTATTCAGGGTGATTCAAGTTGGCTTTCAGAAGCAATTCAAAACATCCTCAAAAACTGCATGGAAAAGGCAGGCGATAATGGGAAGATTGAGATTATTTGTGAGGATAATACATTGTTTACAGAGATTAGTATTCATGATAGTGGAATGGGTTTTGAAAAAGATGATTTGCCATTTCTATTTGACAGATTTTATCGTGGGAAAAACACAAATATGGCAGGATATGGTATTGGATTGTCTCTCTGTAAGACGATTATAGTACGTCAGGGAGGAACAATTACCGCAAAAAATCATCCATATGGCGGTGCTATATTTGCTATACGTTTTCCAAAGTGACTAATCTCTCATCTTAAAGTCACAGAGATGTAAGCTGAAAGTTCTATTATATAGGTAAACCATAAGAAAGGAGACTTAAATAATGGAGTTTTTAAAAATTGAAAATCTATGCAAAGTCTATGGAAAAGGTGAAAATAAGGTCACTGCACTTGATAATGTTTCACTTACTATACAAAAAGGAGAATTTACAGCAATTATTGGTTCCTCTGGGTCTGGTAAATCTACATTGTTACACGCCATTGCGGGTGTAGATGTGCCAACAAGCGGAAAGATATACCTAGAGGGTCAGGATATATATGGTCAGGGAAATGAAAAATTAGCTATTTTCCGCAGACGACAGGTTGGATTGATTTATCAGTTTCACAATCTTATACCAACACTAAATGTAGTGGAAAATATTACTCTGCCTATACTTATGGATAAACGAAAGATTAACAAAGAACGACTAAATGACCTATTGGAGTTACTTGGTTTAAAGGAACGAAAAACACATTTACCAAATCAACTTTCTGGAGGTCAGCAACAACGTGTAGCCATTGGTCGTGCTTTAATGAATGCACCAGCAGTTATGCTTGCTGATGAACCTACTGGTAGTTTAGACAGTAGAAATGGACAGGATATTATCCATCTACTGAAAGAAAGCCATAATAAATATCATCAGACACTTATTATTGTAACACATGATGAAAATATTGCCTTGCAGGCAGATAGAATTATCTGCATTGCAGATGGAAATGTAGTTCGTGATGAAAGACAGGTGAATCGTCCATGAATATTTTCAACAAAGTTGCACTACAAGGACTGAAAAAAAATCGTACACGAACTCTTGTAACGATTATAGGTGTTGTACTATCTGCTGCTATGATTACGGCAGTAACGACTTTTGGAGTTTCTTTGATAAACTACATGACAAAAGGTGCTATTTCGAAATATGGTGATTGGCATGTTGAGTTTTTAGATGTTGATTCATCTTTTATCAAGAAACAGAAAATCAATGATAAAGTTTCAAATACTACAGTATTTGAAAATGTTGGCTATTCAAAGCTTAGTGGAAACAGAAATTCAGATAAACCGTATCTTTTTATAGCTGGATTCAATAAAGAAACTTTTGATACTGTGCCTATAGATTTGATTTCTGGTAGATTACCTAAAAATAGTGGGGAAATTATTATTTCTAGTAAAGTTGCAACAGATGGTGGTGTTAAATTTGCAGTGGGTGACACTATTTCCTTAGATGTAGGTAAACGTATAAATGGGAATGAGAGGCTTGGTCAAGGTAAACCATACACTGCTGAAGGTGAAATCCTTGTATCACAGGGCAAGAGGACATATAAAGTTGTTGGTATATGTAGAAAACCCGTCTTTGAGGAATCTTCTGCGCCAGGATATACCTTGATAACCAAAGCAGATTCACAATTCAAATCAGATAGCTTTAGCTTGTTTGCCACATTGAAAAATCCGCATCAAGTTCATTCCTATGTAAGTAGCACTGGAGAACATGCTTACACTTTAAATGATAATGTGTTGCGTTTCATGGGAGCTTCTGACAACAATCTGTTCAATGTCTTTTTATATTCAGTTGGCGGAATTGTGCTTGCTATTATCATGATTGGCTCAATTTTCCTAATCTATAATTCGTTTAACATGTCTTTGAATGAACGTACACAGCAGTTTGGAATCCTTTCATCTGTTGGAGCAACAGCAAAGCAATTAAGGAATTCCGTATTGTTTGAAGGGATTTGTATTGGTATTATTGGTATACCAATTGGTGTTGTAGTTGGGATAGTGAGTATTGAGCTTGTAATTTCTGTTATCTCCAAAAACTTTGCAGATGTTCTATACACTAACGTCTCTCTGACATTGACATTGTCTATTGCTGCAATAATTGTTGCAGTAGTAGTCAGTATGATTACTATCTTAATCTCAGCCTATATTCCAGCTAGAAAAGCAGCTAATACACCAGTGATGGAGTGTATACGCCAAACAAACGAAGTAAAAGTCGAATCCAAAGCTATGAAGACATCAACTCTTGCACAACGCATTTATGGTTTGGAGGGAACTCTTGCACTGAAAAATTTTAAAAGAAATAAGAAACGCTATCGAAGTATAGTTTTATCATTAGCTTTAAGTATAGTGTTGTTTATATCGACTAGTGCTTTGGTAGGGGATTTGAAACAGATGTCGAGCCAGAAGTCAGAGGTTACTGACCATGACATTATTTTTTCCACACAAGACATGAGTGATAATGAAATGCTAAAGCTTTATGATAAAATGAAGAGTGCCAATGGCGTTTATGAAGGCTTATATCAAGAAATTATGACCTATTCATGCATTGTTAAAGGAGATAAGTTGACAGATAACTATTTACACCATGAAGGTTTGCGTTCAACAAATGAAACAGTTAATCTACCAGTAGATATGCAATTTCTTGATGATAGTACTTATCTGAATATTATCAAAAGTCTTGGGTTGAACACAAAAGAATATACTGGGAAAAATGCAAAGATGATTGCTGTCTCTATGACTGTTGAGGATGATGATATTATTGATATCTTTACAAATTCTTCTATGAATGTTACTCTTACTCCTGAAAAAGATGGTGAGTTGAAGAAAGACGAAAATCAAAATGTAAATATTACATTTGTTAAAGTAGTACCACCAGATTCTCCTCCAGGGGTAAGAAATTCTAAGAATAAGCAAGCAAGCTTCAAAGTGTTAGCTCCTTATTCAATCAAAGATAAGTTTGAGATTATTAATGCTTCCACAGGAATTAAAAGCATGGGATTTCAATCAAAGAACCCAACTCAGTCAGTTGCAGAAATGGAGAAGATTATCGAGAGCGAGGGGATTACAGCTGAGTATAATCTGTACAATATGTATGGAATGATGGATGAGAATCGCAATTACATCTTCATTGTAAATGTATTTGCCTATACTTTCATCATTATGATTTCACTTATTTCTGTTGCTAATGTCTTCAATACAATCTCTACGAATATCAAGTTACGTCGCAAAGAACTTGCCATGCTTCGTTCTGTTGGAATGTCTGAGCGTGATTTCCAAAAAATGATGAACTTTGAGTGTGTTTTTTATGGTATGAGGGCTCTACTCTTTGGACTTCCTATAGCAATAATTTCTTCATGGTTAATTCATAAAGGAATGGTCACAGATGACATTAACTTTGTGTTTCCATGGATAAGTATCGGAATCAGTGTATTTGGAGTTCTTTTTATCGTATTCATTACAATGTTGTATACTACTAGTAAGATAAAAAAAGAAAATATTATTGATGCGCTTAGAGATGATATGGCTTAATTTAAGACATATGTTAATTTGATGAAAAAATCATCCTAGGAAATGGTGTTAAAAAAGAATACTAATTTATACTTAAAAACAGGTGAGAACTAGCATTAGCTATGTTCTCGCCTGTTTTCTTACAAAATTTACTGAGAGAAGGTAATTACACTAAACATCTTAAGTCAATTTCTCTCTTTTTAACTTGTATCTGAATTTCAGTTAGAAGTTCTTCTTCATTGTTTGTAGATAAAGGGTCTATTATAGGTATTTCATATATATAATTTTCAATAGGTATTCTTTTATACTCAACATAATCAACAAGTTTCTTAAAAGCAGTATAATTTTCTTTGTAAGGTCCTTTATATGTCATACAGATAAAATCACCAGCTGAAATTTCTGTTATATATTTCTGTGATTTTGTATCAAATAAATCTCTTTCAACTGTAACAAAACTATTGTCATAAATTACTTTATCTTCCTTTAAAAATTTATCTATAGACACAAGCCCACTTACACCACCATAAAACACAGATATATTATCTTCTAATATATTTGCTATTTGTC
Source organism: Clostridioides difficile (assembly GCA_012955965.1). Taxonomy (GTDB): domain Bacteria; phylum Bacillota; class Clostridia; order Peptostreptococcales; family Peptostreptococcaceae; genus Clostridioides; species Clostridioides difficile_G. Next base: position 7,817 of record JABBZI010000031.1, read on the forward strand.
TTCTCGAAAGTTCCATAGTTTCTTCACTACTTAACCCTTCTTCATATTTTATAGACAATATACTTCTTCTTGGAATATGTTTTCTAACTATTTTATTGACATCATCTACTTTCATACCCTTTTCCATTGTTTCTTTCTTAGTACTTAGTACTTTTTTTATAAGTTCTAATTCTTTAATTTTCTCATCCACTATATTAATTTTATTAGTTAGTAGCTTTAGAATTTCTTCATTATTTTCATCAAGCTTTGATTTAATTTCCTTTAAAGGCATACCTAGATATTTTAAGTATTTTATAATATCTAATTGTGAAAATTGGTCAATTGAGTAATATCTGTAATTGCTTTCTTGATCAACATGAACAGGTTTAAATAAATCTATTTGGTCATAGTATCGTAGTGTCTGTATACTTATTTTATGAAGTTTTGACATTTCTCCTATTGAAAACTTTTTACTCATACAATCACCTCATTTGAGATTTAAAATATATTCCATGGATATTTATCAGGTGGATGACATGTAAATTCCATTTTTTCTTTTGTAGTAGGGTGGTATAGTTCTATTTTATTAGACCAAAGAGCTATTTGTTGTCCAACTTTATTTATCTCTTTGCCATATCTTTGGTCTCCATATAATGGATGTTTTCTGCTTGCAAACTGAACCCTTATTTGATGGGAACGGCCAGTTTTCAAGTTCACTTTAACCAAACTTAGATTTTCTTTAAGGTCTAATATTTTATAGTCAAGTTCAGCTTCTTTGGCATCTTTATGACTTTTTTTCACTACAGTTACCATATTGGTCTTTTTATTCTTGTATAAAAAATCTTTTAATGTATCTTCATCAGATTTCATCTTGCCATGTACAACAGCTAGATAAGTTTTGTTAAAAGTCTTATTTCTTACTTGTTCAGAAAGTCTTGATGCTGCCTTTGATGTTTTTGCAAAAACCATAACTCCACCTACTGGTCTATCCAATCTATGTATTAAACCAATATATACATTTCCAGGTTTGTTATACTTTTTTTTAATATAGTCCTTTAAAAGATTTACCATATCTTTATCATTAGTATCATCTCCCTGAGATAATATATTAACTGGTTTTTCTACAACTAGTAAATGGTTATCTTCATATATGACTTTTATCATTATTTTTTCTCCCATCTCCCAAATATACCACAAGGAAGTATCTTACCATCTCTAGAAGCTGGTATTCCTAATTCTCCACCATATATATCTCCTGCATTTGCCTTCTTGCCTATTGTTGTAGATAGTACATTTTCAAGAACTATTGGAGAAAAGCCTGTTGTATAAGAATTAATCAAGAAAAATAATGGGTCATCTGATAAAACACCCATACATAAGTCTACAAAACTATATAATTTTTCTTCTATTTGCCATACTTCTCCTTTAGGTCCCCTTCCATAAGAAGGTGGGTCCATTATTATTGCATCATATTTTTTACCTCTTCTTATTTCTCTTTCAACAAACTTTACAACATCATCTACTATAAATCTTACTGTTTGATTTTTAAGACCTGATAATTCTACATTTTCTTTTGCCCAATTAACCATACCTTTTGCTGCATCAACATGGCATACTTCTGCACCAGCAGATGCACAAGCTACTGTAGCTCCACCTGTATAGGCAAATAGATTTAATACTTTTATAGGTCTGTTAGCTTTCTTTATTTTGTCTATCATCCAATCCCAGTTGGCTGCTTGCTCTGGGAACAGTCCAGTATGTTTAAACCCAGTTGGTTTAATGTGAAACTTTAAGTTTTTATAATTTATAGTCCATTGTTCAGGGTATCTTTTTTTGTGTTCCCATTGACCTCCACCTTTATTACTTCTATGATAATGTCCATGAGGATTCTTCCATAAAGCCCATTCAGATTCCATTGGCCATACAACCTGTGGGTCTGGTCTTCTAAGTACATAATTACCCCAACGTTCTAATTTTTCTCCATTTCCCATATCTATAAGTTCATAATCTTTCCATTTATCCGCTAATAATAACATATCTTTCCTCCTATAAAATAACTCTCAATCCTATGTATTATACCACAAAATTAGTCATTTTTTGCTGTTTTAGATACTTTCTATTCTTTACATTTGATATTAACATTATTACTGTTTTGAGCATATTATATTGTATCTGATTTTTTTAATAAAAGGGGGAGGATTTTAATGGAAAATTATCAATCTACAAATACTTGTACATATAATATATTATATGTGCAATTTAATGAAGACTTTGAAAGAAGTAAGTATTTTTCTTATGATGTAAAGTATCCTGTTATACACAATATTAGAAATCAATCTACTTATGTAAATCCAGCAATTTTAAATAACATAAACAATGCTGTAAGAATGACTGTGAACAATTTTAAAAATGGTTTACAGGAAGAAGAACAAGAATATAATAATGCAGCTTCTCAAAATTCGCTTCCAAAACAAAGTTATTGGGTATCAACTAGTTATGCAGTTACTTTTAATAAAAATTATGTGTTAAGTATGATATTAAGTCTTATGGGGTTTGCTAATAACTCTGGACCTAAATATAATACATTGAATAATTACAATATAGATTTGACAACTGGAAAAGAACTTTTACTTGGTGATATTTTTAGAGATGGAACTGATTATATAAATATAATAACTGATTATATAAAATCTCAAATAAATGAAAATAGAGATATGTATTATTCTAACGTAGAATTGGTTATACCTGAAGACCAAGCTTTTTATCTAACAGATTATGGAATTGTTATATATTTTGGAGTAGATGAAATAGCACCTGAAAGTTTTGGAATACCTAAATTCAAGATGAAGTTTTCTGATTTTGGGAATTTTATAAACTCACGTTTTTATTGTATTTCTCCAGATATATATGTCCAATCAAGAGGAAAATCAAAGCATTTTGTAGGATAAAAATATAGATAATTCTGAGCCCTATTTTAGTATTTATACTGGAGTAGGGTTAAGATTTATCTATCTTAAATAATGTGATTTAAACTGTACTATTTATATGTGTTAATTATATAAATTTAGACATATTGATAAATATTTAAAATAGCACGATTGTTTTGTATTAAAAGTTTTAACTTTTGAATCAACGAGAGGATTATATTATTATATACATTTAAGTCACTATTTTTTTTTATACATTTGCTGATAAGCAGAGTTTTTATTGATGACCTCTACATTTAAATTGGGATTACTTACCACTTCATATAAAAAAAGTTTTCCTAATTTTAATCTGATATTCATCTCCAACCTGTTCCATTCATAGCCTTTGAACAATTCTTTTAATAAAAAAACTTCGCCACAATTGATGTTTTTTAATTCATCTATTGCTTCTTTTAACAGACTATTCATATTATTTCCTCCAATTTGTATAAACTCATTAATTTCATTATATTGGTAATTTTTGACATAGTCAAACAAATTATAAAGGAATTATTATGGTGTCAAAAGTTAACAGTATTGACACTAAAAAACCATTTTAGTAAAATGGATAAAGATGATTAGATACAAGCCTCTGGGCAACTTCTGTACTAAATATTTATGTTAGGAAGTGATTATTATTATATATGGATATTGTCGTGTAAGTACAAAAAATCAAACAGATAACAATAGTCTTTATCAGCAACAACAAGAAATATTGAGTAAATATAACGATGCCAAGATAATAAAAGAAACTTATACAGGTACTACTACAAATAGACCTAAGTTTGAAAAAGTTATATCATCTTTAAAAAAGGGAGACTTACTTGTTGCAACTAAATTAGATAGACTAGCTAGAAGTACATCAGAAGGAATACAATTAATAGAAGGATTGTTCGCTAAAGAAGTAAGTGTTCATATTTTAAATATAGGACTCTTAGAAAATACTTCAATGGGAAAGTTCTTTCTAACTACATTACTTGCAGTTGCAGAACTTGAAAGAAATATGATAATAGAGCGTACTCAATTAGGTAAGGAATTTGCTAGAAAGAAAAAGGATTTTAAAGATGGTAGACCAAAGAAATACAGTAATCAACAGATACAATATGCATTAGGATTATTAAACTCTAAACCATATAGAGAGGTTGTGAAGATGACTGGAATTTCTAAAAGTACACTTATTCGTGCAAAGAAATCAATATGATAGAGGTATAATTTATGAAAAACTATAGGTATAAATAACTAAAGATGTTTATACCTATAACTAATATTATTTTAAAATATAATACATAAAAGATTCTTAAAGTCTTTGTAAAATATTTTTTATATTATATAATTTTACTGTTAGGATATGTATGATTAAAGATATTAAGTAATATTAAAATATTTAACTATAGTATATCTATAAAGAGATAATAAATCTTTAAAAATTTATGTGTTACATAAAAAATTAATGATTTATGTAATTAGTTAAGGAACAACATAAAAATAGGTATATCTTGGAGTGAAGTTAGTTATTCTAAGGTATACCTATTTTTGTGCTAAATATTTTAAACATTGTAAAAAAAATATCAAAAACATATTGACTCTATAGTTACTATAGAGTTTATAATTAGAACTGTAAAAAGACAAAATAAATGTCAGATTTTTAGAAATTATAACAAATATAAAAGTATACTTAAATAATTTGTATTAAGATTAAGCTAAATTGGTGAAATTTGGCAGGGAAAACGTTGTATAAATAAGTCAAACCAGGAGGGAATTAAAATGAGTAATAATATTAATCAAGATTTGGAGACAAAAATAATACATTGGGGACACAGTGCAGATCCAACGACTGGTGCATTAGCTACACCAATATGTCAAACAGCAACATTTGCAGCAAAGACAGTAGAGCATTTTGAAGAGTTATGTATGACATGGGGATATGTATATACAAGAGAATGTAATCCTACACTTACAGAATTAGAGGCTAAATTAGCTATGCTTGAAAATGCAGAAAGTGCTATATCTAGTACATCAGGTATGGGGGCAATAACCTCTACTATATTAGCATTAGTAAAAAGTGGGGACCACATAGTTAGTTCAGATGGGATATTCTCACATACTAAATTATTTATGTCTGAATTATTATCTAAATTTGGAGTTGAAGTTACATTTGTAGATGCAGTAAATCCACAAAACATAAAAGATGCAATGAAACCAAACACTAAGATAGTTTATATAGAAAGCCCTTTAAATCCATCATTAGATTTAGTAGATATAAAAACAATAGCAGAAATTGCTCATGAGAATAAGAGCTTAGCTATTGTTGACAGTACTTTTGGTACACCAATTATACAAAGACCAATAGATTTAGGTGCAGATTTAGTAATACATAGTCTTACAAAATTTATAAATGGACATGGGGATACTTTAGGGGGAGCAGTAGCAGGTTCAAAAGAATTAATAGATTTAGTTAGATGGCCAAGCTTATGTTGTTTTACAGGAGCATCTTTACCACCAATGAGTGCATGGATGATTCTAAGAGGTATGAAAACGTTAGATATGAGAATGAAAAAGCATTGTGAAAATGGATTAGCAGTAGCAGAGTTTTTAGAGCAAGAAGAAAGTGTGGAGTTAGTAAAATATCCAGCACTAAAATCTCATCCTCAATACGAGCTTTGTAAAACTCAAATGAATGGTTTAGGTGGAGGTGTAGTTTCATTTAAACTAAAAGATGGTATCAATGGTTTGACAAGAGACCAAGCTAGTAGAAGATTAATGAACTCTTTAGAACTTGCAACAATAGCAACAAGTTTAGGAGAAGAGCATACATTAGTTCAAATGAATGGAGAAAATCTAATAAGAATAGCTGTAGGATTAGAATCTTCAAATGATATAATAAACGATTTTAAAAAAGCAATAGAAAAACTAAAATAAAATTATATGAATAAAATTATAAATAAAAAATTTTAAGGAGAGAAAATCAATGGAAAACAAAAGTAATGTTAAAAGATTTTTGATAATATTCATATTGGCATTTGGAACAACAGCTATGTATAGTTTACCATATATGAAATCATCATTTTATGACCCAATGCAACAAGCTTTAGCATTGAGTCATACACAAATAGGGAACTTATTGAGTTTATATGGATTGGTAGGAATGGTATCTTATTTTATAGGAGGATGGTTTGCAGATAGATTCTCAGTTAGAAAACTGATAACTTTTTCTTTAATTGCTTCAGGTTTACTAGGATTTTATTTCTCAACATTCCCATCATATAGTATGATACTTTTAATATTTGTATTATGGGGATTTACAACAATATTAACTTTCTTCTCAGCATCTGTTAAAGTTGTTAGAATGCAAGGAAGTGAATCAGAACAAGGAAGAATATTTGGTTTTTATGAAGGATTATCAGGTGTATCAGGTACATTAATTTCTTTTATAGGTCTTTACTTCTTTGGTAAATTTGCTGAAATAACAATAGGGTTCAAATATGTAGTATGGTTATACTCTGCAGCATCTATAATATGTGGTATACTTTTGTTCTTCTTAGTAGAAGAGAAAAGAGATACTGGAGCATCAGATGAAGGATTAAGCATTAAGTCATTATTAAAAGTAGTTACAATGCCAAAAGCTTGGTTAATTGGTCTTATAATATTTTCAACTTATCTAGTATTCTCAAGCTTAACTTACTTAAGCCCATATTTATCAGAAGTGTATGTAATGCCAATGACTCTAGTTTCAGCTCTATCAATAATTAGAACTTATGTTATAAAAATGGGAGCATCTCCTATTGCTGGTGTCATAACAGACAAAGTTGGTTCATCTATAAAAGTAATGTTTGTAGGATTTATACTAATGACAGTGAGTACAGCTGCATATTTGGTAATTCCTAAAGGCGCAGGATTTATATGGATAGCTGTAATAAATATGATAATACTAAGTGTAATCTTATTTGGGTTTAGAGGTATATACTTTGCATCTGTTTCAGAATCTAATATATCTTTAGAAACTACAGGAGCAGTAGTTGGATTTGCTTCATTTATAGGATTTTCTCCAGACGCATTTTATTATACTATAGCAGGTAATTGGTTGGATAAATATGGACAAACAGGATATACTTATATATTCATTTTATCTGTAGTATGTGCAGTTATAGGTATATTTGCTACTTATGCTCTAAATAAAATAAATAAAAGAGAAAATAAAAATTTAAATAACAAGATTGCTTAATAACAAGATTGATTAAATACTTATAATTATTATAATAACTCTACCTATTTTATAGAAATGGGTAGAGTTGTTCATATTTAAATATTAAAAGTAAGAAATTTAAAATATAAGAACGTGGAGATTAGATATGTTAGCATTGTGGGAAAATGGAATTATAGTTATATTTGCATTTATATTATTAGGGATAGGTTATTATTTTTCTAGAAATGTAAAAGATATGGAGAGTTATTACCTAGGAAATCGAAGCTTACCATGGTCATTGATAGTAGGTACTTTGGTTGCTTCATGGTATGGGGGAGTTGGTACGGTAGGTAGTGTAGAGTATGCAGCTATATATGGAATATCTGCATGGGCAGTTTGGTCAATAGCTGCACATATTGGAAGAATGCCTTTAGCATTATGGGTTGGGCCAAGAATCCATATAAGAACCAATATAACAGTTCCTGATTTATTGGAAAGTTTTTATGGAAAACATGTTGCTATAATTGGAGCAATCTTAATGTTCATATATTGTGCACAACTTGGAGAAATAACAGCTATGGGAACTATAGGTAATGTAGCTTGGGGAATAGATAAAGAATTGATAGGTCTAATAATGGTAGTTGTAGTTGTTGTACTTACAGTACTTGGTGGACTTATGGGAGTTGCCATTACAGATATGGTATTATTTTTCTGCATGGTATTTGGTTTAACTATGGTTATGCCAGGTCAATTTGAACAAATAGGAGGTTTTCAAGGTCTTACAGAGGCACTTAAAGATGCACCTCAGCTTATGCATCCTACAAAAGGTATGTCAGCAATGAAAGCTTTGATGCTAATTGTATATTCTTTTGGAGCTTATTCAGACCCCACTTTTTATCAAAGATTTTCGGCAGCAGACTCTCCCAAAGTTGGTAGAAGAGCCTTATTAACTTGTTTTTCACTATGGATATGTTTTGATATGGTTTTGACTATGACAGGTCTTATAGTGAGAGCAACTTATCCAGAAATGGCACCAGCTGCTGGGTATATAACTTTAGTTTTAGAGACATTACCACAAGGAATAAGGGTAATATTTATAATAGGAATTTTAGGTTCTATAGTATCAACATTAGATAGTTATTATCTAGCAGCAGGAGCCACACTAGCCAATGATATATATGGAAGAATTACGAAAAAGGAATTATCTCAGAAACAATTAGTAAAATTTACTAGAATAGGTGTATGTTTAGCAGCAGTTATGGGACTTAGTGTAGCTTTTAGATTTGAAAATGTATATGATGCATGTATATTCGTAGGAAGCATTTGGATGGGTTCAGCATTTGTACCTATAGTAGGCGGACTTCTTGGAAATGGTAGAAGAACATCTATGGGAGGTATTTTAGGAATGATTGTAGGGGGAGTGACATTTGGGTACTTTAAAATATTCCCAGTTCAAAGTTTTGAATTAGAGCCTCTTGTAGTGGCTATACCCCTTTCATTTGTTGCATGGATGATTGGAAATAGAATAGGTGAGAATTTAAATACACAAAATAATCTATAAAAGGAGAAACTGCTATGTCTAAATTGGTGTCTAAGGTAAAAAAGGATTTAGAAATAAAATGGTTTGGGATAGATGGCTTTCTAGTACTATTGTACTTTTTAATAACAGGATTTATATTTTATGGTATAGTGACTAGAAATGATATTATAGTTGGAAAAATAATTCCATATGGAGTCATGACAGTTGTAGTTATAATATTTTTTGATTATATATATAGAGTTATAAAAATGACAAGAAAAAAATAAGAAAGAGAATGATTTTATGGATATAAGAGCGTTGCCTATAAAAATTACAAAAGATAAAGCTATAGATATAGCCAAGAGTGGAAAAAACTCTTTGATTAGTAAATTGATATTAAAGAACAAGGATACGCATGAAGTTAGACTTCACTATATAGAGTTTAAAATTGTCACACTTAAAATTCATAAAAATAAATCTGTTTTCATGAAGAAAAAACATTCTAATGATATAAATGAGTTGAAAATTTTGGTGAATGGTTCTACAGGTGCTGGTAGTATAGTGCAAGAGTTGCCAATATGTGAAATGGTGAAAAATGTAGATTGTAATATTGTACAATATAGTGATAAAGATGAAAGAAGAGTAAAAGCAAAGGCAAATAAGATGGCTATGAGGTTAACTCATAGGTTTATGGGAGGAATTCCAGAGATTGAAATAGTTAAAATTGAAAGTATTTTTAGACCATACTGGGTAGTATTTTTTGGAAAAGTTGAATTGAATGCAAGAGTTAGTTATCTTCCAATTGAAGCTGATGGCTTTGTTATAGGAATGTAAAATATTTTGCACTTATTGTATAATACATATTAATAGAAGATATTATATATTTAGCCATATAAGATGTCTTCTATAGTAGATAATATGATTTGTAATAAGTGCATTTTAAGTTTTATAGATTGTAAAAATGGAGGAGTTTAAATTTTATGCAAAATTATGAATACAATGGATTTTATATAGAAAAACCAATGGGAAATAATATATTTTCATATGATAAAAGATATAATAAGAGCATATATGTACCAAAACTTATAAGTGGTACATTAAATGATGTAAAGTTGGGTAATAAGGTAGTTTTCAATGAAGTAGATGAAAATGAGGAGATAAAAGCAATAGGATTGGAGAATATGGTCGAATATGTCCTGGGAAATAAAAAAATATACGTATTTGATAATCATAATCATGCATTTTATTTTTGGTTAAAATCTATGATGAATGATGAATTTACAAGAGGATGCAAGTTAGTGCATGTGGACCAACATAAGGATACTAGAGAACCTAAAAACTATGATGTAGATATAAATAATATAAAAGATGTATTTAGGTATACAAATGAGGTCCTAAATGTAGGTAGCTTTATAAAACCAGCATTGAAACATAAAATATTTTCAGAGTTAATAATAATAGACAGTTTATATGGATTTGATTTAGATATAGAGCCAGAATTTGTTCTTGATATAGATTTGGATATATTTTCAAGTGATATGGATTATATACCGTTTGATTTCAAACTGGATAAGATAAAAAATTTAATTAAAAAAGCTAAAGTAATAACAATTGCTACAAGCCCTTACTTTATAAACCAAGAGTATGCTATAAAAGTATTAAAAGAATTGTTTAATTATGATATAATATAAGAGTTAACTTTAAATAGAATATGGTATAATCAAAAAGAAGAAACTTATAATCTAACTAAAAGATTTTATACTATAAAAACTATAAAAATATAGATTTACTTAGGAGGAAAAAAGCATGAGTTTATATACTGAATGGAGAAATTTAAGTGATAATCATGAAAATCAAGAAGTAGAGGTAAAGTTCTGGGAAGAATATTTAAAAATTGAAGCTGGAATATACAATGAAATATTAAATAATAAAATGGATGTTGTTGAAGGTAAAGTAAGTGAATTGGCTGAAAAATTTGGAACTACTAATGAATTTTTCATGGGATTCATAGACGGAATAAGTGAAAGCTTAAAAGAAGAGATAGTGTTAGAAGATGTAGAAGCTGATAAAGAAGTTTCTATAAAAATAGATTGGGAAAAATTATATAGTAATATGGTGACTGTTGAAGCTCATTGGCTATATAATTTACAAGGCTGGGAAGAAATATTACCAGCAGACCAAAGAAAAGAGATAATAAAAGCGTATAAAAAATCTAAGACAGTAGTTAAAGAAGCAAAAATAGGAAGAAATGATTCATGCCCATGTGGAAGTGGAAAAAAATATAAGAAATGTTGTGGAAAGTAAGGTTGTCCTATGTTTATTTTAAGATTTGCAGATGATGATGACAATTTATCAGTTAAAGATTTTACATCTTTAACTGATTTAAAAAAGTATATTAGTGAAAATGATATAGATAAAACATGGCATCAAATTGAAGAAGTTAAAAGAGTAATACCTAACTTAAAAGAGGAATAAGATTAAGTAACATAAAAAAGAATATTAAAAAATAGTTGTCAATAGTTGTCTATAAGGACAACTATTTCTATTTTTGGATATAAATATAAAATATACAGGGGGTATAAATATGAAGTTTATTGATTTACATTGTGATACTATAGCAAAGCTAATGGAAAATGTAGAGACAAGTGCACTTAAGTCTAACAAATATTCTGTTGATATAGACAGATTGAAAAAAGGGGATTCGTTAGCTCAAACATTTGCTCTTTTTGTTGATACTGAAGAAGTAAAGCAACCTTTTGATTATTGTATGAGCATGGCAAATAAATTTCATGAGGAAATGAAAAAAAATAGTGATGTAATAGCTTTGGCTACTAACTATGAAGAAATTATGAAAAATCAATCAGAAGGAAAACTTACAGCACTTTTATCTATTGAGGAAGGTGCAGTACTTGAAGGGAAGATAGAAAATCTAACTAAATTTTACGATTTAGGGGTTAGAATGATGACAATAAGTTGGAATCATGTGAATGAATTGAGTTTTCCTCATAATAAAGTAGAGTATAGAGAAAAAGGCCTTACTGATTTTGGAAGAGAAGTTGTACATAAAATGAATGAATTGGGAATGTTAGTTGATGTTTCACATATTTCAGATGGAGGATTTTATGAAATTGCTAAGATTTCTTCTAAACCAATAATTGCTACACATTCTAATTCAAGAGCAATGATGAATCATTCTAGAAATCTAACTGATGATATGATTAGAGTATTGGCAAATAAAGGTGGAGTTACAGGTATAAACTTTTTCCATTTATTTTTAAGTGATAAAAGCGAAAGTAAGCTTGAAGATATGGTCAGACATATAAAACATCTTGTTAATGTAGGAGGAATAGATGTGGTGGCTTTAGGATCAGATTTTGATGGAATAGATTCAAAGGTCGAGATTGAGGATATATCTCAGATGGGTAAATTATATGAGCCTCTAAAAAAAGAAGGGTTTAGTGAAGATGATATAGAAAAGATATACTATAAAAATGCTTTAAGAGTGATAAAAGAAGTATTATAAGAAATGTTTTTTTGACATTAGGAAACAAAGTTTTATATCGAACATAGTATAAACTAAGATAAAAATTTATTGGAGGTTTAACTATGAAGGTAGGAGACATTGTAGCTAGAAAGTCACATAACAAAGATATAGTATTTAAAATAGTCTCTTTTGGTGTAGATGAAAATAATGAAAAAATAGCTATACTAAAGGGAATTGCATTTAGAGTAATAGCAGATGCTTATATTGATGACTTAGAATTAGTAAAAGCACCTGATATAAAAGATATATTAATAGATAAAAATGTAGAAAATTTATTATATAAGTCAGTAAGAAAAGCTAAAGAAAGACAGAAAAGAATGACAAGAGCAGTTCCAAAACTTCAATTAAATCCTAACACATATGGAATGCCTGGAAAAGTATTACAGATAGATGGAGATAAGGAATATTTAAAAATTTGTTTGGATGTATATGCTCAACTTGGAATACCTGCTGTAGGAGTAGCAGTTTCAGAACAAAATCAGCATAAAGAAGTAAGAGCATTACTAGAAAAATATAATCCGGACATACTAGTAGTAACAGGTCATGACGCAATGACAATAAAAAGAGGAGATATAGAAGATATGAGCAACTATAGAAACTCTTTAAACTTTATGAAAACGGTAAAAGAAGCGCGTAAATGGCAACCAAATTTGGATAATCTTGTTATATTTGCAGGAGCATGCCAATCAAATTATGAAAAAATAATAAATGCAGGAGCAAATTATGCAAGTTCGCCTGGAAGAATAATGATACATGCTTTAGACCCTGTTTTTGTAGTGGAGAAAATTGCTTGTTCAAGAATTGATGTAGTAGTGCCTATTGACGAGGTTATAGAGCAGACTATTACAGGTGTTAAGGGTATTGGTGGCTCTGAAACAAGAGGGAAATTTAGATGGGCAATGCCAAAAACAATATTACATTAAAAAAAATTAGCATAATTATACTGTATATCTTCAAAAATAGTATTGACATTTTTGCAAAAAATATATAAAATAATTAGTTTAAACATTTGACAAAAATGTTTATATGTGATATTATGTAAACATATAAACGTTAAAGAAGGTGATATTGTGGCTACTGTTCAAACTCTAGATAAGATAAGAGTAAGCTTAGAGAGACATATAGGAAAGAAAATATTGTTGAAAGCTAATAAAGGAAGAAAGCAGATTATTACAAAAGAGGGTATACTAGAAAAAGTTTATCCAAGCGTGTTTGTTATAAAATTAGATGATGAAAGTAATGGATACCCTAGAGTATCTTATAGTTACTCAGATTTGTTAACATCTAATGTAAAGTTGCAAGTTTTTAGAGATCAAGATAAATTACAGATAAGTTAAAATTATACCTATTAAAAATAGGTGTAATTTTTTTTTTGCTCCTTAAATATAAATATAGTGTGATACTTTTATAATACTTAAGGAGGTAAACTATGGAATTAATTAAAGATGTAATCAAGATTGACAATAGAATAGACTTCGGAAAATTTCAAACATTTATTGAGGCCGAGGCGGTAGTACCAGACAAAAAATTAGATGTATATGAAATCGTAAAGACAGAAGGGTACATATCACTTAAAAAAATTGAAATGGCAGATGGGAAGATACTTTGTAGAGGAAGTTTTAATTATAACGTAATCTATATTGCAGATGATAAAAATACTATTTCTAATGTAGATGGAAAAGTAGACATAAACGAAGTTATAGAAAAAGATAATGTTGTTCAAGATATGGAATACATGTTATTTTCAGAAGTAGAGCATATGGATTGTACTATAATGAATGAGAGAAAAATCAAAGTAGGGGCTCTTATGAATATAAGAGGAAGTTTATTTGAAAAGCAAAGATTAGATATAGTAAAGGATGTATCACAAGTAGATGGCATACAAAAACACAGAAAAGAAATTTGTTTTCAAGATATAGTTGGAATAGAAAAGGCTGAAAGTTCTATAAGAGATACTATAACTATAAACACAGAAGAAATTCAGTCTATAATAAGTTTAAATCCATCTATTAAAGTAAAAGAAAGTAGAGTAACTGATAATAAGGTTATCATTGGTGGAGTATTAGAAATAAATCCATTAGCTTGTACATATGAGGGTGAACTTGTAGAGTTAGATAGAGTAGGTATTGAGTTTACTCAATTTGTAGAGGTACCTGGAGTTAGTGATGGTATGATTGAGGAAGTCTTGTTGTCTATGTCAGACTTTAATCATATTTTTAAACAAAATAGTGAAAGCAATACAGGTCTTTTAGAAATAGATTGTATGGCTTGTTGTAAAGTAAAAGTTACAGATGAAGTGACAAGAGAGGTATTGCAAGATGCATATTCTCCTCAAAAAATAATAAAATTTGACCATAAGCCTATTCAATTAAACAAGACTTTAAGAAATAGTGAAGAGACATTTATGGTTAGAGAAGGCATAAGAAATGATAATGATGATATACAAATAAAAAATATTGTAAGCGTTTGTCCAACTATGTCTATAGAAAATAGTTATATTGAAGAAAATAAAAGTATTATACAAGGGATTATAAAAGTTGAGATTTTATTTGTTCCAGTTGAGGGTCTAAAATTAGTTTATAAAATTAGTGAAGAAATTCCGTTTGAACATGATGTAGAGATGGATAATTTAACTGATACAGCATCTGTGTTTAATACAGCATGTATTGATAAAATTGAAGTTGATTTAAATAGAGACCAAATAGATTTAGTTATAAAAATTAAGAGATTTACTGAGGCACTAGACAAAAAGGCAGAAAACTTCATCATAAAAGGTGAAGACCAAGGTGTATATGACTTATCTAAAGCACCTAGTATAATTGTATATATATGTAAAGATGGTGATACTTTCTGGAACATTGCAAAAAAATACAATACAACAGAAAATGAAATTGCAGAGCTTAATGATATAAAACTTGATGAACCAATTAAGCCTGGTAAGTGTCTTATTTTAGAAAAAAAAGTCGTATTAGTAGATTAATATTAAAAAATTTAAAGTAATTAAGTATAATAGGGTATTATAATACCCTATTATTTTATTTTTTGTAGTATAATATTATTGTTAGTGATGCATTATTCTTTAAACAAGGAGGATAGAATGGATTTTATAAAACTAAAAAGTAAGGCAAAAATAAATTTATCCATTGATGTCTTAGGAAAAAGGCAAGATGGTTATCATTTTGTTGAAATGATAATGCAAACGATAGATTTATACGATATAGTAAAAGTAAAAGGATTGGATGAAGATGAAATAAAGGTAAAAAGCACTAGTTTAGATATTCCTTTAGATGAAGATAATATTGTTTATAAAGCCGCTAAAATACTTAAGAATAAATTTGATATAAAAAAAGGTGTAGAAATATTTATAGAAAAAAATATCCCTGTAGCAGCAGGAATGGCTGGAGGAAGTTCTAATGCGGCCGCAGTATTAGTAGGTCTAAATCAATTATGGAAGCTTGAATTATCTGAAGATGAATTAAAAGAAATAGGATTTAATTTAGGGGCAGATGTTCCATTTTGCATATCAGGACAACCTGCTTTAGCTCAAGGAGTTGGAGAAAAGCTAACTGATATCAAAGGTTTGCCATGTGATACAAATATATTGATATGTAAGCCAGACTTATTTGTTTCTACTAAGGAAGTTTATCAAGGGTTAGATTTGAATAATATTAAAAAAAGACCAAATAATAAATATTTGATAGAGTGTTTAAAATCTGAAGACATAAAAGCTTTATCAGAAAACATGGTAAATGTTCTTGAAAATGTTACTATAAGTAAGCATGAAGAAATAGATAATATAAAGCAAGTTATGATGAAAAATAATGCTTTAGGTTCTATGATGAGTGGAAGTGGTCCTACAGTTTTTGGATTATTTGAAAGTAAAGAAGATGCTCTAATTGGAAAAAAAGAATTATTAAAAAAATATAAACAGGTATATGTTGTTAATAGCAGTCAAAAAGGGGTTGAAATTTGTGGAGAATTTAACTAAACTGAACTTGGATAACTACAAGCCATTAAGAGATGTAGTTTTTGAAAACTTAAGAGAAGCAATCTTAGAAGGAAAATTAAAGCCTGGTCAAAGGCTAATGGAAGTACAGCTAGCAGAGCAATTAGGAGTAAGTAGAACTCCAGTAAGAGAGGCAATAAGAAAGCTTGAATTAGAAGGTTTAGTTGTTATGTTGCCTAGAAAAGGTGCTTATGTAGCAAATATGTCATTAAAAGATATTATGGATGTATTAGAAGTGAGAGCTAGCTTAGAAGGTTTAGCAGCATATCTTGCAGCTGAAAGAATCAGTGATGAAGATATTAAAAAGCTTGAAGATATATCAGAAGACTTTAAAAAAAGCACTTTAGAATGTGATGTAGATTCATTATTAAAACTTGATGTAGAATTTCATGAATGTATATTTAAAGCAACAAACAATAAAAAATTAATCCAATTGATAAACTCATTATGGGAACAAGTATATAGGTTTAGAGTTACTTACATGTCTGATTATGATACATCGCATAATATTGTTGAGGAACACAGATATTTACTTGATGCCATAATTAAAGGAGATAGTGAGTTATCTAAACAGTACGCTACAGAACATATAGAGAAAGCAGAACAGTTTATGATAGATAAGGCTATGATTAATAAAGACTTATAATATATAAAGTAAAAAAAGCTATTTTAAAATGATTATAATCATTTTAAAATAGCTTTTTTTATTAATATTAAAAAATAGTATGAATAAATTAATTTAAATTGGACATAATTGATGATATAAATTTATCTTAAGGGGGAATTTTCAATGAGAAAAGTTAAGATTAGATTGGGATTATTAATATTAAGTCTTATATCAGTTATATCAATAATGACAATAGTAATAAATGGGGAAGTAAAAAAAGTCGATAATATATCAAAAGACTATAAAGATAAATTAATAAGATTTCATGTTATAGCGAATAGTAATACAGATGAAGACCAAGCACTTAAATTAAAAGTTAGAGATGAAGTGATAAAATATCTACAACCAAAGCTTCAAAATTCAAAAAGTATAGAAGAAAGTGAAGCAATTATAAAAAGAGAATATAGAAGTTTGGAAGAAATAAGTAAAAATATTATTCTTGAAAATGGATATAATTACAATGTGAAGGTAGGTATACAATATAGCAATTTTCCTACTAAACAATATTCTAATATAGTTCTTCCAGCAGGTGAATATAAAGCTTTAAAAATTATCATTGGAAAAGGTGAAGGAAAAAATTGGTGGTGTGTTATGTTTCCTCCATTATGCTTTGTTGATGAATCTAATGGAGTAATAGATAAATCTACAGATGATAAGTTGAAAGAGGTATTAACTGATAAGGAATATAAGTTGATAAAACAAGATACACCAAAGAAAACAAGTAGAGTAAAAATTAAGTTTAAAGTACTTGAAGTAGTAAAAGATTTAGAGGAAAAGTTTTAAAAATAAGATTGTAAGGAGTGGTTTTAATCATGGACAGGTGGAGTAAACTGATGGCTATACTATTAGCTTTGACTTGTATATTTATGCCTATTGAAGAGGTATTTGCATATGAACCAGCAGAGAAAGTTAATAAAATAAATAAAAAAGAAGAAAATATAGCAAAGAAGGAAGTCATAAATTTATCTAATGATGATTTGATGCTATTATCTAGGTTGGTTGCAGGAGAAGCTAGAGGAGAAAGCTATGAGGGACAGGTCGCTGTAGCAGCTGTAGTAATAAATAGAATATTGGACCCTAGATTTCCAGACACAATAGAAGAAGTCATATATCAAAAAAATGCTTTCTCAGTTGTGCTTGATGGTTCAATAAATAGGGCACCAACAGATTCGGCATGTAAAGCAGCCCAAGAGGCACTTTATGGAAGTGACCCAACTAATAAAGCAGTATATTTCTGGAATCCAGAAATAGCCACTTGCAAATGGATAAATAGACTAAGTCCATATCTAAGAATAGGAAATCATGTGTTTGCAAAATAAATATAAATTTTTGAGTAGTGAAAGGAGTTGTCTTTTTCTAGAAATTATTTTCTAATTTGAGATAGCTCCTTTATTTTTTGTGCAAAATAAACTATAATAATCACTTAGGTAATAATATATTAACTATGAATATAAATATAAATTTTAGCGATAAATAAGTTGTTGTTAAACACAAAAATGTAAAGTAGGTGTTGTATAAATATGAGTAATAAGCCAATAGGAGTTTTTGATTCAGGATTAGGTGGATTAACAGTTCTAAAAGAGATAATGAAGATATTACCAAACGAGGATATAATATACTTTGGAGATACTGCTAGAATACCCTATGGTTCAAGATCTAAAGAAACTATAATTAAATATACTTTTCAAGCTATAAACTTTTTAAAGACTAAAGATGTAAAGGCTATAGTTATAGCGTGTAATACTGCTACTGCAAGAAGTTTAAAAGAGGCTCAAGAAAAATATGATATACCTATAATTGGTGTTATAGAAGCAGGAGCTAGAACGGCTGTAAGTTCTACAAAAAATAAAATTGTAGGAATAATAGGAACTGAGGGAACGATAAGTTCAAAAGCATATAATTTAGAAATATCTAAAATAGATGAAAGTATAGAAATTGTTAATAAAGCATGCCCTTTATTTGTGCCTATTGTTGAAGAAGGATGGGCAAATACAGAAGTAGCTAAAATGACAGCAAAGATATATTTACAAGAATTGAAAGAAAAAAATATAGATTCTTTAGTATTAGGATGTACTCATTATCCTATCTTGAAGAGAACAATAGGTGAAGAAGTCGGAGAACATATAAAACTAGTTAACCCAGCTAAAGAGACTGCTAAAGATTTAAAAACGATTTTAGAGGTACAAAGTATGATAAATAACACAGAGGTTCATGGAACATATCAATATTATGTATCAGACATACATGAGAAGTTTTCGGATATAGCAAGAGAATTCTTAAAGAAAAAGATTGATAAGATTCAAAAAGTAGAAATACAAAAATATTAGCGTATATGAAGAATCTATGGAGGAAAAATCGTTGAGTGTAAAAATAAGTATAAATACTAGACAATATGATGAAAAAGGAAATATGGACACCATAGAGATGACTACCTTTGGTAAAATTTTTTATAAAAATGATGGAATATATGTTATTTACAAAGAAAAAGAAGAAAATATAGAAATAACTAATACTATAAAGATACTTAAAGATGAAGTTAGTATCAAAAAGTTTGGTGCTATTAACTCAACAATGTTGTTTAAGTGTGGAGAAAGTAGCACTACAAAATATGTGACCCCACAAGGTACCTTATTAATTGATATTAATACAAGGGAACTGGATATAAATATACAAGAAGGGGAACACATAAAATTGAAAATAGACTATAATATAAAGATACAAGATTTATTTTTAGGTAGGAATAAAATAGATATATACATAGGTATTAAATAATAACTATAGCTATTTTCTAGAAATTTTATAAAGGTAGTGAAAAAACTACCTTTTATTTAATTTATTTGGTATTATTATATTTATATTAAACTTTAATTTCTTAAAATTGATACAAGGGTTTAGCGTTTTTTTATAGAAAGTATACTTAAAAGTGAATAAAACTAAGTGTAAGAGGGATAAATATGATATTTGATAAGGTACTAGGTACTATAAATAAACATAATTTAATACAAAAAGGCGATAAAATAGTTTTAGGTCTTTCTGGAGGACCTGATTCAGTTTGTTTATTGCATGTACTAAATAGATTAAAAAAAGATTTTAATATAGAAATATATGCAGCACATTTAAATCATCAGATAAGAGGAATAGAAGCTCAAAAAGATGCATTATATGTATCTAAACTTTGTGAGGAAATGGGAATTGTGTTCTTTGTAAAGTCTATTAATGTACCAAAATATTGTGAAAATAAGGGGTTGTCATTAGAAGAAGGAGCGAGGAAATTAAGATATGAAATGTTTTATGAAATTAAGGATAAGATTAAAGCTAATAAGATAGCGATAGGTCATAATCTTAATGACCAAGCTGAAACTGTTATGATGCGTATCATGAGAGGAACAGGTCTAACAGGTCTAAAGGGAATTGATTATATTAGAGATAATTGTATAATTAGACCAATATTGGATGTGGAAAGAAGTGATATAGAAGATTATTGTGAAGCTTATAATTTAAATCCTAGAATAGATAAAACAAATTTAGAAAATATATACACTAGAAATAAAATAAGGTTAGACCTTTTACCATATATGAAGGATAATTTTAATTCAAATGTAATAGAATCTATAGTGAGGATGAGCAATAGTTTAAAAATTGATAACGATTATATTGAGAAAGAGGCAGAGGCTAAATTTAGAGAAGTTTCAAGTGTAAAAGAGAAGGGCTTTGTAGAGATAAATTTAGACGATTTTATTTGCTTACATGATGCTATCAAAGTTAGAGTTCTTAGAAATTCTATAAAACATATACTAGGAGATACTAATTTTGTTGACCAAAGACATATAGAGGATATAATGTCTTTAGAAGATAATTCAAAAGTAAATAAAATGTTGACTCTTCCAAGAAATATATTTGTTTATAGAAAAAAAGACAGTATAATATTAACCAATGAGGAAATTGTTAATGAGGAGATTGAATTTTATTACAATGTACCTAGTAATGGGTTTATTAAAATAAAAGAATTAAAACAAATTATTGAGACCCAAGTAATGAGTATCGATAGGTATAAGAGTATGAAATTAGACAATTCATCTAAAGGGTTTGATTTTAATAAGGTAAAAGGGGGTATAGTAATAAGGAGTAGAAGGCAAGGTGATAAGATAAAACTTGCTATGGGAAGTAAAAAAGTGAAAGATTTATTCATAGATTTAAAAATCCCAAGAGAAGAAAGGTGCAAAATTCCTATAATCACAGACAGTGAAGGAATAATATGTGTTGGAGATTATAAAATCAGTGAGAATTATAAAATTGATGAAAGCACAAAAGAAGTATTAAAAGTTAATTTTAACAAATTATAGAGCAAAGCAATGTATGAAAGGAGGGCTTCTATATTGAATAAGTTGCTAAAAGGGGCAGGTTTTTATCTACTTGTTTTTATAATTATAGTGGGTATAGTTCAATTCTCAGGTAAGCCTACAGAAAAAATAAAAGATTTAAAATTCTCCGAAGTGTATAGAGAATTAACTGATGAGAATATATCAAGATTATACTTTGTAAATCAAACTTCGGTAGAAGGTACTATAAAAGATACAAATACAAAGTTTAAGTCATATGTTCCAACAGAAGTAATGGGAAATAAACTTGCAGATGAGGTGTTAGACCAAGCTAAGGCTGGTAAACTAACTTTTGGTGGTGAAGCTAAGCCATCTACACCTTGGTTTGTCGAAATGTTGCCTACATTACTGTTAATATTCTTTATGGTAATTCTTTGGTTCGTATTTATGAATCAGTCTCAAGGTGGAGGCGGAAAAGTTATGAGCTTTGGTAAATCAAAGGCTAAGGTTCATAAAGATGATGAAAAAACTAGAGTTACATTTAAGGATGTAGCTGGATTGGATGAAGAAAAAGAAGATTTACAAGAAGTAGTAGACTTTTTAAAGAATCCTAAGAAATATATTGAATTGGGTGCAAGAATACCAAAAGGTATGCTTATGGTAGGTCCTCCTGGAACTGGTAAAACATATCTATCAAGAGCTGTTGCAGGAGAAGCAGGAGTTCCATTTTTCAGTATAAGTGGTTCTGATTTCGTTGAGATGTTTGTTGGGGTTGGTGCTTCGAGAGTAAGAGACTTATTTGAACAAGCTAAGAAAAGTGCTCCAGCTATAATATTTATAGACGAGATTGATGCAGTTGGTAGAAAAAGAGGTGCAGGTCTTGGCGGAGGTCATGATGAAAGAGAGCAAACTCTTAATCAGCTTCTAGTTGAAATGGATGGATTTGGAGTAAACCAAGGTATAATAATCATGGCTGCTACAAATAGACCAGATATACTTGACCCAGCTTTACTTAGACCAGGAAGATTTGACAGACAAGTTGTTGTTGGTACACCAGATGTAAAAGGTAGAGAGGCTATATTTAAAGTTCATTCAAGAAATAAGCCACTAAGTGATGATGTTAAAATGGATGTGTTAGCTAGAAGAACACCAGGATTTACTCCTGCTGATATAGAGAACCTAATGAATGAAGCTGCGATATTGACAGCTAGAAAAAGAGAAAAGAAAATTAAGATGGATACTATAGAAGAAGCTATAACTAAGGTTATAGCAGGTGTGGCTAAAAAATCAAAAGTAATAAGTGAAAAAGAAAGAAGACTTACAGCATATCATGAAGGTGGGCATGCAGTTTGTGCTCATATACTTGAAGAAGTAAGCCCTGTTCACCAAGTTACAATAGTACCAAGAGGAAGAGCTGGAGGATTTACAATGCAACTTCCTGTTGAAGATAAATTCTATGCTACGAAAAATGAAATGAAAGAAAATATTGTAGTTTTACTTGGTGGTAGAGTAGCAGAAGAATTAGTACTTAAGGATGTATCTACAGGTGCTTCAAATGACTTAGAAAGAGTTACAGCTACTGCAAGAAGCATGGTAACAAAATATGGGATGAGTTCTAAGCTTGGTCCAATGTCATTTGACAGTGATGATGAAGTATTCTTAGGCAATAGTTTTTCAAGTAAGAGAAATTATTCTGAAGAAGTTGCCTTTGAGATAGACCAAGAAACAAAACGTATAGTTGATGGTGCATATGATAAGACAAGAAGTATACTACAAGAAAATATGGATAGATTAGAGTATGTAGCACAAGCATTACTTATATATGAAACTTTAGATGCAGAACAATTTGTAAAAGCATTCAATAAAGAATTACCACTAAATGATATTGAAAATGCAATTACAGAGGAAAATTCTCCTAAAGAAGTTGAAGAACAACTGACTATAAAATTAGAAAAAGATGAAGTAGAAAGAAACAATGTTATTGATATAAATAAAAATTTAGATAATAAATCTGATGAAGATAAATAGTTTTAAAATATTGATTGTTTTAAGGTTATTATCGGTTGAGAATTAAATGCTAAAACTGAAAGTATAATATTAAATTACTGAGCAAAATATATTTGCAAGTGTTAATTTGATTGATACTTTCAGTTTTTTTATTATTTTACAAAGATTTAAGTAAAATAATAAATTATTTATATAAAATATAAATCTGATTATGATAATATATTGAAAAGGAAATTTAAAATTAATAGTATTAAAAGTCTATTAATAATGTATAATTATTTATTAGAAGAAAATAAGTCATGAAAGCATGTCATATTAGAGGTGAAATATGCGAGATAAGATAATAGAAATTATATTAAATAATAAATCTGAATTTATTTCAGGAGAAGAATTATCAAAACAACTAGGGGTATCACGCGCAGCTATATGGAAACATATGAAAGCCCTAAAAGAAGAAGGATATAATATAGAATCTGTAAATAAGAAAGGTTATAGATTATCAGAAAACCCAACTGATTTATTAAGTCCGCAGAATATTTACTATAAATTAGGCACAGAGTTTATTGGAAAGAATATCGTACATCTTGAAACTATAGATTCAACTAATGAATATGCGAAAAGAATAGCTACAAATAATATAGATGGAACTGTGATTTTAAGTGAACACCAGGATATGGGAAAAGGTAGATTGGGTAGAACATGGGATTCCAAACCTCATGAGGGAGTTTGGATGAGTATTATTTTGAAACCGGATATGGAGCCATTTAAGGCCCCCTTTATAACTTTAATAGCAGGAGCAAGTGTAACGAAGGCTTTAAATAATTTAGGAGCAAACACTTTAATAAAATGGCCAAATGATGTTATTTTAAATGGTAAGAAAATATGTGGTATATTAACAGAGTTATCTGCTGAGATTGAAAGAACAAACTATGTTGTCCTTGGAATTGGAATAAATGTTAAGATAATGGATTTTGAACCAGAAATAGCCGAGAAAGCTACATCACTGTATAAAGAGGGATATAAATTATCTAGAGTAGATATTGTTAGAAATGTATTGACTGAATTTGAAAAATTATATTTAGATTATATCGTGAATAATTCTAAAGAAAAAACTTTAAAAGTATGTAGAGATTATTCTGCAATTATAGATAAAAATATATATGTATTAAAAGGCACTGATAAGGAATTAGTGAAATGTTTAGACATAAATGAGGATGGAAATCTGCTAGTTCAAAGTAGCGATGGAAGTGTAAAAGAAATCATTTCAGGTGAAGTTTCTATAAGAGGAGAAAAAGGATATGTATAATAATATTTTGGATGTAGAAGGTCTAAAGGTTGGGCAAGTGGAGGATACAGAAGGTCTTACTGGATGTACAGTAGTAATATGTGAAGAGGGAGCTACTTGTGGTGTTGATGTAAGAGGTTCTGCTCCAGGAACTAGAGAAACCGATTTATTGGACCCTGTGAATATGGTTCAAAAAGTTCATGCAGTCGTTTTAGCTGGAGGCTCAGCATATGGTCTTGAATCCACTTGTGGTGTAAGTAGATTCTTAGAGGAAAAAGGAATTGGATTTGATGTTGGTGTTGGAAAAGTACCTATAGTTGTTGGAGCGGTGTTATTTGATTTAGGAGCAGGAAATTTTAAGTGCAGACCAGATTTACAAATGGGTTATAAAGCTTGTGAAGTCGCAAGTAAGGATATTTTAAATCAAGGAAATTATGGAGCAGGATGTGGAGCCACTGTTGGAAAGATAAGAGGTCAGGAATATGCCATGAAAGGTGGTATAGGTAGTTATTCCATAAAATTGGATAGTGGTTTAATTGTATCTGCATTGGTTGCTGTAAATGCTCTTGGAGATGTTTATGAAAATGGTGAAGTTATAGCAGGTGCTTTAAATGATAAAAAGACAGAAACTATTGATACATATAAGTTAATGAAACAAGGTGAAAGTAAGGGTGGATTTAGTATAGATAATACTACAATTGGGGTAATTGCAACAAATGCTAAGCTAACTAAAGCTGAATGTAAAAAGATATCTCAAATGGGACATGATGGATATGCTAAAGCTATTTTTCCTATTCACACACCTCATGATGGAGATACAATATTCACAATATCAACAGGAGAAATAGAAGCAGATATAACATTATTAGGTTCATTAGCTGTAGAGGCTGTGGAAAAAAGTATAATAAATGCAGTAAAAAAAGCGGATAGTGTAGAAAATATAATAGCGTATAAAGATATAGTAAAAAAACGAGAAATATGATGAAATTAGCATATTTTTCTTGTCAAATTGTTGACAATAGCAACTCATCTTGATAAAATTATTCTTGTTAGAGCGGGCATCCTAGAATGGTAGCTTGACTCAGAAATATAAGAAAAAAGACCAAAAAACGAAAAAATTAAGTAGTCCGGCATCGTTATGAGCTGGAACGGAGGTGTATTTTTTATGATGAACACAAGTGCATCAGTAAGAAAAGTAAATGTAAGAAAAATGACTATAATAGGAGTACTATCAGCTATTTCTATTATGCTATCTATGACTCCATTGGGATTTATTCCAGTTGGACCTACAAAAGCAACTATAATGCATATACCAGTTATTATTGGAGCTATTATAGAAGGGCCAATAGTTGGGGGTGCGATAGGATTTATATTTGGAGTATCAAGTCTCTTAAATGCTATAATAAATCCAACCATAACATCCTTTGTTTTTATAAATCCGTTAGTTTCAATATTACCAAGAGTTATGATAGGTATATTGGCTTATTATGTATATCAGCTAATAATTAAGGCTACAAATAAGGTATACATATCAGGTTTAATTACAGGAGCTATAGGTTCCTTGTTAAATACAGCTGGAGTTTTAGGAATGATATATGTCTTATATGCTGACAAATATCTTCATGCAATGGGTCAAAGTGGTTCAGCAGGAAAAGTAATAATGGCTCTTGCCGCAGCAAATGGAGTACCAGAAGCAATAGTAGGAGCTTTAGTAGTAGCTGCCGTTGCCACTGTACTTAAGAAAAGCAAAAAATAGAAAGAAGGTTAATGACATATGCTTCTAGTATTTGATGTTGGAAATACTAATATGGTTTTAGGTATATATAAAGGTGATAAATTAGTTAATTATTGGAGAATCAAAACAGATAGAGAAAAGACATCTGATGAATATGGAATCCTGATAAGTAGTTTATTTGAGTATGATAATGTGGATATAAGTTCTATTAATGATGTGATAATATCATCTGTAGTACCAAATGTTATGCATTCTCTTGAAAACTTTTGTATAAAATACTGTAAAAAACATCCATTGATAGTAGGTCCAGGCATAAAAACAGGTCTAAATATAAAATATGATAATCCAAAGCAAGTTGGCGCAGACAGAATAGTCAATGCTGTAGCAGGTATAGAAAAGTATGGAGCACCAAGTATACTTGTTGACTTTGGAACAGCAACTACGTTTTGCGCTATCTCTGAAAAAGGTGAATATCTAGGTGGAACGATAGCACCAGGAATAAAAATATCTAGTGAAGCTTTATTTCAAAGTGCGTCTAAATTACCTAGGGTAGAATTAACTAAACCAGGTATGACTATTTGTAAAAGTACTGTATCAGCTATGCAATCTGGAATAATTTATGGATATGTTGGTTTAGTGGATAAAATAATAAACATGATGAAGAAAGAATTAAATTGTGATGATGTTAAAGTTATAGCTACAGGTGGATTAGCTAAACTGATTGCTTCAGAGACAAAAAGTATAGATTATGTAGATGGTTTTTTAACACTAGAAGGATTGAGAATAATATATGAAAAAAACCAAGAATAATTAATATACAGGGAATTGGGTTATATATCCAATTCCCTTTTTATGATAGTTTCCTAGCTTTATGTGGTATATTATAATGAGGAAATATAGGATTTAAACTTAAATCATAGAATAAAGGAAAAAAATAGGAGAAAAGTAATGAAAATAGGAAATTTAGAATTGAAAAATAAAGTTTTTCTATCACCTATGGCAGGAGTAACAGACCTACCATTTAGATTAATTTGTAAAGAACAAGGTTGTGGACTTTTATATACAGAAATGATAAATGGTAAGGCGCTTTGTTATGATGATGAAAATACTAAAAAAATGCTTAAGATAGAAGAGGAAGAACATCCAGTAGCTGTTCAGATATTTGGTTCAGAGCCAGATTTTATGGGAAGAGCAGCAGAGATAATGAATGATTATTCAAATGAGATTCTCGATATAAATATGGGATGCCCAGCTCCAAAAGTAGTCAAAAATGGAGATGGGTCGGCACTTATGAAAAATCCTAAGCTTGCTGAGAAGGTATTAAAGGCAGTGGTGAAGAATTCAAAAAAGCCAGTAACTTTAAAAATAAGAAAAGGGTGGGATGACAATAGTGTAAATGCTGTTGAAATAGCAAAGATAGCGGAAGCTTGTGGAATAAGTGCTTTAGCAATACATGGAAGAACTAGAGAACAATTTTATACAGGTAAAGCCGATTGGAATATAATTGCAGAAATTAAGAAAAATTTAAGCATACCTGTTATAGGAAATGGAGATGTATTTACAATAGAAGATTCAATAAATATGTTAGACAAAACTGGTTGTGATGCTATAATGATAGGTAGGGGTGCTCAAGGGAATCCATGGATATTCAAAAGAATAAACCATTATATGAACACAGGTGAGATTTTGCCAGAGCCAACTCTTAACGAAAAAATAAGTACTGCCATTAAGCATTTAAAACTTGCAGTAGAAGAACATGGAGAGTATGTAGCTGTAAGGGAAATGAGAAAACACATCGCTTGGTATTTAAAAGGACTTAGAAATTCTGCAAGATTAAGGGACGAAATTAACAAAATAGAAGACTATCAAGAAGTTGTGTCGAAATTGGAGTACTATATGGAAGACTCCTTGACATAAAAATAATAGTGACTTATAATATAGCGCATAAATTAAAAAAAGATTATAAAATTTTTAAAATATAATTAGGAAAATTCCTAAGAAATCTGTGAAGGAGTTGTATTTATAATGGAAGAAAATAAAGAGTTTTTATTGACACAAGAGGGATATGATAAATTAGAAGAAGAATTAGAAAACTTAAAGGTTGTAAAGAGAAAAGAAGTTGCAGAGAGAATAAAGGTTGCTATATCTTTTGGTGATTTATCTGAAAATGCTGAGTATGATGAAGCTAAAAAGGAACAAGCACAAGTTGAAGAAAGAATTTTAAAATTAGAAAATATGGTTAGAAAAGCTGTTATCATAGATGAAAGCAAAATAGACCTTAATGTTGTTACAATAGGATCAATAGTTAAAGTTAAGGATTTAGAATTTGATGAAGATGTTGAATATACTATAGTTGGTTCGACAGAAGCAGACCCATATGATGGTAAAATATCAAACGAATCTCCTGTAGGGAAAGCACTTTTAGGTAGAGCTGTAAAAGAGATTGTAGAAGTGCAAGTTCCTGATGGAGTTGCGAAGTTTGAAATATTAGAAATAAGAAGATAACCTGGAGGAAAAAAATGAAAAATAATCAACAAAGCAATGAAGAAGCACAAATTCAAGAAGACCTTAGTGAAGTACTTCAAGTAAGAAGAGATAAACTAAAAAAATTACAAGAATCAAATAGAGATCCTTTTAAAGAAAGTAGATATGATAGAACTCATTATTCTACTGAGATAAAAGATAACTTTGATTCTCTTGAAGGTGAAACTACAAAAATAGCAGGACGTATAATGAGCAAGAGAATACAAGGTAAGGCTGGTTTTATAGATATTCAAGACCAAGAAGGAAGAATTCAATCTTATGTAAGACTAGATGCTATAGGGGAAGAAGAGTATAGTGTATTTTCAACATATGATATTGGAGATATAGTTGGAATTGAAGGGGAAATATTTAGAACTAAAAGAGGTGAGATATCTGTAAAGGCTAAATCTGTAGTATTACTATGTAAATCTTTACAAGTACTACCAGAAAAATACCATGGATTAAAAGACCAAGAATTAAGATATAGACAAAGATATGTTGACTTAATAGTAAACCCAGAAGTAAAAAATGCTTTTTTAACTAGAACAAAAGCACTAAAAGCATTGAGAACATATTTAGATGATAGAGGATTTTTAGAAGTTGAGACTCCAATATTAAATACTATAGCAGGTGGAGCAAATGCTAGACCATTTATAACTAATCATAATACTTTACATATACCAATGTATTTAAGAATAGCTAATGAGCTATATTTAAAGAGACTTATTGTTGGTGGGTTTGATAAAGTTTATGAAATGGGAA
The DNA here is from genome assembly GCA_012955965.1 of Clostridioides difficile. Lineage (GTDB taxonomy): Bacteria > Bacillota > Clostridia > Peptostreptococcales > Peptostreptococcaceae > Clostridioides > Clostridioides difficile_G. The sequence continues at coordinate 37,312 of JABBZI010000031.1, forward strand.
GAATGTTTAGAAATGAAGGTATGGATTTAAAACATAATCCTGAATATACTGCAATAGAATTATATCAAGCATATGCTGATTATACTGATATGATGGAAATAACAGAAAATGTTATTGCACATATGGCAGAAGTTGCTACAGGAAGTATGATAATTAACTATCAAGGAACAGAAATAAACTTTACACCTCCTTGGAAAAGAATGAGCATGGAAGAGTGTGTTAAAGAATATTCTGGGATAGACTTTTCTACTATAGATACAGACGAAGAAGCGTTAGAAGTTGCTAAAGAAAAAGGCATAGAAATAAAACCTGGAATGAGAAGAGGAGAAGTAATAAATGCTTTATTTGAAGAGTTTGGGGAAGATAAATTAATCCAACCAACATTTATAACTCATCATCCAGTTGAAGTATCTCCATTATCTAAGAGAAACAATGAAGACCCAAGAAGAACTGATAGATTTGAAGCATTTGCTAATAAATGGGAATTAGCTAATGCGTTTTCTGAGCTTAATGACCCAATTGATCAAAAGGGAAGATTTATGGACCAATTGAGAAAAAGAGAATTAGGTGATGATGAAGCTTTTGAAATGGATGAAGATTTCTTAAAAGCATTAGAGGTAGGTTTACCTCCTACAGGAGGGTTAGGAATAGGTATAGATAGAGTAATTATGTTATTAACTAATTCTCCATCTATAAGAGATGTATTATTATTCCCTACTATGAAACCTATTGATAATAATCCAAATAAAGAAGAAGAGAACTAAAAAATATAAGCATTCTACTAAGTTTTAAATTAAGTATAGCTGTTAAATTAGCAATAAATAGCTTTATTTTATTTAAAATGTCAATGTAGAATGCTTTTTATATGTTACAAATAATTTTTTAGATATTTAATTTATAAATTACCAACAAATATTAGAAAATGATATTAATTTTTGTTGATTGAGATTCTATATTTAGAAAATATGATTGAAAGTAATTTATTATGAAAATATTTAGAATAATTTTTGAGAAGGTAAAAGGAATAATTTCTGAGAATACTATATATAAAAAATTATTGGGGGAATGTCTGATGTTTCAAGTAATTGATTTTTTATGTTTATTTTGTGTTGGATTCTTAGTTCTTGATGTTATGGTATATTTTTGTAAAGATGCAATGGATATCTTTGAAGGTACAACTAAGGTTAATAAGGTTAAGAGTATAAATGTTTGGGCAGATAGAGTCAGAGCTAATTCATATTCTTATGAAAATAAAATTGCAAAATAGGTAAAACTATATATGCAGGTATTGCTTGTAATATCAAGGGTTATATCTATTAGTTTTAATTAAATTTATTAAAAAAAACAAAGAGCTATAACCTTTTTAAAAATAAAAAAATAAAAAAATATTGAAAAAGTGTTGACGAAATATTTTTAAGATGATATAGTATTACTTGTCCTTAAGAAAAGGGCAAACATGAAAAATGAACTTTGAAAATTAAACAGTAGGTTAATTTATAAAACAAGAAACAAACCATAAAGCCAGATATTTTGATAACAATAGTATCTGAGCCTGATAAACTTTTATTTGAGAGTTTGATCCTGGCTCAGGATGAACGCTGGCGGCGTGCCTAACACATGCAAGTTGAGCGATTTACTTCGGTAAAGAGCGGCGGACGGGTGAGTAACGCGTGGGTAACCTACCCTGTACACACGGATAACATACCGAAAGGTATGCTAATACGGGATAATATATTTGAGAGGCATCTCTTAAATATCAAAGGTGAGCCAGTACAGGATGGACCCGCGTCTGATTAGCTAGTTGGTAAGGTAACGGCTTACCAAGGCGACGATCAGTAGCCGACCTGAGAGGGTGATCGGCCACATTGGAACTGAGACACGGTCCAAACTCCTACGGGAGGCAGCAGTGGGGAATATTGCACAAT
>JABBZI010000320.1 GCA_012955965.1 Clostridioides difficile
ATTTAGCTGAATACAAAAGGACTCAAATAGTGAGCCGAGTTTTTCAAGACCCAAGCCTAGGAACTTGTCCTTCTATGACAGTTAGAGAAAATTTGTCTTTAGCTCTTAATAAAGGTAAATTATTAAATTTAAGAAAGTGTCTTCGTCATAAAACAGATTTCTTAGAAAATTTATTAGAAGGTGTGTCTCTTGATTTAAAAAAATATCTTGATGTTCAAGTAC
>JABBZI010000321.1 GCA_012955965.1 Clostridioides difficile
CCTAAGTACTTTAAAATGGGCAATCAGCAGGTAAGCTCCAAATAGGAGAAACTTCAACGACTATTCCTCTTGAGGGAAGTACACTACAAGTTATCGGTAGTGGAAGTGGGTAGACCTTAACGGATAACGCCGAAGGATAAGATATAGTCTGTGCTTACATGAAAGTGTAAGAAGTTCATAAGAGAACTGCATAGGTAGTAGCGAACTTATGTGAACGACAAC
>JABBZI010000322.1 GCA_012955965.1 Clostridioides difficile
AATTTGCCTACCATACCAATTAGCCTTGTATTCTAATTGACGAACAAATTCTGACCATGACACATCAGAAATTAAACGAGATAATTTACTATTTCTAGTCATATTCTTTACTTGTAAATCCTCTATGCAAATAATATCATTCTCTCGTATTAATTTAGTAGATAGTTTTTGTAGAAAATCCTCTCGACGATTAGCTATATGTTCTTGAAGTCTTGCAACTTT
>JABBZI010000323.1 GCA_012955965.1 Clostridioides difficile
TAATCCAAGATTTCCTATTCACAATTGTATAAGGAGACCAATTGTTACCATTTGTCACAATGTATTTATAACATGCATCTACAAATGTTATATCTCTTGGAGCAACAAACATATTATTGTTTATAGTCGATTTTATTTCAATTAAATGTTTTTCAGCCTCTTTTTTCTTTTCATAACTTCCATAACTTTTTTGTTTCTTTTTCTCAGTTTCTTCTTCCACAT
>JABBZI010000324.1 GCA_012955965.1 Clostridioides difficile
ACAACATTTGAAGTCAAAAAGTATGTAATACAAATAGTAGGTGAATTAACTTTTGATGCGACAGATAAACAAATAAAAATGGCATCAGGTGATGAAATGGTAGACCCATCAGATAACACATATGTATTAACATTAACAAAAGGAACAGTAAAAAATGGAGATGTAAAAGCGAATGTTGAAGTAACAGGATTACCATCAGGATTAGATTATACAGCAGTAGG
>JABBZI010000325.1 GCA_012955965.1 Clostridioides difficile
AAGCGAATGTTGAAGTAACAGGATTACCATCAGGATTAGATTATACAGCAGTAGGGAATACATCAGCGAATACAATAACAGTAACAGTATCAGGAACAGCAAATCCAGCAGTACAAAATGATTTAGATAATGTAAGTGTATTAGTTAAAGCAGGAGCAGTATCTGGAACAGGAGCTACAGACTCAGTAGCAAATACAACATTTGAAGTTAAAAAGTATGTA
>JABBZI010000326.1 GCA_012955965.1 Clostridioides difficile
CTTACTTTAACCATACCAAGTTTAGGTAATTTTATATATTGACTAAAGTACATAATATTTCCATTTGTAAAGTTAGTTCTATATGAAAATCTATTAGTTTTCTTTGATTTAAATTTAGGAAATCCTGCATTTTCTTTAAAGAATTTTTTATATGCGTTTTCTAAATCTTTTAAGGTATTTTGTAGTGAAAATTTGTCAGGTTCTTTAAGCCACTCTAATTC
>JABBZI010000327.1 GCA_012955965.1 Clostridioides difficile
TCATCATATAACCAACCTGGAAAGAATCTCTCACTTTCTATAGTATTTCCTGTGTAACAATCAGCTTTTTCAACTGCATAAGAAACTTTTGCATTTAATTCTGCATCTTCTTTCATCATTTCATCTAATAATGCTTGTATTGGAGCTAATACTCCTTCTCTTGTTTCTCCAACTAATAATCTTCTATCAAAAGTTGCTTTACAGTAATCTGGTACTACTGA
>JABBZI010000328.1 GCA_012955965.1 Clostridioides difficile
TTCTTGATGTAATGCTACCAGATTATTGTGGATTTGACCTATGTACGAAAATACGCAGGAAAACTATAACCCCTATCATATTTCTGACGGCCAAAACTGGTGATTACGATAAGTTATCAGGACTTGCCATTGGTGGCGATGACTACATGACAAAACCATTTAATACAATGGAACTTGTAGCGAGAATCAAGGCTATTTTTAGACGTCAGCAACTCGAACGT
>JABBZI010000329.1 GCA_012955965.1 Clostridioides difficile
CTTTCCAACCTTTTATACTCTTTTCAAGAAGAACTTGACCTACTGGACTTAATTGTAATCCATGTGTAAGAGTTTCTCTTAATTCTTCTTCAGTATCAGCTATACCTCCACCAGTTCCACCTAATGTGTATGCTGGTCTTACAACTACTGGATAACCTATTGTAAGTGCATAGTCAAGACCTGCTTGTAACTCTGTAACTATATCACTAACTATTACTGG